>JBJEMO010000071.1:0-71359 GCA_051879715.1 Bilifractor sp.
GTAATGTGTCTCCCAGAAATCCGCAGAACAAGGCCGGTATTATCAGATATCGTATTTCCAGGCCTAGTGATACTGCCGAAGAGAGGTAAAATACGATCAGAACCGGCATAAGCAATGGCTTTATATAGCGTTCTCTGCTTGTGTACCGGAATCTGAGATCCAAAACACTCACAATGCAATAGATCGCCAGAGAAACGATCTGTATGATAGACGCCATAATTGCAATTTTCCTCCCTTATTTATAGGATTTTCCTGAAACCCGCTCAATTTCAATGTGCGTCTGCGGATTCCATTTCAGAAACAGTCTGTATTGTTGTCCTATCCCTGTAGTTTTAATCAGCTACCCGCATAACTGTTTCTACGGAGCGCACACATCTGTTTTCAATCAGATCATCCAAGGCATCACTGACAACGGTTTTGTCCACATTCGCAAATATAAAAATAAGCGGAACAAGCAGAGCACAGGAGGAACCTTCATCATTTCCGGAATTCTTTGACGGGCGCTGTATAGCTGTTTCAATGCTGATGCCGTGAGCTCCCAATATCGTTGTGATTTTACCCATTACGCCAGGTACATCCTCAGCAGTCATCCGGACATAATACTTGTTGCTTCCCTCTCCTATGAAACGCAGATCCGCATCATAGCGGAGCTGGGGAACAATGTCATAGGCGGAATCCTTCTCCCACTTTCTGGCCACACCAATGACATCGCCCATCACAGCGCTGCCGGTCGGAAGCGGCCCGGCGCCTCTTCCGTAAAACATCAGATTATCTACGGCATTTCCGGTAATGAATACAGCGTTAAATTCATTGCGCACATTCGCCAGAGGATGACTCTCGGGAATCAATGCCGGTTCTACGCTTGCAGCTACTTCACCATCCTCTTCTCTCGCACTTGCGAGCAGTTTGATCCGATAACCAAAGTCCTTTGCAAATGCAATGTCTTCAGCTCCGATCTGTGTGATTCCCTGTGTCGGGATCTGTTCAGGCCCTACTCCAAGACCGAATATCAGAGATATCAGGATAGACAGCTTATTGGCAGCATCAATTCCCTCAACATCTGCAGTAGGATCTGCTTCAGCAAAGCCTTTTGCCTGTGCTTCTTTCAAAACTTCGGAATAATTCTTCCCGTTTTCCTCCATCTGGGTCAGGATATAGTTCGTTGTACCGTTCAGTATCCCGTGTACGGAACTGAATTCATTGGACAGAAGCGCTGTGGTCAGAGATGTCAGGATCGGGATACCTCCTGCTACCGCGGCTTCAAAACGAAGCAGAACATGGTGTTTCTGCGCCAGCTCTGCAAGCATTCTTCCATTTGCCGCGATGGCAGCTTTATTTGCTGTCACAACACTTTTCCCATTTTCCAGTGCTCTTGCCATATAGGTGGTGGCCGGTTCGATACCACCGATCAGTTCTATTACGATGCTGATTTCAGGATCATTCAGAATTTCGTCGACATCCTTTGTGTACTTTTCTTTAGGAATATCTATACCTCTGTCCTTTTCAGGGTGACGATTGAGAATTTTGACGATTTCAATGTCAAGGCCTGTGGTATCCGCAATTTTCTTCTGGTTCATATATAGGGCCTGATAGGTGCCTTTTCCAATATTGCCAATGCCAAGCATGCCGACTTTAATCTTCTCCATGATTTTCCTCCCTGCCAGGGGATATTCAGGAACATTCGTTACGTGATGCCCTAATATTGAATATCCGACACATAATAATATAATCTGAAAACGTGAGCATTCTGTGAAAACAGAAGCAAACCGATACTTGATCAGTGGCTTTTTATTATAGCAGAATGAAGCACTTTGCGCACTAATCTTTTAATGTCCTTCACGGCGGGCCTCTGAACTGTCCTCCGAACTGTAACGATAAATAAAATTTTAACATAAAATGTTGCATTCGTTACTATCTTCCAGACTGTACATGTTGTATAATAATATTATATTTCTCGCTGGAACTATTATTCATTTTAACAATGATCTGTCCGGCGCAGAGCAACTGTTGATGTCCTGTATTACATAGGAGGTACATACGTGGGATACACACTTGATCAGGCAGGATTTGCCAAGGTGATCAAAGAGCTTGACCAGAATTACCGGCTCTTCGCACCCGTCCTGAAGGTGGGCGAAGGAAGATTTACGGATACCGATGTGATCCGTTATGACTTCATCCACGATTCTTCGGAAATTGAGCTTCGTCAGAAGTCTGACTACTCTTTCAAAGAGATTCTGACACCGCTCTCAGAGACGCTCTTCTTCTTTACGGAAAATGAAGTAAAGGAGGCTGACCGGGATACCCGGGATGTGATTGTTTTCCTTCGCAGCTATGATATTCATGCGGTGAAAAGACTGGATCAGATCTATCTGGGTAACGGTCCAAAGGATTATTTCTATGAAAATATCCGAAATCATGTAAAGTTTGCCCTGATTGCAGGTGAAGAGGCGGATGATCCGGATGGATTTTCTGTGAGTATGGGAACGAACCGGGTAACCGATGGATATCTGTTTTCCGTGGAACAGAAGGACGGTGCTTTTCTCTGTGATGTTCCGGACACATCTCTTGAGGGTATTTTTGAAAATGCAGGTGGAAAAAGGGCCGATATCACACCCTCCTATCCGGTTGAGAATAAGACAAAGGTGGAGATACCCGAAGAAATCCCGAACAGTATTTACAAGGATCCGATCTGGGACGAGTATACGGCAAGATGTATCGGATGTGGCCGCTGTACGCTGGTATGTCCGACCTGTACCTGCTTTACGATGCAGGACATCTATTACACGGACAATGGAAAAGTTGGTGAGAGACGCCGTGTGAATGCTTCCTGTATGGTTGACGGATATACGAACGTTGCCGGCGGCGGTCAGTACAGACGTACACAGGGTGAACGGATGCGTTTCAAGGTTCTTCACAAGATTTATGATTTCCGCACCCGTTTTGGATATAATATGTGTGTCGGCTGCGGCAGATGTGATGCTGTCTGTCCGGAATACATTTCCTACTCCAAAATCATCAATAAAGTCAACCAGAGAGTTAAAGAACTTGCTGCAAGCACAGCAACCGGTTCAGACAAATAAGGAGGCAGGTACAAATGGCAATTGATGAAAAAAATCCTTATGTACCCTTTGCATCGGAGATTCTGGATGTCATCAGACATACAAAGAAAGAATATACCTTCCGCATGCGCTATCATGGAGAAGTAAAACCCGGACAGTTTTTTGAAGTATCTGTCCCGAAATACGGAGAAGCTCCGATCTCAGTCAGCGGTATCGGCGAGGATTATATTGATCTGACCCTTCGGAAGGTTGGAAGAGTCACTGATGAGGTTTTTGAAAAATATAAGGGACAGTCTCTTCTGCTCCGCGGCCCTTATGGAAATGGTTTTGATATGAGGATCTTCAAGAACCGGGAGGTTCTTGTCGTTGCGGGCGGCACGGGTGTATCACCTGTTCGTGGCGTTGTAAGCCAGCTGGCAGAGGAGCCGGATGCAGCTGACAAGCATGTTATTGTCGGATTCAAGAGCCCTGATGACATGCTGTTCCGCGATGACCTCCGTACCTGGAACAATCGTCTCGATCTCTGGCTCACGGTAGATGGAGCTCCCGAGGGTTATGAAGGCAAAATCGGTCTTGTAACCAAATATATTCCGGACGTGCGCATCCGCGACGTAAGGAACGCTGTGGCAGTCGTAGTCGGGCCACCTCCAATGATGCGCTTTTCCGTGATGGGTCTTCTGGAAAAAGGTTTCCAGGAGTCAAATATCTGGGTTTCCCAGGAACGTAAAATGTGCTGCGGACTTGGAAAATGTGGTCATTGCAGAATCGGCGGAAAGTATGTATGTCTCGATGGACCTGTATTCAACTACACGGTCAGCAAAGATATGTTAGACTGAGGAAGGAGGAAACATATGGGTTACGATTGCAATGTAAAAAAATTAAAAAAGAATAACTTCCGCCAGTCCAAGGTCAGAGGAGAAACTGCTTCCCGTGTACGTTTACCCGGAGGAAAGATTGATGTTGCATCCCTGGCAAAGGTTGTGGAAATCGCGACAAAATATGGAAAGGGTGAGGTAAACCTGACCAATCGTCAGGGGTTTGAAATACCTGGTATTGCCCTGGAGGATGTTGAAGAAGTAAATAAGGCGCTGCAGTCTATCATTGAAGCAACCGGCGTTACGCAGGCACCAAACAAGCCTGGTGAGGGATACCCGTCCTCCGGCACAAGAAATGTAGTTGCCTGTCCCGGAAAATCACTCTGTCCTTTTGGATGCTATGACACAAAGGCACTTGCAGTCAAAATCGATAAACTGATCTATCCGAATGATCATCATGTAAAGATCGCATGCACCGGCTGTTCCAATGACTGCGCACATGTAAGACTGAATGATTTCGGCATCATTGGACAGACAGAGCCCCAGTATAATCCGGATCGTTGTATTGACTGCGAGCAATGCGTTAAGTATTGCAGCAGACGAAGTGTTGGTGCACTCTCTGTTGTCAACGGCAAGATTGTCCGGGACACCAATAAGTGTATCGGCTGCGGTGTCTGTGTCAACTACTGTCCCACCCGTGCATGGACCAGAAGCAAGGAGCATTATTACCGTCTGACGCTGCTGGGTCGCACCGGCAAGAAGAACCCCCGCCTTGGTGTAGATTTTCTGAAATGGGCCGATGAAGACAGTATCCTGAAGATTATCAAGAATACATATGATTATCTGGATGCATATCAGGACAGAGGCGCTGTAGAGAACAAGGAGCATATCGGTTATATTGTAGACCGTACCGGTTTTGAGGAGTTCCTGAAGTATGCAATGAAGGATGTTCACTTCGGACCGAAGACCGAAATGAACGGCAGACCATATTGGGGTGGAAAGCGCTATGATCAGACAAACGAACTCCGCTCTTCCATGTATCGGTTCTCAGACCGTCCATATGATGGATATTCCGGTATTCCAAGAGAGGATATTCCGCAGAAGAAACGATGATCTGATACAAGATTGATATTGTTTATCATACCAGAAAGACCTTTGCATCAAATGATCCGGAATGCTGTATCTGCCCGGGACGTGATGCAAAGGTCTTTCTGATTTTCTTTTCTATCTTTTTCCCGTATCCTGCCATGCACGATACAGGAAACGGCCGAAAAACGTCATATTTTCATCGTCTGTCCGTCTACGGTCCAGTAGATAATAGCGACGGAACATAATCGCTTGCTTTTCCATAAAATCTTCTATAAGTTCCATGGAATAATTTGCGGTATCCTCTCCATGATCCTCGAAGAACCGATTGAAGCTGTCGTTCTTTCTGTGCGAGTCGATCAGGCACACATAGATGATATTGCAATATCCGATTAAGGCTTTGTAGCTTTGAAACATAAGCAGTACGCTCTTACATATGCTCAGTCTGGCTGTGTAATTCCGTGATGATAGCCGTGCTCCTTATGATCTATGGCATTTTTGATCATTTCTACACAACCGTCAACACCGAACTTTGCGCTATCCAGACACAGATCGTAGCTGGAAGCAGATCCCCACTCTTTGCTCGTGTAGTAATTGTAGTAGCTGGACCGGCTCTTGTCATTCTTGCGGATCCGGTCCCGTGCCTTTGAGTCTGTCAGATCATAAAGCGTTGAGATACGTCTCACTCTGACGTCAAGATCTGCATGTATGAAGATACTGAGCAGATTCGGGTTGTCCTCAAGGGCATAATCGGCACATCTGCCGATGATCACACAGGGACCCTGTGACGCCAGCTTCTTCACCGTGTCAAACTGTGCCAGAAAAACCTTCTGATTCAGAGGCATCTCGTTCATGACATTCGATGTATAACCGAAGGAATATGTATCCATTACCAGAGAATACAGAAAACTGCTCGTTGGCTTTTCGTCCTGATTCTCAAAAATTTCCTTGGCCAGACCACTGTTCTTTGCTGCCTGGTCCAGAAGCTCCTTATCGTAAAAAGGAATCTTCAGATCATCTGCAAGTAACTTCCCGATCAGATGTCCACCACTGCCAAACTCACGTCCTATTGTAATGATCGTCTTCATAACAGTTCCTCCTTTCCATGATCTGTTCCGGATGGAACGGATTGCAGGAAATTACATATACCTGATTGAAAGCAGGGCAATCAAGATGTTGTTTTCGAAACAATTCATTTCTGTGCCATCATTATAACATATCTTCTGATAAATTGCATATAAAAACATTATTATCCGAACTGTTTTTGTATGCTTTGACAAAATATCCTATCACACAGGGGAATTGTACGAATTTGTTATGAAAGCTTTCGCAACAGGTCCTCAAAGTAATCTGGAAGCGGGGCTGTAAACTCCATATACTGCCCTGTCACCGGATGCTGAAATCCCAGAACCATAGCATGTAATGTCTGGCCCTGCAGTCCTTTGACAGGGCATTTCTTAGGACCATAGAGCGTATCGCCGAGCAGGGGATGTCCAATATGTGCCATATGTACACGGATCTGGTGGGTCCTGCCGGTTTCCAGGCGGCATTCAACATATGTGAAACCTTTTAAACGCTGCAGAACATGAACATGGGTTACGGCCGGCTTGCCTTTGTCATCTGTCGTGACTGTCATTTTCTTCCGGTCGGTGGGGTGCCTGCCGATATTTCCCTGGATTGTAATATCGTCCTCAGACAGGATTCCATGAACGATAGCCCGGTATCTACGTGTGATGCTGTGCACGGAGAGCTGTGCGGCGAGACTTCGGTGGGCAAGATCATTTTTGCATACAACCAGAGCACCTGTTGTATCCATATCAATCCGATGCACAATACCAGGGCGCAGTACACCGTTGATACCTGACAGGCTGTCTCCGCAATGGTACAGGAGAGCGTTCACCAGCGTGTGGGAATAATGGCCTGCGGCAGGATGGACAACCATGCCCTTTGGTTTATTAACGACCAGCAGGTCATCATCTTCATAGAGAATATCCAGGGGGATATTCTCAGGAAGAATGTCAGGTTCCTGCGTATCCGGAATGGATAAATGCACCTGATCTCCTGCCTGAATACGGTAATTCGCCTTTACCTGTCTGCCGGAGACAGAAACCGCCGCATCCTTCAGAAGCTTCTGAATATGGGAACGGGACATCGTCTCCAGCTGTTTCGTCAGGTAGACATCAATCCGCTCATCCTGATCTTCCGGATCTACATTAATAGTAATTTCTTTCATGGAAATATGCTCCCTGTCTTGTCCGGGTGAGATTCATTCTGCATCCTTTCCATTTATACTGTTCTGGTTGTTATTTTCTTCCTGCATATCCTCACCTTGCCTTCTCCTGAAAATCTCCTGAAGATCGTTGTCCTTATAGTGAAATAAAACAAGGACAATCAGGACAATTACGGAAAGGGTTACATAGATATCAGCAACATTAAATACCGGAAAGTGAATGATGGAAAAGTAGATAAAGTCTACCACATATCGGTGCATCACCCGGTCAATCAGATTCCCGACGGCCCCTGCACATAGAACAGTGACACACCAAAGCAGCGGATTATACCTGGACGTGTCACGGGGGACTCTGCGCATCAGCACAATTGCTGCAATCAGAAAGACTGCTGTGAGAATATAGAAAAACCACTGCTGATTCTGAAGCATACTGAAGGCAGCGCCGTTATTTTCCAGATATTGCAGTTCCAGAACGCCCGGAATCAGAACTTTGGCCGGTCTGCCGGCAAGGCAGATGAAAGCGAGATGCTTTGTGATCTGGTCAAGTAAAACCATGAGAGCTCCGGCGATCAGAAGAACAATAGGATTGGTACTTTTTTTGTCTGTAGACTGGTTAATTGATTTCATGTGTATCAGGATTCCTTATATAGAAAGTGATGTTTCTCTGATAATGTATTGCTAATAATGTATCAGAAATAATGTATCAGAAATTATGTATCGGCATTAATGTATCAGCAAATAATACAGCTATAAATAATGTGTCTTCAAATAATATATAAGCAAATAATGTATCTGCGGCGATAGCAGTAACGAAAGGTACTCTGCGATAACGGTAAAGAAAAATATTCTGCCTTAATGGATTAACGATGATGCAGTATCATACAGATCCTGATCGGTAACAGTACTATCTATTACTGCATTGCCGATCCCATCGAGCAGGATAAAGCGGATTCTGCCCTCTTCCATCTTTTTGTCTGATTTTGTTGTGCGGACTATATCATCAGCTGAAAGTCCCTGCACACAGGTAGGAATATGAAATTCCTGGTGCAGACGGACAATCCATTGGTATTCCGCCTCTGAAATCATTCCCTTCTTCCAGGAAAGCCAGCTCGCGCCAATTGATCCGATTCCTACGCATTGTCCATGCAGAAGTGCGAAGTGTTTTTCCTTTTCAATGGCATGACCGAGTGTATGTCCGAAATTTAATATTGCACGGATGCCTCTGTCTGTGGGATCCTCTTCCACAACAGCCGCTTTCACTTTGCAGCAGGCTCGGATCACATGTGCAAGAGATTTAGAATCGCGATCCTGAAGGGCAGATGCATGGGTGTCAATCCATTCCAGAAGCGCTCTGTCGCGGATAGCACCTGTTTTCAGAACCTCTCCCATGCCTGATGCAAACTGGTCATCTGGAAGAGTCTTAAGTGTTTCTGTATTCATAAATACAAGACGCGGCTGCCAAAAAGCACCGACCATATTCTTGTACCGGGCAAAGTCTACACCGGTTTTTCCCCCAACGCTGCTGTCCACCTGTGCAAGCAGAGTGGTGGGAATCTGAATAAAATCAATTCCCCGCAGATATGTCGCGGCTGTAAACCCGGTCAGGTCCCCGGTCACTCCGCCGCCGAGGGCGGCAAGCATATCATTTCGCTCAAATCTGTTACTGATCAGAAAACGGTAGAGATCTGAAACCGTATCCAGATTTTTGTGTTCCTCTCCGGCGGAAAATACATAGGTTTTTACGTCAAGTCCTAGCGGCTGCAGTGCCCGTGCAGTCTGCTCAGCGTACAAGGGTGCAACATTGCTGTCAGATACAATACAGATTTTTTTTGCACGGAAGCCCTTGATCCGTTGTATTTCATCAGCCAGGGATTTAAAGCTGTTCTCCCAGACAATGGGATAGGAAAATTCCAGTCCACTATTCTTTCTTTCAACAATAAGTGATTCCATAAGGATCTCCTTTTTCTGTTATAAGAAAAGCACCAGTAAGAATTGCTTCTAACTGATGCTCTGATGATGCTCTGTCCGGCATCATAAAAAAGTCATTTAATCAGAATGATGTGCGCATGGTTGGCATTGCGCCATTCAGGAGATCCTGTATATCACCGGAAATCTCCACAGAAGACGGTGTGAGGATGAAAATATAGCTTGAAACCTTCTGAAGTCCACCGCCGATTGCATAACACGAACCTGATGAAAAATCAATGATACGCTGTGCAAGCTCAACATCCAGTCCCTCAAGATTCAATACTACTGTACATCCGGAAAGCAGTGTATCAGCAATTTCGCGGTAATCCTCGACCTTGGCAGGCTTGATGACACAGACCTCCATATTGCTATGGGAGGCAGAAACACCGGAACGGCGCATTGGTGTAACCTTCTGAGACGAAGCTGCCGGACGTGTCTGCATCTTGGAAGCGCTGGTATATCTGGGAGCGGCCTCCGGCTGTGCTCTGCGGACCGGTTCTTCCTCTTCAATCTCCTTCCGGGGCTTTACGGTCTTATGGCTTCCAAAACGCTTCTTCCTCGGTGCCTCCGAAACCTCTTCCGGCTCTTCATCAAATTCATCATCATCGTCGTCGAAAAATGCATCATCGTCGTCATCGTAATCATCGTTTAAACGAACAGCATCCAGGAACTTATCAAAAAAACCCATATTGTTATACTCTCCTAACCAAAAAAATTCGCCGTGATTATCTGTCTGCAATGCAGAGCATCATATACCGTGGGCAGCTGAACAAACCACTTATTTATCTGCCTCCTGATGGCTGTAATCACGGGCTCCGAAAATGGCAGTGCCTACACGAACAATGGTTGCTCCCTCTTCAACGGCGATCTGGTAGTCATTTGTCATACCCATACTCAGAGTCTTCATCTCAACATTCTCATTATCAGTGTTTTCCATTCCTATGTCAACACTTAATTGCCTTAATTTGCGGAAGACAGGACGGTTGTCCTCTGGATCTGAAACAAAGGGTGCACTGGTCATAAGACCACTGACACGCACGTGAGGAAGGTTTTCTGCGATCCTGCGGACAAGAGAAGAAGCATCCTCGCAGGATACGCCAAATTTGGTGTCCTCGCCTGCAACATTTACCTCGATCAGAATCGGGATGCAGCGATGATTCTTCACAGCCTCTTTTTCAATGGTTTCTGCAAGCTCATAACTGTCAACAGCATGAATCATTTTGATATAGCCCGCAATATACTTTACCTTGTTTCGCTGAAGGTGTCCGATCATATGCCATCGGATATCCTGTGGCAGATCCTCGTGTTTTCTGCGAAGCTCCTGTATGTAATTCTCACCAAAGTCCCGTACACCGGCATTGTACAGCTCTGTAATATTCTCTTCCGGTTTCGTCTTGCTCACAGCGACTAGTGTGACTTCCTTCGGATCTCTTCCAGAGCGTGCACAGGCCTCATTGATTTTTTCCTGAACAGATCTGTAGTTTTCTATTAGCATAATAAACACCTCTTTTTTCAGCGTAGAATTTCTGATTCATTCACACTTGAACCGTCCCGGACGATGTAATCATATTGTGAGATGCCGTAGGTAGTCCCCTCCTTTACCAGACAGTATTCATCGTTCTGTTCCATAATATTGATTTTACGGAATTGCGCGTAGCCGCGATTGGTGCAGTAAACACCCTCAAGACTCGCAACAGCCTGTATCGTATAGGTTTCACTGGAATCAGGCTTTACAATAATATCCCCCGGGTCAAAATCGGCTTCATCTACATAATAGACCTCCTGACCGGAATCATTTTTAGTATCCTCATAAATATCCGTTTCCACAAATTCCGTAGTTGTACTGCCATCCTTTCCGGTCTTTTGCCTCATGAATCCCTCTGCACCCTCATCTCCTCCTGTTGTCAGGTACTCCACCGGAATTGTGTAGAATTCTTTGGTAACGATTGAAGACAGCGGTATTTTCAGACCTGTTTCCGTATTTGTCACAAGCTCAATATCAAGAAAACGATCGTCTGCAAATCGTACCAGACCACTGTACAGAGTTACTTTTGCATAATGGGTATTATCCTTGTCGAAGAAGGCAAGATCGCCATTTTCTGAGGTTCCATCTTTATTGAAACGGACGCGTACGGTTGTTTTGTCCTTGAGAGCTTCATACTGCCTGTCTGTCAGTGGAAAAACCAGATACCAGGTATCGTCGGTAGCAATCCTGAAGATCGGATTGCCCGCAGATACCTTATCGCTGGTACGTAATTCCGTGCCCTGATAAGCCTTACTGTTGAAATCATCAGAAGTGACAGCATCAGGAGTCAGGGACTCATAGCCATCAGTTGTGTAAGTGATGATTCCATCAGAAGATGCCTGACAGGCGGTACCAGTTACTGAGGATGGGTCACTGCTGTTTATAACCGTTGCATTCAGAGAGTACTGCAGATCATAAACAGAGCTGAAACGATTTGCATTGTAGGAACCCGCAAATTGAGATGCCAGCTGACGGACCTTATCCATATCAGAACTGGTCAGTGTCTGGGCGCTGGAAGCAGAATCCTGACTGTCGCTGATGCTGCACACTATGTCGCTTTTGGAAGCTTTGGCGCTGTCCTGAACATAATAACTTACATATCCATCTGCAGATGCATCCACAACGGTTTCCGTGCGCAGCGCCAGCGCTGTATAGGATTCGTTATTTGACAAGGTACCAGAAGTTACCATATAAGAAGATATGTGCCTGCTTGTCGCATAAATGAAGATGGTGATGATCAGATACAGAAAAAGAGCACCGAAGATTACCGTTCCGATATTGAAATTTATGCCGCGCTTTTTTTTCTCCTCTTTTGTCACGACAACCTCCTGCTTTCGCTTTGAGTACTTATTCTAACATCTTCAAAAATGATTTACAAGTAAAAGAGGCCTTCGCAATCGTGACCGGATTATCCGGATACACAATTCATGCGAAAGCCTCTGCCATGTGATCAGTACACTTGCTTTACAGAGCGAGGAGGATCTTTTCCTGCATATCTGCGCTCAGCTCTTCTTTATCCATAGACATGCTGATGATGAAGTCCACATTGAACATCTTGCTGATCTGCTCCAGCTGTTCGATACAGTCATCAACCTTACCCAGATGATCCTCAAGCTTTGTGAGCTTCAGGAAGCCATCAAGATACATCTGCTCTATGTCTCTGTTCTGAGAAATAATCCCGCAGATAAAACCTACAAATTCATCATAGTCCTTTAAGGGGTAAACCGAAACATCGATAAGACGGATTTTATTGTTGAGGTCCAGCATATGCTTTGCGCTCTTATCCAGATACACAATATCGCCGTTTGCTGATTTGACTGCTGTATTTACTTTATCCAGAATATATTTGGTTTTTCCTTTTCCCTTTTTGCCTACAATTAATTGAACCATGGCAGAATCCTCCTTGAACAGTAACGTTATGTAATTCCAGGGTGTAACACGATCCGTACAGATCTGATGAAAATATCAGACTGTTAAACGATTTCATTGTCTTTTTGTCTAAAATCGTTTCGGATTGATGGTTTAATTATAGTGTATTTACACAAAAAAGGCAAGCTACTTTGCGGATTTTATGACTTGTGCCCTCCCGACACAATCATGAAGCAGCCAAAGCAGAGGAAGACTGCACGGAATCCGACCCGGAGGTTGAGGTAACACTCTCACTTGTTCCGGTTTCCGCGGCCGTCGTACTGCCAGTTGAGCCGGATGCAGTACTGCTCTCCTGATTGGTGAGATTGAGCAGCTTGCTCATATCTCCATAAAGGGTATCCTTGGAATCAGCCCCGGTGACAATGGCAATAAACGGTACACCGTAACTGTTCTGAACAACCAGGGCCAGACATGATCCTGCCTCATCCGTTGTACCGGTTTTACTTGCAAGAATCTGCACATTTGCCGGCAGTGAATATGTCCCGTCCAGATATTCGTCTGTCGTAGTCGAATTAAAGACACTGTCTCCTTCTGTACCTGTGACACTGGTCTGAAGCTGGGACTGGGATGCGATTTTTGAAAAATCCGGGTAGTCCTGATATGCCCTGTTCATCATCAGATAGATATCATAGGGGGTTGTATAATGCTGTTCGTCATGGAGACCGGAAGGATTCATGAAATGCGTCCCCGTCATTCCGAGCTTCTGGGCTTCCTGATTCATCACGTCCACGAAGGAATCTACACTTCCGCCAACTGTACGGGCGATTGCCATTGCAGCATCATTCGCTGAATAAACCAGTAGCAGATTCAGAAGATCATTCAGTGTAACCGTATCGCCGACTTCCAGCTGACTTGTCTGTGCATCTTCTCCCAGGTCAAAGTCCGCATCGGTCATGGTTACCTTCTGTGTCAGATCTGCATTGCTCTCAAAAGTGACAAGTGCAGTCATGATTTTGGTAAGGCTTGCCGGATATATTTTATCGTAAATACCTTTTGCGAACAGGCAGGACCGGTCCTCAAGGTCAAACAGAAGCGCTCTCTCATCGGATTCAGACAATGAGAGGCTGTCTGTTCCCTCCTCAGAACCCGAGCATACAATTCCCTCTGTCTCTGTATAATTAGAGGTACTCTGCAGGGCAAAAGCGGACAGATCCTCTGTTCCATTCACTGTTGCCAGACTGTAAGCCTGGGAGGTGTCCAGCCGGGTTCTGGAAATGTAGACAAGACGAATCAGAACGATAGCGAGAATAATGATCACTGCAATGAATATGGCTGCAATCCGGCGAAGCATGATCTGCCGTCTGCGTCGCGTATTTTTCCTGCGTCTGTCAGGATGATTTTTTTTCGTATGCGTTCCCGTCGTATTCTGGTTTGAAGGTTTCTCCTGTATAGACATATTTGCCTCCGTAATTGAAATACTTTTTGCGCTGCAGACAGATGTTCATGACAATTCCCATACCGATATACAGACTGACCAGGGATGTGAGTCCATAGCTTACAAAAGGTAAAGGCGTCCCGGTATTGGGAAGGAGGCCTGTGGCAACGCAGATATTAATGAAACTCTGAATAGAGATCAGACTTCCCATCCCATAACAGACCAGGGTACCGGAAAGATCCTTCGCCTCCCTTCCAGCCTTGAAGCACAGCAGAATGATCAGAAACAGAAGAAGAATGATAAAGACACTGCCTACAAAGCCAAGCTCCTCTCCGGCCACCGCAAAGATAAAATCATTTTGTATTTCAGAAATAAAGTTGCCGCTATTAGCTGACAGATCTGTGTTATCCAGTCCCTTCCCGGTAACCTGACCGGATCCAATTGCCATAATCGAATTCTGCTGCTGCATCTTCGAATCAGAATACTCTTCACTGTCCTCGGAACTGATAAAGGTCATGATACGTTTTTTCTGATAATCATCTACGATGTGCAGATCTGTTTTCACTATGAGGAAAAGCAGAACCAGTGCGATTGGAACGACAACTGCAAGGATAATACCGATTTTCCGATAACTCAGCCCTGCACCAAAGTACATCAGTGCAAATACAATCGACATAGTGATGGTATTCTTGAGATCCGGCTGACTCAGAATCAGAAACAGCGGAAATGCCAGAAGGATCAATGCCCGGAAGATGGTTTTCCAGCTGTTCAGATCCTTTTCATGGTGCATAAAGTACATTGCAAAAAACAGAATGAGCAGGATCTTGCACAGCTCGGTAGGCTGGAACTGAAAACCTCCTATGTTGATCCACCGCGCTGCGCCCAGGGCTGTGGTGCCGAACAGACGGACAAGGACCAGCAGGATGATATTGATCAGATAAATAATCCAGTAAAAATGAAGGATCCAGCTATAATCGATCAATGAAAGAATCACCATCAGAGTAAAACCCAGAATCACACCCATCAGCTGTCTGCTCTGCAGAGAAGAATCAGCAGAACCGACCAGAATAACGCCAATTACACTGATCAGGAGCAGCAGAAACATCAATGGAAAATTGTAATCCTTCAGTTTATAAAGCTTTAGCATAAAATACGCCTGACCTCCATCTGTTGTTCATTTCCGCAAAGCAGAAATACGCATGCATGCTTATGTATATATTCCATAAGCTGATGTATATATTTTATAAGTCAGTCAGCTACAATCTTCTTTGTGACGGAATCTGTATTGGCATGGCCCAGAATGATATTGCTCTCAGAATCCAGATTGAAGTAATATCTGAGAGTATCTCTGGCAACAAGGCTTGCATTCGTTGAGCCGTAACCATTGGCAATGCGGACCGCAAAAGCAACATCGCTGTAGGATGTGCTGTCAGAAGCGCCGCTGGTAAATCCGATGACCAGACCATGGTCTGCGCGAAGCATGGATTCCTGTGCAGTACCGGTCTTTGCGTAAACAGTGATCGTATCAGAAAATCCCGGCCAGACTACTGTATCATTTGATACAACGCCCTGCATGCCCGCATAAATCTCATTCCAGGTATCATCACTGATGGTATCTGCCGTGCTCAGTGTTTTTGCCTGGTTCTCTGAAAGGGTGTTGCCATTCGTATCAGTGGTCTTATCCAGCAGGGTCAGGTCCCTGCATACACCGCGGCTTGCGATCGTTGCTGCATAACGGGCCAGCTGTGTAGTAGTGTACTGATGTGTTCCCTGACCAATGGAGGAAGGAATGGGAAGGCTGTCGGATACATGCGGATCTGACTCCGAGATTTCAATTCCGGTGCCCTCATCGAGCCCGAACATCTTTGCATATTTCTGTTCCGCAGCAAGGGCCTTGTCCTGATCATATTCTCCGTTGCTGTCAAGTCCCAGATCAAATCCGACCGTACAGAAAAATACGTTACAGGAATTTGTGATTCCCCCCACAACATCCAGGTATCCATGACCGTTGGCATTCCAGCAGGCAACCCGGTCAGAATCGGAGAGAAAGGCAATATCCTTGCCAAATACACCGGTACAGTCAATCATGGTTGAGTCATCGATCACGCCCTCTGTCAGACCTGCTGCGGCCATAATAGGCTTAAATGTGGATCCGGGCGCTGTGAGCTGCTGCGTAGCTTTATTGTAAAACGGTGTGGAGAGATCAGTGTTCAGCTTATTGTAATAATCCGTGTCCATATCATTGGCGAGCTTATTGCTGTCGTAGCCCGGGTAAGATACACAGGCGCGCACCTGTCCGGTGTCCGGATCGGTAATGACAATAGAACCCGAACAGGGATCCAGAGCCAGCATGGCAGGTGTGATCTCCAGATTATAAATCTTATTGTACAGCAGCTGGTATGCACTGGTTGCACCACTCTCAAAGGAGGCGTAATCAGAGTCATCTGTTGACAGAACCCCCTGATCATACATGATCTGCATAACCAGTTTCGGATCCATCTCATCATCCTGGAGCATGTATTTATACAGAAGCTGATGAAAAGCCTTCTCTGTTGTAATGTGACTGGTGATGAAGTCAACAACTGCCTGATAAATTTCATCTGACGTCAGGTATGAGGAATCCTCATCGCTGAGCTTGGATACGGAAATCCAGTTATTATTGGCCGCATAGGCCAGGAAAGCCCGCGGACTGATGGAGCCATCGGTAAAATAAGCCTGATATGTAGCATCGCTGGTGTCTATGGAGGAAGTGTCCAGTATACCATACTCCGTCTTCAGAAAATCTGTAATCACATAATCAAAAAAGGCTTTTTGTTCATCAGAAAGATCTGTATACTTTGTAGCATCATCCCGTCCAAGCTGATCTGTAATCCAGTTCAGGATGGACGTCTGCTTGGATTCCATCTCAGACTCGGCCTTTTTCTCATTCTCCGATGCATCGTCATCAGTAAAGCTGTCGATATCAATGATATTGTTTTCAATCAATGCATTGTAGCAGTCATAACTCGCTATTGAAATGGTATCATTATCTGCAAGCTTTGAGGCATCAACGGATTTTGCGTCAGTCAGATTTATAAGAATAATACCGGCAATGCGTTCTTCCAGGATCTGGTAGGCAGTCTGCTGCAGCTCACTGTCTATGGTCAGATAAACATCGTTGCCCTTTGAAGGCTGTACCAGTGAGTCGGTATTTTCCGATACAACCTTTCCGAGATTATTAATGGTGATTTCTTCAGACCCATCCTTTCCCTGAAGCGTACTCTCCATTGCCTTTTCAATACCGGCTTTACCAACGATGGAATTACTGTTGTAGCGATCATCACCGTTACTGTAATCCTTCAGCTCATCGGTAGAAATTTTACCTGTGTAACCAAGGATCGGAGACATAGATTCTCCACCGTTATAAACACGTATATAATCCTCCGCGATCTGTACACCCTGGAGACTGTCCGCATTCTCCTTGACAGCCGCCACTGTGCTGTCTGATACATTTGTTGCAACAGTAACAGCTACATATCGCTGATAGCTGACCAGGCTGAGCTGATATCTGACAACAATGATATCCAATGCCTCCTGTTTTGTAAGTTCCTCCGGGAGACCATTTGCCGCAAGCTCATCAGAAGTGTAAGGTTCATCCTCATCAGTCAGACCATAATAGTCTGATCCGCTCAGATCCGATATGATCTTATCTGCAGATGCGTCCACTTCACCTTTTTTCAGCTCATCAGTTGTCTGATAACCATAGATATCCGCCCGAAACCGCTGGATCGTCGTTGTACCGTCTGTATCAAAGCTGTAGTTTCCATCCTGTCCGATGATAATATGAAAATCATGGGAAGGTGTATCCCCGTTTTTCCGGATCATCTGTGTCAGGCGATAAATGACCCCATTCAGAGCAAGATTCTTTTCTCTGGTGGTGTTATAGGTGCCATTATCTTCAATCGTCACATTGTTTGCCAGCTTGTTGCCTGCAAGGAGCTTTCCGTTGACATCATAGATATTTCCACGGGTACTTTTCAGGGTTCGGGTTGCAGTTGTCATAACCGTAAAGCTGTCTGCGTATTTTTTGCCGTTCAGTACCTGCAACTGAAAAAGGCGCAGAACAAGAACGGCAGATAGCGCCGCAAAAAACAGAATAAGAACCAGGCCTCTCCTGCTGAAAAAATGAATGAATGCTGCCTTTATCTTCTTAACCAAGGTGATTGCTCTTCCTCCAGTTCATTAGCTGTAATCTTCTTGTTGAGCCAGTGATACAAAAAATACAGCGGAATCGTAAACAATACCGTACAGAATGTTTCGGGAAGAATTGTGTAAAGCAAACCGCTTCCAAAAGAAAGATCTGCACCTGAGAGCCGCCGGATAACATAGCTGAATACCCCGTACGCCAGGTCACTGATGCCGACAGCTACGAGGGGGACACGGATGTCGTCATCGAAAAAAACCTTGAAAAGAAATCCGTTGAAATATCCGATATACAGAAGAGCCAGAGCGGTAATGCCCAGGATTCTGCCATAAAAGAGATCCAGCATCAGTCCGGAAAGAAGTCCTGTCCACATACCGGATTTTTTTCCACGCATATACCCGTTACAGCAGGTGAGAATCAGCACAAGATTCGGAACTGCAAGAACGGATGGAAAAATCAGGTTGAAGGATGACTGTGCCAGAAATGTCACAACTATGATCAGAAAAATACAGATATTTTTCTTCATGAGTCAGTGGTCTCCTTAAGCTGTTTGATGATCAGAACATGATTGATTGATGAGAAATCAACTGCAGGAATCACATAGCCGGTCTTGGTCAGAAGATTTGAGTCATTTTCGACAGAATCTACATATCCGATCAGAATCCCCGGGAGATACTTGTCACTGATATTAGAGGTGACAACTCTTTCACCGGTAGAAACAGTCGCGTCAGCGCTCAATTCGCTCAGTGCAAGCTTACCGGAATCCATCAGTGAAAGACTTCCGGTAACGATACAGTTCTCGGAAGAATCCAGGAGCATGGCACTCACATTATTGCCGTCATCGATCAGGGAACGCACCTTTGCCCAGTTTGATCCGACTTCTGTTACAATACCGGCAAGACCGCCGTCACACAGTACATTCATATTTACCGCAACGCCATCATTGCTTCCGCGGTTGACGGTAAAGCTGTTATACCAGTTTCCGCTGTCTTTTGCTATGACAGTGGCAGCAATCTTGTCATAATCGTTGTAATCCTGATCCAGACTATAGAGATTTCTGAGATCCTCAAGTTCCTTTGTATTTTCTGTGAGAACCGTATTCTCTTCCTCCAGATCAGAAATCTTGCTTTTGAGTGCCTCATTCTCTTTTGCAAGCTCCCTTGCGTTTTTCTGCCCGATCTCCTGTCCGTTCAGCCAGTCACCCACCTTGTTGATGCCCGTCTGAATTGGTACCAGCAGTGTGCCGGCAGCATTCCGGATCGGTGTGACAGGAACAAGCTCGCTGGCTGTCAGCAGAACCAGTGAAATGCAGATGATTGTCAGGATGACAAGCAGATATCGGCTTTTGATGTGTGTACCTTTTTTCTTCATGTATATGACTTCTTTCCTGGCAGATATGCCCAGTGCTGCAATTCGGGGTGGTTAATCAGCTCCTTGAGACCGCAGACAGTGCTGAGTTCATAATATCTGGATAGAATCACGGGGCAGCCCAGCGCATTTTCCAGAAATGGAACAATACCGGCAATATGCGTGCTGCCACCTGTGATATAGATGCCTTCCTTCATGACATTTGCATGGATCTGAGGTGGAATGCGTTCCATGATCCGACGGATTTCCTCTGCAATCTTCTGCATTTCTGATGCGACACTTGCTGTGATATTATAGCTGGTCACGATTCCGTTTCTCGGCAACCCGCTGTCCAGATCAATTCCGCTCACCTTACATCCCTCATTTTTCTCCTGGTCCAGATCTGTCAGTGTGAGCTTCAGCCGCTGTGCAGTATGCTGGCTGATGATAAAACTGTTCTTTCTCCGGACATTATCAACAATGGATGAGGTAAAAGCCTGTCCGCCGATCGGAATCATCCGGCTGATGATCACGTGTTCTTTTGCAATGAAAGACACCTCGGTGCTCTGTGCGCCGATGTTGATGATCATGGAACCCTTGGTATGATGCAGCGGAATACCAAGGGCCAGTGCATCTGCAATGGGCTTTTCCACCAGATAAACCTGGCTTTTTCGGAATCGTCCCTTACGTGCGATTGTCGAATATGCTCTTCTCTCAATTTCTGTCATATCTACCGGCACAGAGAAAAAAAGAAGCGGATGAAAGCCGGCAAAGCCCCCGGTTCTTCCCAGCAGTGTGTGCAGAATGGCTTCCATCATCAATACGTCATTGATCCGTCCATTGCGCATCGGTGAGATCGTCTTGATGTTGTTCGGCGTTTTCTCATACATGGCGTAGGCGTCATTGCCAACAGCGATCACAGTGTCCTCGTTACGGACTGCAATCATATTTACTTCTTTTGTGATGGTATCTTTATTCTGTTCGTAGATTTTGACCGTTCCGGTACCCATATCTACGCCATAAACATGGTTGAATGACATTCTGTAAACTCCTGCTCTATTTGGAATATGATCTGTCAGGGTTTTTCTGCCGCTTCTTTCAGCCCGGATGAATCTGCCAGTCTGTCCATAAAGCCATCATTGCGAAAACTGAAGTAAGTGTGGTCACCGATAATGATATGATCAGATAATTCAATACCAATCAGCGCTCCGGAGCGGTAAATAGATTCTGTCACCATGTAATCCTCTTTGCTCGGCGCCGGGTCACCACTTGGATGATTGTGAATCAGCACCATAAAAACGGCATGGTAGGATAATGCTCTCTGCAGAACCTCCCGGGGAGATACAAGAGACATATTCACAGTCCCGGATGAAATTTCTGTGTCTGCAATCAGATGGAGACGGCTGTCCAGCATAACACAGATTACCTTTTCCGTTTCCATATGGCGCATTTCTTCCATATAATACTGTGCGATTGTCTCAGGGTTGTTAAACCGTCGGGAGGAGGATGTTCCCTCTCTGGCAATCCGTCTGGAGAGCTCTCCAATACAAAGAATCTGCAGCGCCTTTACAGTACCGATTCCCTCAAGAGAAGTAAGATCCTGCAGCGTCAGATGATAAATACCCAGCAGTCCGTTCTGAAAGCGGCAGAGCTGCAGAATCTCCTCTGCCAGCTGCAGGGAGTTCTTCCCTCTTGTTCCTGAGCGCAGAATAACAGCCAGCAGTTCTGCATCAGTAAGCGCCTGTGGCCCCATACGCAGTCCCTTCTCATAGGGACGGGACTGGTCGGGCATTTCCTTCATTTTCATATTTTTCATTGCACACTCCTGATCCCATGTGAAGCGTGACAAAAAATAATCCTGCGAAACATAATTGTAACACATAATGAAAGAACTGTGAATGTGAAAACTTTTTATCTCAGAACGCTTTATATATGGAAGCAATCTGCTCGGCAACCTTTAGTCCATCCATAGCAGCAGATGTGATACCTCCCGCATATCCGGCGCCCTCTCCACAGGGATACAGACCCCTGATCGTGCTTTGAAGGGTATCATCCCGTACAATCCGGATCGGTGATGAGGTGCGGCTTTCCACACCTGACAGCAGTGTGTCATTTCCTGCGAAGCCCGGTATTTTTCTGTCGAATGCCAGAAGGCCCTGCTCGATAGATTCTGCAATATAATCAGGAAGGATATGCCGGACATTGGCAGGGGTATACCCGCCCTTCGTGCATGGAACAATAGATCCTATGTCTCCTGCGCGGTTCTTCCGGAAATCCTCAAAGCGCTGGATGGGAATTTTTCCCTCTCCCTCCCGGAAAGCCATGGATTCAAGATGCCGTTGAAAATACATTCCGTTCAGCACATCCGGCCTGCCTTCCTGATGAAAAGCTGAAAAATCATCCGGTGTTACAGATACCACAATTGCACTGTTCGCGTTACGGGAATCTCTGGCATGATAGCTCATCCCGTTTACGGCAAGCATTCCCTCTTCAGAGGAGGCATTGACCACATAGCCTCCCGGGCACATGCAGAAGGAGTATACTCCTCTTCCGTTTCCTGTCCGTCCGGTGAGCTTATAGGGAGCAGCACCAAGCATGGATGGTGCGTCCGGACCATACTGGTCCCGGTTGATCATCTCCTGCAGGTGCTCGACACGGACACCCGCAGCAAAAGCCTTCGGCTCCATGCGAAGATTCCTGCCTGCCAGCATTTCAAATGTATCCCTGGCTGAATGGCCGATGGCCAGAACAACGGCGTCTGCATAATATTCTCTTCCGTCAGCCGTCCGAACACCCCTGATCTGTTCTTCTCCTGTGATCCCATCAGTTCTTGTGATAAACGCAGTAACTTTGCTGCGGAAATGGACTTCCCCGCCATGCTGGAGAATCTGATTTCTGAGGTTCTCCACGATCTGCACCAGCAGATCCGTGCCAAGATGCGGCTTATTGTCATAGAGAATATCCTCAGGTGCACCAGCCTGTACGAAAATCCGCAGAACTTCATGGTTCCTTCCAAACCGGTCCTTTACGCCTGTATTCAGCTTGCCGTCAGAAAAGGTACCGGCACCGCCTTCTCCAAACTGCACATTACAATCCGGATCCAGTACGCCTGTTCTCCAGAATGCCTCGACCCTGCTCCTGCGTTCCGATGCACGCTCGCCCCGCTCCAGAAGGACCGGCCGGTAACCATGCACAGCAAGCTCCCAGGCACAGAACAGACCGGCAGGTCCGCTGCCGACGACAATCGGTGGGGCACAGAGCTCCTTTTTGCCTGCATCGGGAAAGGTATAAACAGGCAGATGAAAAGCTGAAATATTTCTGTTCTTTTCCGAACGGACCAGAATATGTCTCTCCGTCTTCTGTGAGGATAGGCATACACCCAGGGTATAGACAAAGAGAATAGCACTTTTATCCCTGGCATCGATAGATTTTCTGAGTATTTTAAGATCGGTTATTTCATCTGAACTTACGTGAAGAAGTTTTTCGACTTTATGTAAGAGCTGTTCCTGTGTATGTGACACCGGAAGCCTTACCTGAGCAATCTGAATCATACAATCACCTTTAAATCCGGCTCTGGCGGACACAGTCTATCCGCGGAGACGCCAAAATATATTCTGCATTCGGTCTGTACCCGAAGGTTTCATGTTCGTATGCCGGTATTATAAGACCGGCACTGAAAATTGGCAAACCCATCTTGCTCGCGGATTCCCTAATTAAAATGAATGAGAAGGATGAGGCATCTACTTCAGAATAATGCCTTTCTTCTGCTATTCGCAGGGTATACAATAGGAGCGGAAATTCAAAATATCATTTTCTTGTGGAGGTTTAATCATGGATATTTTTAATTGCTACGCACCGACCCGTGTCGTTTTTGGCAGAAATGCACTGAAGAGGCTGCATATGCTTCCGGCGTTAGGCAAAAAAGCACTTCTGGTGACAAGTAATGGAAAATCCACCATCACAAACGGCTCCTTCGACAAAACTGTGGGAGAACTGAAGGCACTCGGTGTGGAATATGTTCACTATAATCATATTGCAGCAAATCCGGAAAATACCGCTGTAGAGGAAGGCGCAAAGATCGGCCGTGCCGAGGGTGTGGACTTTGTGATCGCGCTTGGCGGCGGTTCTGTTATGGATGCCTCCAAGAGTATTGCAATGCTGATACCTCAGCACACGGACAGCCTCTGGGATTTTGCAAATTCACCGGCCGGCGGCAAGCAGATGCCCACAGAAAAATCACTTCCATGGATTGCCATCACCACATCTGCCGGAACCGGGTCAGAGGTTGATGCAACAAGTGTTATCTCAAATCCTGGCGCACATGAAAAAATCGGAGTCAGCGGCTGTGCCTTTGCTGCATACGCTATAGTTGATCCGGAGCTGATGCGCACTGTTCCACCGAAATTCACGGCTTATCAGGGCTTTGACGCTCTCTTCCATTCTCTGGAGGGCTATATAAGCTGTAAGCACAACCTGATGAGTGAAATGGTAGAGCGCACAGCAATAGAAAATATCGGCAGATATCTTCCGAGAGCTGTCAGAGACGGAAATGACATGGAGGCAAGAGAGAAAGTGGCCTTCGCCAATACACTCTCCGGTTACTCAATGGTATTTGCTTCCTGCGCATCTGAACACAGCATGGAGCACGCGATGAGCGCCTATCATACTGCACTGCCCCATGGAGCCGGACTGATCATGATTTCTCTGGAATATTTCCGCTTCTGGATCAATAAGCATGTCTGTGATGAACGATTCATCGATATGGCAAGATTTCTCGGAAAAACAGACGCAAATCGCCCGGAAGATTTCCTGGACGCTCTTGCCGACCTGCAGCGTGCCTGTGGCGTGGATGATCTGAAAATGTCTGATTTTGGCATCAAAAAGGAAGATGCCATGACACTTGCAAAAAATGCAAGAGCAACGATGAACCGCCTGTTCCTTGCTGATCCTGCAGAGACGACAGATGAAGAAATTGCCGGAATCTATGAGCGTGCTTATCGATAAGATGGCAGCGCACAATACCGATCGCAGGATAAGCTGAAGAAAGATACAGAAGCTGAGCGCGATTTGAAGCTTATGCAATGTAATTTGAAGTTTATGAAGAACAGTTTGAAGGTCAGGCAGAAATAAAACACATGTATAGAGGCAGGCAGGGATTTTGCATAAAATCCCTGCCTGCCGTCGTATCAGTGTTGGGTTATGACAGTTCCTCCGGCTTTGCCGTTTCATACGTGCTCCATGAATCCATGGAGGATGCGCCGGACAGGTCTGCACTTGTGGAATAAGAGGACACCGTGATGGTTACATTTCCGGTACCCTGCTGATATACGGTACCATCTGTTCCTTTGATGGTTACGGTATTCCCATCAGAATCTTTGATTGTTCCTGCATTGTACAGATTTGTCACTGTACTGTCGCCTGTAACAGTCCATGTAGAGCTGCTGTCAATGTATATATTGCAATATCCGCTTCCGCCATCACCGGCATTGGATTCATCATCGGTCACGGCTCCGGTCAGCGTACTTCCATCCGTCATGTAGAAATCCAGCTGACTGATGGAATCCCAGATAATATCCCCCTGCATTTCCTGCGAGATACCGGTGAAGGAGCAGTCTGCTCCATTGGAACCGCTTTCTCCCCAGCCACGTGCGTTACTATTTCCGGTAACCTTAAGAAAATAGTCATTATCATCTGCATAAGTAATATCCACGTCATCAAGTACAAAGGTGGATTCTGTATTGGTGGTATAGAACATGCCGCCATTTTTCGCTGTGATGCTTCCACCTTTCATCTCAAAGGTACTGTTTCCTTCTTCAGAATCACCGGACATACTCTGATACAGGATAACATTCCAGGTGCAATCGTTCTGATCATCGTCCTTCATGTTTCCTGTCAGATCACAGTCAAACAGACGGATGGTATTGGCGCCTTCAATGCAGACTGCCTCTGAGTTGTTGGCTGTCAGCGCAGCATTATTCACTGTAATGTCTGCCGTTGAATATACAGCAGGTGAACCTGTTCCATTCGACGTATAGGAACCTCCGTCCACAACCATTGTACCGCCGCCGCGGTCACTGCGGATTGCCGCGGAGGATTCACCCTCAGTGGTCACAGTGTCATCATACGCATACAGCGTTCCACCTCCAGCCACATGCAGTCCTCCGGATGTATCTTTGCTCGTGGAAATGGTAGTGTCCGCAACATAGGTGGTGCCATCACCATAAGAGAATACGCCTGCACCTCCTTTTGCATCAGTCGTAATGGTGCTGCCTTTCAGATAGCTTGTTCCATCTGTAGTCAGTACGGCTGCTCCTACCCCATAGAAGCTGGAATTATCTCCACCGGTACTGTCATCAGAATTTCTTGTTATTTTCAGATTGCTGAGCGTTGCTGTGGACCCGTTTTCTGTCAGAATGGCATTTTCATCGGTTCCGGCTGAGTCAACAGATTCATCACTTATAGAGGTATCAGAAGTAATATCCTGAACGGCAGAATAGGAAATGTCCGATGAAGAACTGTCCTGACCTCCCATGCCGCCTCCGGGTGCACCGCTTCCGCCAAGTATTTCCACAGAGGTTACAGTGCCGTCATCATCAAAAGTTATGGCAACACTGTCTCCGGACGCAAGAGAAGAAATATCCAGGCTCTCCTGTCCCGGTGCCTGTCCACCCGGTGCACTGCCTGTGGTGCCGGAATCTGATGAACTGCTGTTTACGGATTCTCCGTCAGGAGCCTGTCCTCCTGGGGCACCGCCTCCGGATGCTTCCGTACTGGAGGAACTGCTGCTGTCGCCAGGCTTTTCCGGAGGTTGTCCATTGCTGTTTCCGTTTCCATCCGGAGCGCCGCCCATACCACCTCTTGTGACAGAAACATCTTCACTCAGAGTAATGTCTGCTGTCTCATCCGTCAGATCCAGATCGCTGCTTCCATCCTTCTGCGTCCCGATCTGCAATGTCAGGGCTGTGCCATCGATCGATTTGATCTGACCATAGATGGTCTGCCCGGCATAGCTGCTGTTGTCTGTTTCACCATCTGCAGAAGAAGCTGCAGATACTGAAGCGGATGCTGACGTTCCTGATGCATTGGAGCACGCAGTCAGTCCCATAGAAAATGTAAGAAAAATGCCCATCGTAATCGCCAGATATTTTTTCTTCGTGTTTTTAGAATCCCCTTTCCGGATTTGTTAATATTCACTTTTGTCATTGTCTTCCGGTTCATGCTGAATATCATTTCCAGATGGCACCCAAAGCTCCTGAAAACATTTCTTTGGCTTTTGACAGGGACAGCATAACAGCGGAACTTAAAATCAACTTCAAATGAATATACTAAAATGATGAATTTTCTGTTACCATTACTGTTCGGAGGTGTTCCCAGAGGACACACCAGTGAACTGCAACGTTACCATTCACAGGAACAGGAAAAGCACAGCATAATTTCATTTGCGGAATATTTCTGATATAGTATCTGTTGGGAGATCTGATGTGTGATATGGGACCTGACTTTTGAGAGATCCGATGGGTAATATGAGACCTTCTGTTATAGATGAATATCCATGATAGAAAATGCCTGAGGCCGGAGGAGGAAAAAGATGCGTCTGCTGCTTGCAGAGGATGAAAAATCATTATCAAAGGCACTTACTAAAATACTGGAACATGCAAATTATTCGGTGGATGCTGTCTTTAATGGGCAGGATGCCCTGGAATATCTGGAAAACGGTAATTATGACGGGGCAATTCTCGATATCATGATGCCAAAGATGGATGGACTGACGGTTCTGAAAAACATCCGTGAGAAAGGAAATCTGATTCCGGTTCTGCTGCTCACAGCAAAATCAGAGGTAGAGGATAAGGTGACCGGGCTTGACCTCGGGGCCAACGATTACCTTACCAAACCTTTCGCACCGCCGGAGCTGCTGGTAAGAATCCGCGCCATGACGAGAACCATACCTGCACAGGCAGATAATGAATTGCATCTCGGTAATATCACGCTCAATACCAAAAGTTATGAAATGATGGGACCCGGAGGAAGCTTCCGTCTGACAAACAAGGAATTTCAGATGATGGAAATGCTGATGCGCAATCCGAGTCAGCTCATACCCACTGAACGTTTTCTGGACAAGATCTGGGGATATGACAGCGATACCGAAATTCATGTGGTCTGGGTCTATATATCCTATCTTCGCAAGAAGCTGACGGCTTTAAAGGCAGATGTATCCATCAGAGCGTCCAGAAATGCCGGATATTCGCTTCAAGTTCAGGATCAGCATTCCGGTGAATAAAGGTGAATAAATCAGAAAAAACGTTTCTGAATATTTATCTGAAACAATAACCAAAGCCCAGAAAAAAGGCATAAGTTCGATCAAATATCGTTTTACCGGGAGGCAGGCTTCTGGATGATAAAAAAATTACGCAGAAAATTGATCATGGTTTCTATGCTCGCCGTAACAATCGTTCTGTTTATTATTATCGGTGCAATAAACATTCTGAATTACAACAGCATAGCAACAGCTTCAGATCGCATTTTGAATATTATCAGAGATAATGGCGGATCGCTTTCAGGCCTGCAGATGACGCAGCCGATGCAGGATCCGGGACAAAATGGTGGTGATGTACAGCCTCAGAACCAGGAAGATGTACAGTCTCAGAGCAGCGAAAGTCCTCAGCCACAGAACGGAGCTGCTGCGCCTTCCGACAATGGACAGATGCCGGGTCCGGGCATGGAAAACAGCATCATTACAGAAGAAACGCCCTATGAATCCCGCTACTTTTCCGTGATTGTAGATGATAACGGAGATCTGATCTCCGCCGACATGAACCATATTGTATCTGTGGACAGTGCCCAGGCAGCAGAATTTGCAAAGGAAATTCTGCAGACAGGAAAAACAAAGGGATTTATTCAATACTACCGTTTTCTTGTATATCAGGTTTCAGGAGAAGCTACAACACATGTATGCTTTCTGGACTGCCAGCGCAGCCTTGCCAGCTTCCATTCATTTCTGTCTCTCAGTATGCTGGTATCTCTGATCGGCATAGCAGCTGTTTATGTGCTGGTGATTCTTCTTTCCAGAAAGGTTATGCAGCCGGTAGAGGAAAGCTATCGGAAACAGAAAAGATTTGTCACAGATGCCGGCCATGAATTGAAAACACCTCTGACCATTATCGATGCAGATGCATCGGTTCTTGAGATGGATATCGGGGATAATGAATGGCTTACGGATATACGGAAGCAGACAAAGCGCATGACAGACCTGACTGGCGATCTGATTTTTCTCGCCAGGATGGATGAAGGAAGTACCAGAATGAATATGCTGGATTTTCCTCTGTCAGATGTACTCAGTGAAACCGCTCAGTCCTTTCGCTCGCTGGCCCAGGTTCAGGGTAAGGACTTTCAGGCGGAAATTGAACCGATGATTACCATGCATGGCGACGAAAAATCCATCCGTGAGCTGATCAGCATACTTCTGGATAATGCATTGAAATATTCGGATGAAAACGGACAGATCCGGGCAGAGCTCAGGAAAAAAAATAAGGCGATCCTGTTAACCGTTGAGAATACAGCGGAGCAGATAGACAAAGAGACACTTGCGCATATGTTTGATCGTTTTTACAGGGCTGACAGCTCACGCAATTCGGAGAAGGGTGGATATGGCATCGGATTATCTGTTGCAGAAGCGGTTGTTACAGCGCACAAAGGAAAGATAACTGCGGCTTCACCTGATGGAAAATCCATTCGGATTACAGCTGTATTTCCCTTGCAGTCATAGTCACAACAAACGGCCCGGTCATTTCTGACCGGGCCGTTTGTTGTGACAATATTTGTTGTGACACCTTTTCCATGAGACTGTTTTTGTGGGATTTTTATGACACTATATTGTTATTATTCTCAGACAATGTATTGAAAAAACTGCCAGAACTATTAAGCAAAAATATTTGTCCAATACTGCCTGGTGATTTCTCCTGTATTTTATTGGAGCAGCAGCTTAATACTCTGAGGTATCAAGCAGTACAAATTTCTGCGCGTATGTTCCGTTTGCAGTGTACTGCTGGATATTTGTTCCATTCCGATAGGAAGCTCCAGATATGTCCACAACCTTGCCACTGACTTTGCTGATAATGGTAAAGGTACGGTCACTATTCTGGACAATCTTCCACTGCTGTGCATCCGTTCCATTCGATGTATACTGCTGAATATTCGCGCCGTCTGATCTGGATCCGCTGGAGACGTCTAAAACTTTTCCGGATTGCACATTTGTGATTTTGTAATATCCGTTTCCAAGAGACTGAATCTTGAATTTCTGTGCTCCTGTACGGTTCAAAGAATACAGCTGCACATTCGCTCCGCTTTCGGCAGATCCGGAAACAACGTCCAGTACAAAATTCTGATGCAGATAGCTGGCAATATAATAAGTACCGTCAAGATCATCTGAAGCATCAGAGTCTGTGATTGTATTTGCATTATTTCCAGAAGTTTTTCCGTCTGATGTACCGGCTGATAGCAATACAAACTTTTGTGCATAGGTTCCATTTCCTGTGTACTGCTGGATATTCGTACCATTCTGATAAGATGCTGATGAGATATCCAAAGCTTTGCCGCTGACCTTGCTGATAAAGGTATAGGAGTGGTCACTGTTCTGAACGATCTTCCACTGCTGCGCATCTGTTCCATTTGATGTATACTGCTGAATATTCGCGCCGTCTGATCTGGATCCACTGGAGACGTCTAAAACTTTTCCGGATTGCACATTCGTAATTTTGCAGTATCCGTTTCCAAGAGACTGGATTTTGAATTTCTGTGCTCCTGTACGATTCAGAGAATACAGCTGCACATTTGCTCCGCTTTCGGTAGACCCTGAAGCGACATCCAGTACAAAATTCTGATGCAGATAGTTTGCTATATAATAAGTACCGTCAATATCATCTGAAACATCAGAGCTGCTATCTGTGGTTCCGCTGTTTCCAGAAGAATGATTGTCTGAAGTACCGGTTGAAAGCAGAACAAATTTTTGTGCATCGGTTCCATTTCCCGTGTACTGCTGAATATTCGTACCATTTTGCATGTTACCACAGTAAATATCCAGACACAGGAAGGATCCCGCGTTGATCAGCGTAAGGGATCCATCGGCATTTAATTTCGGAATCCACTGCTGTGCGTAAGTCCCATTGCCGGAGTACTGTTGAACATTACCCCCGGCTGAAAGGCTGCCGGAAGCTACATCCAATACTTTACCCGAATTCACGTTCTGGATTGTGTAGCATCCGTTTGAGAGTCTGGTAAAGACAAATTTCTGTGCGTTTGTTCCGTTACGCTGATAAATCTGTACATTTGCGCCATTTGCAGCGCTCCCGCTCGCGATATCCACGACATAGCTGCTGTTCTTTTTACTTTGTATGGTATACGTTCCGTTTGAAATGCTGTAATAAGAGGAAGAAGCCGCAGCCTTGCTGCCAAGCCCGTTATACCACAGACTCATATCCACACTGGCATTGATACCATTTACCTTGCCTGTTGACGAGAACTGCCAGGATTCATAATTGCCGTTATAGTTACAGGATGATGTACCGTACTCCGCGATCCAATGGTAATAATTGGGCAGAAGGGTATAATTGCCAAATAATGTCTGCCAATAAGAACGGGATGCATAGAGACCGGCTTTGTAACCGGCTGCTGAAATCTGATCACAGAAGCGATTGGCAAAACGGCAGACCGTTTCACTTCCCATCTGGAACTGGAAATTTTCCTCGATATCGATATAGACCGGCAGGGATGGGTGATGACCGCTCAATAAACGCTTCACATGAGCCACCTCACTGTCAATCTGTGCATCCGTTTTCGCATAGGAATAGATGTAGACCCCATATGGAATATTGTTTTCCTCACAGCCCTTCACATTGTTCAGCCACTGCTTATCATCCTGATATGTATAGTTATCACCATAACCGCAACGGATAATCGCAAAATCTATTCCGGAATTTTTTACCTGACTCCAGTTGATGGTGCCGTTGTGTTCAGATACGTCGATTCCCTTTGCTGTGGAAGAGGAATCGGTCAGAACTGCTGTTGCCGTACCGATGACTGCTGAGGAAAGAACTACATCTGTTCCTGAAGCTGTATCTTCCGTTCCATTCGCTGTACTTTTCTCATCTGCATTTTCAGTTCCTGAAGAATCTGCAGAAGATGCGGAGATCGCGGTCTGAGAGTTATCCGTTGTACTATGGCTGCTGTCTGTTGAATTTCCGCTATTGCCGGTTGTACTATCCTGCTCTGACTGTGTGCTTTCATTTTCTGATTGAGAAGACTGCGTGGAATTCTCATCAGCAATACTTTCCGCGTCCTTCTGCTCCTGAGATACAATCTCTACAGCATCAGTGATCTTCTCGCCGTCAATGTAGCGGAAGCTGTTTTCCTTTCCGGTCTGCTCTACTGAAATGGTCCCGTTCTGGTTCTGTTCACTGATTGCATCAGACATCTGCGAAACAGCGGTTGATGCAGCATCCAGATAGGAACGGCTCTGGGACATTGCCTCCTGCTGATCCTCAGGAAGCGTATCAAACTGATCTGTGACTGTTGAAATAGTGTCCTGCAGATCCTGAAGCTGGTCCTCACTGGCTGTACTGATCTGGCTGCATGCGCTGATTACGGTCTTAATATTTTCCGCGACTACGCTGCCGTCCCCGCTGTCACTATCTGTACTGACGGCATCAACAGCCTGATCGATATTGTTGGACGTACCACCGATATCATCCGTCATACCACCCTCTGCTGTAGTGGATTCTACCTGTGCAGACTGACTGCTCCCGGTAGCGATGGCTGATGAACCCGTATCCTGCCCAAATGCTGCCACAGGTGCACCCATGATGATCGCAAGTGCTGTTATGATACTGACTGGTAAACGATATTTCCGCATAATAGAATCATACCCTTCCTGTTATTTTTTTGCCGTTTAACGAAATATGTATTTTTAAAAATCTAACATTTTCGTAACATTATGTAACAATATTAATATATCGGACTACAAAATGCAAATTATAATCTATGAAAATGCAATTTTTTCGGTTTTCCTATTTTTGATTTTCATTTTTATTTTAAAAGGAAGAGACTCCATTTTCAGGAGTCTCTTCTTATACTCTTCTTATATTAGAAAGCATCCTATAAGTATAAGGCGCCCTCTCTTCACAAATTTACATACAGGATAATGTCAATTTCCCTTTTTCCTTCTGCGAAACAGAAGAATTCCTGCAAATCCTGTCAGAACTACAGATACAATATAAAATATCGCGGTTCCCCTTCCACCGGCATTCAGATGTGTGAAAAATCTTGTCATGATGCTCTGGTCCCGGTCGTTGATATCGCTATGTGTCGCAACAACCACCTCTCCGTCCGGTTTTCTGGCTCCGGTATCATCAATTGCATTTCTGTATACGGTTCCATTCTCTGCTTCGATATATTCGGTGGAATCATCGATGTCAATGTTCCCCCATCCGTCTTTTCTGACATCTCCGGTGGCATCCTGAGATGCATCCTTGTCTGCGGTGATAAATCCGGTATATACTGCTTTTCCCTTGTCATTCAATGTCCGTACCTTCAGATCTTCAAAGGCAACAATCAGCGTTCCCGGTGCGTAGCTGCTATTGAAGATTATCTTTACGTCAACGCTCCCGCTTGCCATACCATTTGCCATATTAGCTTCCGTCGGTGTAAAGATCGTGCGTCCGGTCACGATACCTTTTGTGATGCTTCCTTCGTGATATGTGCCATCTGCTGAGGTGTATCCGTTCATATATTCGCCTCTTACAGGACGTGAAGGATTTTCTTCATTCTCACTTGAGATATCTGCATCCCGCAGGGTTTCCTTTGCCCAGAGTGTACTCTCCATGATATAGGTATGTCCCGGAATCAGATTGCTGTAGGATACGCGGTCTACATAAGTAACATACATATCTTTATCTGCCAGCTGACCTGTTGATCCGTCTGTGTATGTTGCGCCGGAACCTTTATATTGCTTCCGGCTGCCTTCTTTTCCGCTCATCTGCGTAGAACGGTTGTTGATACCGGTAGTTCCAGGGTTCTGATATGTGAGGCTGTTGCCGCCGGATGCAGCATTGGCAGAAACACGGGATCCTGTAACATCATTCTGGTACAACGTTGTGCGGATGACCGGGAAATGCAGCAGTTCATTCTCGTCATCCGCTGCTCCATCCTTTCCCGGTGTATGCAGAGCTGCAATTTCCCATGCTCCTTCAGGTGTCTGTACATACAGCTCATCCCAGAATATCGTATCTTTATCTGAAAGGGTCTGTGTATTGACATTGCATGTGATGGTTTCTGATCCGTTGTCAGAATCTGCGGTAAATTCTTTTTCGAGAATTACTGGCTGATTGTTGTGCAGGAATGGTTTCCAGGAACCGGAAGTTCCGGAGTTTCTGTACATCAGGGATGCCCTGATCTTGTATTTTTCCGATCCCGGAATAACGCCACTGTAATGTACAACATCTGCAAGCTGCGTATTACTTCCTACCGTTCCAACGTGATCCGTAGAATTGCCATCATAAGCGATGGTGCGGATTTTCGGATAATGTATGCTCTGATTCTCATCTGTAAGATCGCTGTGTGTAGCGATTGTGTCATTATCATAAATCAGGTCTTCAAATACAGTTATTGTCCGGCCGGAAAGGTCCGTGCTGTCAAGTGTAAATGTCATATCAACGGTCATGTCAATGGTTCCGCTGCCATGATCTTTCACTATTCTTGCATTGGAAAGCATTCCGCCTGTATGGATTTCCCCGGATTTGTCGAAAGAAATCGTTCCCTCTGCCGTGACCTTTTGTGTATTTTCCAGTAGCGGTTTTCCGGTTTTCTGATCCATCAGTGTTCCGCGCACAGTATAGTTCAAGCCAGGTGTAAGACTGTTCAATTTCACGGTATCAATGATTGTGGCATTCCGATCAGATGTACCGATGTGGCTCCTGGTCCTGCCGTCTATTGCAGTTGTGCCAACGGAAGGTTTTGTGAGCGTCATGCTCTGATCTGCATCGTTGATATCCTCATGCTTCGTGATTTCGTATGGCGTTCCGCCTGTGGGAACCACATACAGTCTTTCATAAGCCACGATTGTTTCGTTCGCAAGGCTGGTAGTATCAAGGCTAAAAATCACGTCTTTGGTACCATTCATTGATGCCGAATCCACAGTAAACTCACCGGAATCTGCTGTCGCAAGGACTGTTCCGGTAGACTTCTGTATCAGCTGACCCTTGATGATGTATTTTTCACCAGGCGCGAGATTCTCATATTTTACCGTATCTTTAAATGTGCTCGTTTTTGATACCGGAACAGATTTCTTCCCCGTTGCCTGATTAGTCAGGGTTGTGCTGATCTTCGGGACATAGACCGTCTGTTCGGTATCACCTGCATTTTCATGCTTTGCAATCTCAATACCTTTCCAGTTCAGGTATTCAAATGCTACAAGCGTCTTGCCCTCCAGATTAGCCGAGCTGAAATGGAATGTCACATCAACTGTTCCGTTCTTGGCTGCAGGGGTAAATGTTACTTCAGCGTCTGCAACGGATACGTCCGTATTGCTCTTGTCTACGAGTTTTCCTTTAAGGGTATAGGTATCTCCCGGTGTCAGGTTTTCATACTTCACCGTATCTACAACCGTAGCTGTATTGGTCAGAGCAATGTTCTTGGACTCCACATCAGCGTTTTTCGCTGTTGTTTCAAGAAGAACATCCGGGTTCTCCCATACTTCCGTATCTAGACTTACATTCTTTCCGTTGGTATCAATAACAACGCCGAGAACAGATCCGGCTATGTTTTCTGCTGTATCATTTTTACGTTTATTTGATATGTTCTTGCCGTAGTTGATGCCTTTGACAAATACCTCACTGATCGTATATTTGTCAAACAGCAGGGCCATCTTTGTGTCGTCAGGTGCAGCATCGCCGAACCATATTCCTGCACTTGCATCCAGCTTGGAAGGATCGTCACAGATATAACCTCCCTCTGCTGTCTTTCTGACAAGAGAATCGTTGCCGTTGGTATTGTTTGAGTGTTTGTTTGCCTCTGTATTGACTTTTCCGTCCGCATCCGCAATGATCACATGGCTTTCACCTGTGGTCTCGGAAGTGATGACAAAAGGCACACCAGACATAGGACTGTTGTTCGCGTCACGCTTTTGGAAGTTCAGGCCGCCTCGCGTCGCCTGCTCCTTAGCCTTCACCTGGTCAGTCGCATCATCGACGGCATAAATACTATCGACACTTCCCTTAACATCGCCATTAGCATCAGGATTGAAGTGAACAACGTAAATTTGATTGTTAAGCTGATATCCGTCCGGAGCTTTTGTTTCCTGAATCAGAATGGTTCCGATTGGCATACCAACCTGTCCATCGGTTACATAAAATTCATCGCTCTGTACGTTTGGAGCTTTATAAGAAGGTGAAAGAGCAATAAATCCATTATTATTTGTCTGTAATACCCATGTCCTGAGCGGTTTCTCGTTTTTCAGAGAATTCTCATCCGCATTCTGAACATCATAGTATTTGATTGTGTATTGTGCTCCCGCTAGAGAGCCATCTCCCTGTGCTATCCATAGATTGAATTGCTTCGAATCCCACACCGTACGTGCAGCTTTCACCGCATACGGCGTTCGTCATGTTTGGAGAAATAACTGAATATCAGACAGAAAAATGTCCCTGCATGGATGCAGGGACGGAAAAGAGGATTATTGATCCAGAAAAAGCAAGTGTTGTGAAAAGACAATTATGTTTCGTCAACCCACTTTTTTTCGGTGTGTGTCACCGCGTCATGATGAACTACATGGGTCTCAGCATCGTGATGTACAACATGCGTTACAGCATCATGGTGAACTACATGCGTTACAGCGTCATGATGAACGGTCTTGTATGTGGCGTCGTGATGAACAGTAATCGGGACCTTTACAGATCTGGAACCATATCCACCGCCTTCTCCTGCAAGCATATGCTTTTCCTGATCGGCATCTACCTGATCCTGCGTCCATCCATGATAATCTTGCCCACAGACATAACAAATGTTATGCTCTTCTGTTTTATACGTTGTCTCATCCCACGCCGGCTGATCCACGACCTGCTCATCGTATGCCTGCTTGTCAACGATTGTCTCATCCCAGGCTGGCGTATCTACCACGGTTTCGTCCCATGCATCTTTATCAATGACTGTTTCATCCCAAGCTGGTTTGTCAACGACTGTCACTGTTTCATAGTGGCCCTTGCTTCCGTCTTTATTGACGAAACCGTAACTGCTTTGTTCGGATGCTCCTTTGAAGTCATTGTCGGCAGGCGGCGCGGCATCTTTCTTCACCAGAACGACCTGGATTCCTTCCAGTCTGTAGGAATAACCAGCTGTGCCTGAGGGCTCTCCGTCTTTGACCCAGGCAAGCCAGCCGAAGTTCTGTGCATGGGACCGATAGTATACGTCATAATAATTTGCCAGATCACCAGTCAGAGCTATTTTGATGGCTTCAAGCCTCAGGGACTTCCCTTCCGTTCCGGATAATTCACCGTCACTTTTCCAGTCCTGCCAGCCATAGTTCTGCACATGTGTACTGTAGGTAATACCACCGGATTTGTATGGGTTCGAGCCAACAGATAAATTGATTGCTTCAAGCCGCAGGGATTTTCCTACAGTTCCTGAGATCGTTCCATCAGTTACATAAGGCTGCCATCCTACATTCTGTACGTGGGTCCGGTAAGAAATTGTCGGAAGGACAACCTTCTTATCAAATGCCGCAGAAGACTGGCTCACGATACCGCCATATGATGCGGAAGGTGCCGCGCTTCCCTTTGGAAGAATCAGAACTTGAATCGCTTCCAGTCGGTAAGCATATCCTTCTGTACCTGCGCTCTCACCATTTTTCGCCCAGTGAAGCCAGCCGAAATTCTGTGCATGTACCCTGTAGTAGATATCATATTTTGCTTTACAGGCATCATCACCGAAATTGATTCTGATGGCTTCAAGCCTCAGGGACTGTCCTTCTGTTCCGGCCATTTCCCCGCTGTTTTTCCAGTCCTGCCAGCCATAATTCTGTACATGGGTCTGGTATACCAATGGAATGTCATGTTTCTGCTGATCCTTGTCAGTGGCAGATGCCTGAATCCAGATCCCCTCCAGACGCTTTGACTGACCCGTTGTTCCGGATATTCCGCCGTTATGTACCCAGTCCTGCGTTCCATCATTCTGTACATGTGTCCGGTAGGATACATCTACGGATTCCGTCTTCTGGTCATCGCTGGCTTCGGTGGTTTCATTCAATTCTGCAGAAACTGTTCCAACATTTGCGGGTGTCTGTTCCTCTCCCATGACCGGCACAGACGCGGTAAGAACTGTCACGGCGGTAAGTACCGCAGCCAGCAACTGCATGCGTCTTTTCATATTTCTTCCTCCTGATAAATACTCTGAATTTTGCTGTCCCCTTCATCATTTTGGTTCATGTTTGAACCGCAGGTAAATTTTCTCCAGTACGATAGGGTCGAAATCCGAGGATCACAATTCCCCATGTGCGGAAAATTATGATCAGCAGTGATCTCTGGCGCAGAAAAAATATATCTTTTTCCGATATTTTAAATGGGGGGGGTATAAAGTCAAGCCTTATAAGAGCGATAAATACTTTTCCGTCTGATATTCAGTTGTCAAGGTGCGTCGTCGCAAATATTGCTAATGATTGAACCTTATCTGAATCTTCTCTGATACAACTTCCGGATTACAGCTCCGGGCTTGTCTTTCCAGCCCTCATGCTTGTTCGGAATCATGCGGAGAATATCCAGAGGAGCTTTTCCAAGGCGTTTTGCCATGTCTGTTTCTTCTCTTTTCAGTCCGGCTTTTCTGGATGCATATGTCCAGCCTTCTGCCGACTGTTTATCTCTCAGCATTTTCTGTCTCGCGGTCAATTCATTCTCCTTTATTTTACATGACTGGAAACCTGTTGGTCCGTTCCCGTTACAGGAACTTCATCCCTCGTGATTTCCGCTTTCACGGAATAAACTCTGTGTTCGGGCTTGCCATTTATTCCGCTTCCCGTGTTCCGCATGCATTATCATTTATAAAAACGTTCAGGTGCTTTCTGTGAGCCGGAAGCCTTTTCTTATTGGAAGACTTTCGCAGCAAAGGGATTGGACTTATGGTCCAAAGGACTACTCGTCTTCAGCTTCCGAGAACCCTTTCGGGTTAACTGCTTTATTGCAGTATGAAGACTGTACTCACGTCTTTAGAAAGTTCGTTTTACCAATATCCCAGGGTGGATATTGGATCCTCACCATACTTGTTTTCTGACACCCGGCTTCCTCTTCCATAGCTTTCCGCCTTAGGCATTGGAGGCCGACTCTAACGGGCTTCATGTCCTTCCCTTCCCGTAAAGGAAATTCCATGCCGTATTCCCGGTGTACCGGTCACCCGGTATCACGCATGCAGTTCAGCCTTTCTTCTTTTTATTTATAAGAACCTATATTAGAATTTATAAGAATCTATATTAGAATTCCGGCTGTGAAGGCTTGTGTCTTTCGCCTTCAAACGCGTCGCACATCTTTGCCAGTCTCTGCATCCCTCTTCTGCAACAGGATTGGTACCGGGTCGAGTCCAGGCGTATCTTCTACCTGAATATGTGCCGGATTATTCTCTGTATTATCAAAAGATACTGTGACATCAGGGATGCCTTCGGTTGGTACCTTATAGCCCTTCGGAGCTTTGGTTTCAGTTACAGTATAGGTATCAGCTACTACCTGGGTTTTCGGTGTGTTACCTGATGCATCAGTTGTCAATGTGTAATGGATCGGGTTATCTTCCGGTTTCCATTTCTGGTTTTCGTCACCAACGTACGTCCACAGATGCACATTGGCTTCATTATCTTTTGATGCAGCCTCTACATCAAGCACCAGACCAGAATTCACATTAACAATTTTATAATAACCATCGCCAACTGACTCCAGTTTAAATTTCTGTGCAGCCGACTGATTCCATGGCCACAGACGGACATTTGTCCCATTTGTGGTTCCTCCATAGGCTGCCTCAAGAGCCATGCTCTTCTTCAGCGCACTGACAATGTAAAACTCATTGTTTACGGCTTCGGAAGCAGATATCGGCTTTTTGGTGCTTGCGGAAATCAGGTAAAATTTCTGACCTAAACCATCATGTTTATTGTACTGTTCAACATTTGTACCGGGATCAGTAGATATAGCATGTAAATCTATTGCTTTTTCGCTGTATTTATTAATAATGTGGTAAGTTGGTGTAGTGTTTTTGAGATAAAACTGTGCACCATCCAGACTATAACAGCGGTTATTGTTTGTGACATCCGTATTGGAAGATGTCTTTGTCAAATAAGTATAAGCTGGTTTATCCGGCTCACCAATATCGATCTGATAGGGCGCGCTTTCGTTTGCGGCAGCAGACAGCTGATCTGGTGTGATCTGGTACCAGGTGTCATCCACCGCATAATTGCCGTTTGTCGGTCCACTCATCTCGTGGTACCAATAAGTATGACCGGATACAAGTTCCACCGTATTGGAATATCCGTCACTTTGAATAACAAAAGATTTACCAGTTGCTATACCGCCATTCTCTTTTGTGTTGTCCTGCCAGATCTCATATGTTGCACCTGCCACACTTCCGCCGGCATATGACCCCGATTTGTGAATGCGGGCGTATACATAAGCCGGATCTGTCGTCCGCTCAGTGAGCGGAATGCTATAAGTTTTATACGGCTGCAGCTGATACTGAGTGATATGGTGCCAGGTATCATCCTTCACATACCTTCCACTTTTTGGAGGAGTAAGCTCATGATACCAGTAGTCATGTCCGGGCTCCAGTTCTACTGTCTGGGAATATCCATCACTTCCGATAATCAGGGAAATGCCGGTCCCGGTTCCTCCCTTGCCGCTCGGATAATCCCTCCACAGTTCATACACTGCACCTGCTGTGCTGCCGGCTCCGGCCTGCTCGGTTTTCTGAAGTCGTAAGTAGACAGGATTCATCTCAACTTCAAAAACAGCAGTATCCTGATTATTACCACCAACCATTCTTCTTGCATACACAACTGTTGCATAGTTTTTATATTTGTCTGCATATGCGACGGCGTTTTTTTGTGCTTCTGACAGCTTATCGTAACCAAGAGATCCAAGAATATAGTAAACGCATGCCTGTGCGTCCCTGTATCTGTCTGCGTGGGTTGAATTATGGGCATATGCATAGTCTCTTGCCAGGGCCATACGCCTGACTTCATCTTCTGTGATCAGATGTGTATTCGTCTTTGTAACTTTAGCCCATGTATTGACCAGGTCTGTTGCCTTCTGCCAACTTGTATGAAAAACCTGGCCCCCTTCAATACAGAATGCATCATCGTGTGCAGCCCCGTAAAACTCTGTCCCGGTATTTGTCATTCTGGATTGCGCTGTCGAGACATTCAGCATTCCTGAATGTATGCCTCCAAAGTCAAAACGGCCCTGTCCGCCGGTTCCGTTTACATAACCCACTTCTTTATCTGTAGTTCCGTAACCATAGGAATGATTGACAGTCTGACATGCTACCGGAGAAAGATCCGCATCTGCTGCCGCCAGTCCTCCAGATAATGCGTTGGAATTGATTGTTTTCCAGGGAACGCCTGTGTCAAAATCTTTAGCTGCCAGGAACCACATGCCGTCCACATCAATAATTTTTCCCTGTTCCGTTTCACGGATTACTTTCACGGAAACGGAAGCACTGTTTTCCGTTTTCTGCGACTGACCATTTCCAGACTGCTCTTTTTCACTGCTTCTGCTTCCTTCCAGGGCAGAAGTAAAAACAGCACCCTGCTTCGCAAAGCTTCCTGTTGTGCTGTAAATACCGGATAATCTCGCCGCTGCTTCAGAAGTTGATTCTGCAGCAACATAGTAATCGACGGTGCCGCCATAGTTCGTACCGCCGGTCATCCTGCCGTCCGAATCTGCTGCACCGGCAATGACTGCTTCCTCAATACAGCCGGGAATATAATATTTCGCGTCCCGGCTGTTATTGCCTGCTGCACCGATCACCGTGATGCCTGCTTTTACGGCCTCCTTGATGATTTCTGCAATCGCAGAGGAGTCAGCTTTTTTTGCTCCTGATAGCGAAAGGTTGATTACAGACACTTTCCTTTCCATAGCATATCTGATAGCAGCATATACAGAAGAAGGTGTCCCGTTTCCATTCGCGTCCAGTGCTTTTATAGAAAGAATTCTGGCATCCGGATTTTCAGATATGATACACGCTGCCATCTTTGTTCCGTGTCCGTTATCATCTTTTACGTCATCCCCAAGCATAGATACAGATTCAATAACGTTGCTGCCAGGAGATACTCCGGTATCAATCAAGGCAATTACACCGTTTCCGGATGTATACGGTGCAGAACCAGCGGATAAATCCCCGGATACGGCGTCAGAAAGCTCTGATAATGGATTCACCTCCTCTGTAAAAGCATTCTGCTCTTTTACATTGGTAATGTTTTGGATACGTTCATTGTCAGCTTCCGGAATAGTATTTTCCGGTTCGCTGCCATAATGATCATGGGAATTGCTTTCGGATGTGATCTCTGAAAAACCGTGCTCTGTCTGTACCTCCACATCTTCTGATGCCATCTGAATGATCGCGGCGTCCGGCTCTGCAAAATCAGCGTACTGCACATAGTAGCGATATGCGCTTTCCGCTTCAGCGGCGGATGCAAACTGCAGAAGGTAGCTTCCTTCATACGAGGACAAAATTGTATCCTGTTTCCGTATGACGTTTTGGACTGTGGTGCCAACAAACAATCTGCGAGAGGAAAAATCCGATGCTGCCCGGTAGGCTTCCTCTGCATATGCCGTTATAGATAGGAACGGCTGTAAAATCATCGAAAAAAGCAGCATGACAGGAACAATCCTGCGTAATTTTTGTCGTTTTATCATGTTTTTCCCCCTTTCTTCCTGTGATAGAACAGGGCAAGCATGGCTGCAATTAACAGAACAGTTCCAGTCAAAAGATAGACTTTGCGGTCTCCGGTCTGTACAAGGCCCCCGGTCTTATCTGTGTCCCGGGTGTTCAGAAACTCCGCCTTCTGGACATCCGTGCGCTGAATATGTCCGGTATCACCACTGGATGTTGTAACATAGCCGGATTTTCCAGCCTCATCCTCACGGATACGGTAGAAAGTCCCTGCAGGGATGTCTTCGATTGTCACTGTCTCATCCGGTGAGATCAACAAAGTATCTCCGCTTTTTACACTGCCCTTCTGACCGTTTGTATTCGTGTAGGGGTAAGCGATTGCAGAGGCATCCAGGCAGAATAGCTGTTCTTTGTCCGAATTGGCAGGAATGCTTTCACCTGTACGGTCATTGTTTTCAAATGTCACGATAAAATGGAAGGCTTTTCTCTCTGCTGCATTTCCTGCAATTTTTTTCCGGATTTCCAGTTTTCCGGATGATATGGGTTTGGGAGAAACAGAAATATCATAGGACCATCCCGCAGATCCGGATGCTTGTGCCTGTTTCATTTCAGGTACACTGATCAGGCATGGTACAGAGGCATAGTGGTGTGCAGCAGATGTGGTTTCCGCAAGCAGATAAGCGGCAGGCTCCACATCCTGGAAGATGAGATTTCCCTGATCATCTGTCGTTCCAGAGACAGGCATCCCGAGGTTCTCTGCGCGATATACCTTCTGAACTGCTTCCAGAAAACGGGCCGGCTGGGCATCCAGCGTAAGCGGAGGGTTCGCCCGTCCCTCTTCCTCTGTCATTTCCCATGCAGAGGGTTCTGCGAGGTTCTCCCGGATGATCAGGCCCGGAAGAATCGGCTGATACCTTGTGCCAATTGCATCGTTATCTTTTGAAATTGCGGTGAATTCCGCAAGTTTATACAGGGTGAAGACAGCGCCACGTACAGGATCGTTTCCTTTCCCGCCTTCCCTGTATGTAATGGTGACCGTTCCTCTTTTCCCTTCTGTATGTACTTCCTGAAGAGGTTCCGCAAAAGCTGATATACAGTGAAAAAAGAACAAAGGGATACTCAGCAGCACTGTCAGGATGGCCGCCAGTTTTCTTTTCATTTTATTTTCCTTTCTGTGGGAGCCTGTAAACGGAATGTTTTCGTGGATGTTTTTTCTTTCGTACGATCAGGTATGCTGTACCGGCAAGGCATCCTGAGATCACATAGAAAAACCAGGTACCCTTTCCTCCGGTATGGAGTGTAATCGTCCTGTAATTCTCGACAAGTACGCTGGCAATCCCGGATTTGTGTGAGAGAGGAACAGCTTTCCGGTTCTTTGCAAATACCGTGCCGTCATCTATGGTGAGTGCTGCGCCATAGCTGGAAACCGGCTGATTGCTCTCTGCTGCATTGGGCAGCAGGTTTCCATCCTTTGGCTGTGTGCTGTTCAGTGTGATTCTGAAGCGGTTCTTCAGAAGATTGAAGTGAGAAGAGGTAGACTTTTCTGTAATAAGATACGACTCTGAATCCAGCCCGCGCAGGCGGAGCATGCCCCGGGCACTGCTTTTATCAGTGTTTCCGCCCGTTCCTGCACCTGAATGGTCCGGAGTGCCTGTATCTGAAGCGGCAGTGCCGGAGTGAGAAGGGCTTACGAGCTGCGTCACCACACATGTTCTGGAAGGAGTCGTACCCGTGGTTGTCAGGCATAATTTTCCTTCGGTCTTGGTAAGATGCAGGTCATAGGCATATCCTTCTTCCTGTTCCAGCGCAGAACCTCTGATTGAACCACGGTCAGCAGAAATGATTTCCTCAATTGCTCCGTCTGCAGGTGACCACACATGATAAGAGCCGTCAATCAGATGTCCGTCTGCATCCCGGTCCTGTACAAAAAATACATATGCCAGATCTGTTTCAACACTTCCATTTGTGGCTGGATCAGGATCATATTGTTTTTCCTGCTGCACAGTAAAGGTAACATCTGCTGCATCGAAGCTGTGTGCATCGCTGATAGAATTACCGTGTATATCCCGGGTTCCGTCTGCTGACTTTCCAAGCTTCGTGACATCAAGCTCATAGGTGAAAATATGTACAGGATTTCCTTCAATCTCCCGCAGCAGCGTATTCTGATTTCTCCAGGCGAGGGTTGGACGGTTTGTGTTGAATGTTCTTCCATCCATGCTTCCGATCACTGCATTCTGATTCAGAGTACAGTCGAATTCCACAATAACCTGCGAAGCCACTTTCAGATTGTCCAGCTTTCTCAGTCCTTCATCCGTCAGGGAAACCGTAAAGCCGTGTACATTTTCATTTCCATTTGCTACGGTTCCGTCTGGCGTGAAACACGAATCTGCATCATTTGTCAGATGCACTGCTTCGGCTGCATCTGCATTTCCCGTTGTGCAGGTAATGACATAATCTTTTCCAGGCTCAAGCTCCATATTGGTCGCGTATAATGCGGCATCAGATGCATCGCTTTCCCTGGTATCAAACTGGGAGAGCTTTTCCGGTCTGGCTATTTTTCCGCGAAGTGCAACCCGTGTGACCTTCTGCAGGGTCAGTCCGCTGCTCATGGTATCTGATATCCGGAATTCCCTGTTTCGTCTGGATTCTCCGTTCTCCTTCAGATACATGGGCACCGGGACGTCCGCGTAGATAATCTGATGAATATTCTGTCCGATATGATAATCCTGACGTTCAGTCAGCGTGTCTCCGTCATCCGCTACGACCTTTTTTGCGATCGAAGTCATATTATTTTTGGGATAAACGTTCATATCGTACTGCCATACAGTCCCTGCACCGTATGTAACAGTGTTCCCGGATCCCTTCTCTGCCTTGACAAGGTCAGCAAGGTTCGTCTGTGGAAGACTGACCAGAAACGGTGAACAGGGATTGTAGATCACATAGGGGTTCTGTGTACCGTCTTCGGCATCTGTAAAGTCTCCACCGCCAGCCTGCACATCACCATCAGCTGCATATCTCTGGGATGCGGCATTCCTTGCATGCTCCTGCTCGATATCAGTGTCGTCATTGAAGTTCAGATCACTGGAAGTGACTTCTTTTCTGCTGTTTACAGCTGCACCATTGTTTGACTGTTTTTGGAAAGTTTCGCCCGTATTTGGCTTTTCATCGCCATCCGCATCATAGATATAATCGCGGTAAACCTTCTCATATAGCTTATTGCCGTTCTCTTCAATACCTGTATAGGAAAAATAACCTGTCTCGGCAACGACATAGAGCCCCAGATCAAGATCGGTCATAACCGTCTTCCCTTTTTCGGGATTTATCGGTGAGAGAAGGCCGGTTTCGCCATTGTAATACACCGTCCTGTCTTCTTCTGAGAGCTGTGCGCCGGTCGCCGCAAAATCCTTACCCTTTGTAGTGGGATGTGGTACAAGGCCATTTCCATTACGTATCTTCGTACCTGCAGATAGAAGTGCTGCATTTTCGATGTACTGGTTCAATAAAGTTTCGCCGGTCCAGGTATTCTGATCTCCATTCGCATCTTTTATCCTCTCCAGAATTACTTCCATCTGTTCGGCCGACCAGTAAAGGGATCCGTCAATCACGGTGGCATAATCAGTTACCTTGATACCGCATTTTCTGGCGACCTCGGAAAATCCATAATCCAGATTGCTGTAATATACACCTGTCTCTCCGTATACAGATCTGTCATCAGAGCCGGGATGATCCTGTATCACAGACAGATTTTGACTTCGCCTTCCGGACACATGTACCAGATCTGCGATCTTTGCAGTTGAAAAAACAATGTTCGGTATGCCGTCCCGTCTGGATGCTGCATCGTCACCAAATGAGGCGTGATACATGCCATCCCCCTCAAACGTTCTTCCGTTTTCATCATTTAACTTGTAAATAGTAATGGATCCTGTCTTGCCACGGTCAATGGTGTCCTTGCTGATGGTGGGGTCTTTTCCAATATCATAATTTGCATCTTCAGTGCCCGTTTTCCATCCCCCACTGCTGTAATGTGAAAAGGATCCAGGCATATCATCTGCAAGACGAATGATGCCGGAAGAATACAGCGGTGACGCTGCTGCGGATACGGTTCCCAGGGCACTTCCCAGAATTGCTGCAAGCATACCCGTAAGAAATCTTTTCCGGGTCTTAATTATTGGTGTCTTTTTCATATTGTGTTTTCCTTTCCTTCTTTTTTCCTTCTTTCCGGTTACCTCGATTCGTGATTATGCCCACCATGTTCGTCCATAAATTTAAATTATGAACATGTCTATTATCTTGAATGTATCTAGACGTTCAATTATACATAAATAAACGTTCATTTTTGACTGTTCATATTTTATAAATGGACTTTGCTCTACATTGTCGCTGATAAAAGCCATTATTTCGATTTATCTTTTAATTCCTCTAATATATCTTTTGATTGATTTATTAAGATTTTTTCAGACTTTTTACTCTGTCCCCTTATTTTTCCGATCCCTTTTGAAATTTGTTATGACTCCGAAAGCCACTATGCCGGCAGGTACGATGATACAGAGCAGAAGTCTTCGGAGCAGCTTCTGCTCCGTTTTTATGAAATTTTTCTCTTCTGACTTTAGCGGAAGATCCGGATAAATACGCTCTGCCCGGAGTATAATACGTGCATCATTGATGCCGAATGGAGTACAGGTGTACAACGTAATTTCGTCGGCATTCTGATTCATCTGCAGAAGCGGAAGCTCATCAGGCCCCTGCTGCACTGTTCTTTTATGCAGAATCCTGTAGCGATGGATTTCATCCAGAACGTGAATACGGACTTCATCTCCAGGCTGCAGTTTTTTTATATCGGTAAATAATTTTGCAGTTGAAAGGCCTGTGTGACCTGCAAGGATCGCATTCGTATCTTTGCCTCCCAGCGGAAGGCTGGATCCATACATATGCCCTGCCGCGTATTGCAGAAGCTCGTCCGAGGTGCCATGTCCGACAGGCAGATATAGGTGGATTTTGGGAATGTCCAGCACTGCCATAATGTTTGCATCGTCTTCCGCATTATCTGAGGATAATAGGGATTCATATCTCGGATCGCCAGCCTCAGCGCCCTGATACCAGAAACCGTTCTGCATCTGTTTTTGCGCAATTTCTGCATTGTAGGACCGTACTCTTTGCTTCTCCTGCTCTATTTCCTGTTCGGTCTGATGATGAAATTCATCTGCGTAAGCCTGCATGCTTCTGCTCTGCCGGATAGCAGAAAGCGTATTGAAAATGAAAGGTAATTCGAAAAACAGTACTGCTGCTGTAAGTAACAAGCTGGCCATAAGAATTCTGCTGTCCCTGACTTTGGGTTTATCTCTTGCCTTGTTCCGGTTTCGTTCCCGGAGGAAAAATATTCTGTTATTTGTCATCTTCTATTCCTTTCCGGCTTTTCAATTTATGGTTCTGTATCTGTCGCCATTATTCTGTATCTTTCAGCATTATTTCTGTCAGTATTTCTGAATTTATACATCTGTATCGGTATTGGCATTTTGAAATTCCCGATTTGAACGTTTGTTTTTCCTTCTTTTCCTGAAATAAAAGAGGCAGAACAGAATATAAGCCACAGGTATGCCCCCAATTACTGCCGTTTTCAGGATCTGTATACGGGATGTGGTGGAAAGCATGGATAATTCGCTCCTGGAGCCTTCTTTTACGGAGCGTGTAAATATTCCCTGAATGATCAGACGGTGATCATTGATTCCATAGGGTGTACAGGTATACAGGGTTATCATCCGTTTGTCTGGAATAATCTGCAGATATGGGTCTTCGTCATCCGGCAGTACAATTTTTATATCCTTTACGGTATAGGTATGTATTTCGTCAAGAATATGGATATAGAACGTGTCCCCCGCCCTTAATTTATCCAGATCTGTAAACAGCCTTGCGCTGGTGAGCCCCGTATGTCCTGCAATGACTGCATTTGTGCCTGTTTCTCCTGTCGGAAGTGAGGTGCCATACATATGACCGGCATTAGTGGACATTTTTCCTGTTTCTGTTCCATGTACAACAGGAAGATCAATGCCTGCAGCAGGAATGCGGATACGGCATATAATATCGTTTTCGCTACAATACAGCGCTTTCATGTATGCTTTATCCCACATCCCATCCCCGCTGTACTGAAAACCATGCTTCTGCTGTGCGCTGAAAACCGTCCGGTTATAGGTGCGGGCACTTTCCCATTGCAATCTCGTCTGTTCTGCGTCCAGTTCTGACAGACCTTCCTGATAACCCGTCAGGCTTTGGAGCTGCCGGGCTTTCTGTAATGCATCCATGAATGATGGAGCAATGCCAGCCAAAATTGCGATGAGAATCAGGAGACATGCAAGCGGCTCTGTATATTTCTGCCTGTTTTTTCTTGTTCGCCTTTCCATTGGCTGCTCCTCCAGGATGCAGGTTCCTGTGTTACCATTACTTCGGTTTCTATTCCAATAATTACGAACCTTTTCCTGGTGCCTGCACTCCCATTACAGGTAGATAGAGTAACAAATCGCGCATGATCCGCCGGCATAGCTGCATTCATGTAAAGTGATTCTGCCCTGCGCTTCTCCTGCCAGCGCCGAAAGGTCATGTCTGAGCCAAAGTGGCAGGTATAAATTTCTGACCCGCTATAGGTAGGAAGCACCGAATAGAATGCATAGGTATGTCTTGTGCCGTCCGGCAGGTAGAGTGTAAAAGAGTGATCTTTGAAGGATTTGTCTGTGTAACGTGAAGGAAGCCTGCCAAACATGGAACCATCTGCCATATTGTGGCCATACAGAATAGAGTTTTGATCTGTAAAGGAGGATGCATTTGCGGCCTCCAGAAAAATACTGCCCCCGTAATTAGGTGTGCGGTCAGGAAGTGCATGAAGATAGGTGTTATTGTCTGTACCCTGCATGACCGGGTAACTGATATCGTCCAGAATCAGCCATGCCACAATATCCATGTCTCGGTACAGTTCCCAGTTGATGACCGGATCTTTGGCTGACTCCTGTGCAGCATCCACAGCAGGTTCCCCCGGTGTGATCATGCTCTCCTGTCGGAGTCTGCGATACGTTCTTGCGCTGTTATAATACTCTGCTATTTCCGGAATGAGATACATAGCACAGCCCACGATGATCAGAAGCAGTACAGCGTAGATGAGAAATTGTATATTTTTGCTTTTTTCCATATTGCTGGAGGATTCTCTTAAGAATCTGACTTGGATTTTTGTTTACTGGAATTTTGTTTACCGGATTTCTGTTTGATGGATTTCTGTTTGACGGATTTCTGTTTAATGGATTTTTGTAATAAGTCGGGAAAACATTGAGAAATGAAAAAAAGACCTGATTTCCAGCTGAGCTGTACAGATATGAAATGGATAGCAGATAAAATGAAATGAATGGGACTATGAATATACAGAATGGAATATGGAAAGTATAACATGGAGTTTTTGGTTCTGTAAAGTGGTAAATTTCCAAACAGATACCTTGTTCATCCGGTTATGATCGTTCACTGGCCTGCCAGGGAAGCACTTCTCATGCAGTCCTTTGGAGCGGGTATGAATATCCGCTTATGAGTGAAAACAGACGAATGAGAAGTACCCTTCAGGACAAATTTCTGAACAGTAACTCCATCTGCTGCTGTTCAGCAACATGACTCTCCTGCATGCAGTCCTGCTGCGTAGCCGCTGGACCAGGCCCACTGCAGATTGTAACCTCCACAGGGCCCGTCAACATTTACAGATTCACCGGTAAAATACAGACCGGGGATTTTCCGGCATTCCATATCTTCTGTCAGTTCGTCTGTATGAATTCCCCCGGAACAGATCTGGGCATGACGAAGACCGGCTGTTCCGGTGACAGTTACGGTACAGGCTTTGATCCTTGCTGCTGTTTTGCGTAACAGCTGTGCACTGTTACCCTTTCCGGAAGAAGTCTTTTCTGCAAATACAGATATCAGCTTGTCCGGAATAAGCCCGATCAGCAGGTCGGATACAGGTGCTCCGGGATGCATAGCCGCTCTGCCCAGAAGATCCTTATACAGCGATGCTTCATCCATATCAGGCATAAAATCCAGCAGTACACGAACAGACTGACTTTGAGATATACCTTTGGAAGCAAAGCGACTGACCTGAAATACCGGTATTCCTGAAATACCGAAATCTGTCAGCTGTACTTCACCGGTATCAGAGGCCATAAGAACCTTGTCCACAAACAGCTGAACGGTTGCGTGCACACGTGTTCCTGCCCAGAGATTTGTGATGTTCTCCCGGATTTTCAGCGGTACAAGTGACGGAAGAAAGGGAACGATCTGAAGATGCAGGTCCCGTGCAAAGCACATGGCGGAATCAGAGGATCCCCGCACAGAAGAAGCAGGACTTCCAGTGGCGATGATCACGGAATCCGCTGTATAGGTCCAGGTAGCTGTATGTACATGAAAACCGGACCCGTGCGCAGGATCAGGATCATTCTCCTGGTCCTGCGCACAGGGCTGTACCTTTATTATCTTTTCGTTGCATTTGATCCGCACATTTCTTCGTCCGGCTTCCATCATCAGAAGGCGGAGAACCTGTGAGGCCTGCTCTGTATAGGGATATATCCATCCGTTTCTGTCCAGTGTCCGCAGCCCGAGCTGGTGAAAAAAGCGCAGCGTATCTACATTGTTGAACCTGAACAGGATTTTCTCTGTCAGAGCAGAATTCCCGCCACGATAATGATCCGGAGACATATCCAGATTGGTGAGATTGCATTTTCCATTTCCGGTGGCAAGAATCTTGCGGCCGGGGCGGTCATTCTGTTCAAGCACCGTAACACTTGCACCGAGCCCTGCCGCAGTGATGGCTGCCATCAGGCCGGATGCGCCTGCACCGATTACGATTACCTTAGCCGACATGATTATCTCCATTCCGTGTGTAATCGCTTCTGATACGTGAGGTTATGAAGTGATTATGTTTCACACTATACTTTTGCCGGACTGATTCAGATCCCTCAGTTGTATCCGGATCCGTTATTACCTCAGCTGTTTTCGGATCCGTTGTAAACTCTGGTGCATCAGAATCCGATGTGATCAGTCGAGATGCACCAGACCTGCATCAATTACCTTCTGCAGACTGATCATGATACCCAGCTTTCCATGGGGCCATGTGAGTCCTCCCTGAAAATAAACGGCATAGGGAGGACGGATCGGACCGTCTGCCGAGAGTTCAATAGATGAGCCCTGCACAAAGGCCCCTGCTGCCATAATTACATCAGAATCATATCCCGGCATCGGCCATGGCTCCGGTGTGACATAGCTGTCCACAGGTGCTGCAGCCTGAATTCCCTGACAAAAAGCAATGACGCCCTCCGGCTTTCCAAACGTGACAGCCTGAATAATGTCATGTCTGTCCTCCGTGGAATTCGGGACAACCGGAAAACCAAGACTCTCGTAAACATTTGCAGCAAAAATCGCACTCTTGAGTGCGCTGGCCGTTACAGTCGGCGCGAGGAAAAATCCCTGGTAGAAGGAAGGGTTCATTCCGATCGACGCACCGACCTCTTTGCCAAGCCCGGGTGTAGTGAGACGGTATGCCGCATTGGCGACACATTCCTTTGTACCAACGATATATCCTCCGATAGGTGCCAGCCCGCCACCCGGATTTTTGATCATGGAACCTACCATCATATCTGCACCAACGTCCGTTGGCTCAATCCGCTCTACAAATTCACCATAGCAGTTGTCTACCATACAGATCACATCCGGACGAATCCCCTTGATAAAGTGGATCAGTTCACCGATTTCCTGTACAGAGAATGTATGACGGGTCTGATATCCCTTAGAGCGCTGAATCGTCACGAGCCTGGTATGCTCATTCAAAGCTTTCCGGATTCCATCGTAATCAAAGGATCCGTCCGGAAGCAGATCCACCTGACGATAGGTGATTCCATACTCTGCGAGAGAACCTCTGGAAGGTCTGATACCGATCACTTCCTCCAGTGTATCATAGGGTTTTCCAACCGGTGAGAGCAGCTCATCTCCAGGACGCAGATTACCGGCAAGTGCAATCCCAAGTGCATGTGTGCCGCAGGCGATCAGAGGTCTTACCAGCGCGTCCTCTGTATGAAAGGTGGAGGCGAACACTTTCTCCAGTGTATCTCTGCCCAGGTCATTATAGCCATAACCCGTTGAAGGATACAGACATGCCTCGCTCACGCGGTTTTCCTGCATTGCATGAATGACCTTCATCTGATTATATTCAGCGGTATCGTCAATCTGTGCAAAGCGGTCCTTCAGCGCGTCCGCAATTTTTCCGCAGAAAACAGCAGTCTTCTCTGCTATACCGAAATTTTCATACATTTTGAGTTCTTCTTCTGTCATATTATCCTCTATTCATATTGAAAATCATTCTTATTGGAAATCATATTTATTAAAATTCATATGATATTGGTGTCAAAAGGTAAATGTATAAGGAATTGTCTTGAAAATCAGGTACTATCCCTGTTCAGCTTTGCACGCCAAAGCATCAGCATATAATCCAGAATAGCCTGCTCGTCATGATCAAAGGTCTCCTTGTCAATCCAGATGACATCGCTCTCTCTTTTGAACCAGGTAATCTGGCGTTTCGCGAAATGTCTGGTATCACGCTTGATTGTGTCAACTGCCTCTTCCAGCGTACATCTGCCATCCAGATAAGGAAACAGCTCCTTATATCCCAGTCCCTTCATCGATACGTGATCCTCTGTAAGCCCCCTGTCCTTCAGTCTCTTTACCTCATCGACCAGACCATCCGCAATCATCTGGTCCACTCTCTGATCGATCCGTTCATACAGTACGCGCCTGTCCTCATTGAGCACAAAGTACAGATAACAGTAGGGAGAAGGCTTTTCCCGCTGTTCCTCATTGTGTCTGGAGATTGGCATACCGCTCTGATCAAAAAACTCAAGCGCGCGGATCACCCTCTTCACATTATGGGGATGAATCGCAGCAGCTGCTCCCGGATCTTTTTCGGCGAGAACTGCGTGCAGGTATTCCGGTCCTTTTTCCATGGCAATCTTCTCGTAAGCAGACCGTATATCAGATCTGCCCTCGCTCTCTGTAAAATCAATATCACGGAGAACAGCCTGTATATAGAAGCCTGTTCCACCGGTCAGAATCGGTACCTGTCCATTCGCCCAGATCTCCTGCATGGCTGCAAGGGACAGCTTTTGAAACAGGGCTACATTGAAATCCTCTTCCGGTTCCAGCACATCGATCAGATAATGCGGAATTCCCTGCCGCTGGTTCGGAGGAATCTTGGCGGATCCGATATCCATGCCCTTATAGACCTGCATGGAATCTGCTGATACGATCGCCCCGTTTACAGCCGCTGCCAGCTTCAGAGAAAGTGATGTTTTACCCACAGCCGTAGGTCCTGTCAGCACAAGAACCGGCTTTTTCTTCAAAGAAGAATAGTCGAAGAATGTATCTGCTGATGCAGAACCGGGTTTGTTTTCAGTATTTTGCAATGACAATTCTGTAAATCTCCTGTTATCAGATGATCATACGATCCGCTTGAATTTTTTGTCCAGCTCATAGCGTGTCATACGGATAATGGTCGGCCTTCCGTGCGGACAATTGTAGGGATTTTCCAGCGTCAGGAGCTCGTCAATCAGCGCCTCAGCCTCTTTTTGTGACATGAGATGATTACCCTTGACTGCAGCCTTGCAGGACATGGAGGCGATTCTTTCAGGAATACTGTCCGGAGACACATCGCCGATTTCTGAAAGCTGGTCCAGAATTTCCGTAAAAAGCCTGTCTGAGGCAACAGAATACAGGTTGTCCGGAACGGCATTGATCTTAAAGGAGTTGCCTCCGAAGGCTTCAATTTCAAAGCCGAGCTTTGCAAAGGCATCCAGATTCCTCTCCAGAAGCCCTGCCTCCTTCGCACTGAGACTGACCACAATTGCCGGATACAGCATCTGTGCGTTTATTTTCTTCTCACGGTAATTCTTCATCATCCGCTCATAATTGACCTTCTCATGGGCAGCATGCTGATCAATGATGTACATGGCGTCCTTATATTCCATGATCCAGTAGGTGTCAAATACCTGCCCGATGATACGGAACATTTTTCTGGAATTCGCAGAGAGGACACGCTCATCCTGAAAGAGGCTGAGCTGCTCTGGCCTTGAAGCAGTCTGTTTCTGCAGGTCTTTTGCATTCTCATCCTGGTTTTGCAGTTTCGTTGTGATACCGTTGGCACCATCACTGTCCGCCTGTGAAAGTGTACCCTGCATTGCTTTCAGAAATGCGGTATCCCCGGGAGCCCCGGTATTCAGTGCATCCGGGACATCTGATCCCTTTTCGGGATGCAGTTCCCTTTCCATCTGCAATGCAGCTTCTGCGCTGTGAGGCTGCTCATATGCTGCACGATTCTGTTTTTCTGGTGATGCAACATTGTTGCCATCTGATCCCTCAGATACGGAAATCCTGTCCGATGCGGTTACGCTCTTGTAGCTTCCGGATTCCCGTGCAACCTGCATGCCGGATCCGGATTGCATGGGTGATGCGGAGAATGATGCCTGTCTGATCCGGCCTTCATTCTGCTGTCTTCTTACCTTCTCAAAGGGTTCAGGTGCATTGACATTCAGAACAGGAAGGTGTCCCGCTCTTTCGGTGTTTTTCTGTTTTTCCTTCCCGATGGGGACCTCCGGAATACGCTCACGATTCATAAGTGTATTCTGTATGGCAAGGCAGAGCTGATGATACAGTTCCTCCTGACTTGAGAAACGGACCTCCATCTTCTGGGGATGGACGTTTACATCCACCTTTGTGCCATCGATGTTCAGATACAGCAGCGTAAAGGGATATTTGTGCTGCATGAGAAAGCCGTGATAAGCATCTTCGATCGCCTTGGACAGCAGCTGGCTTCTCACATATCTTCCGTTTACGAAATAGTACTCGAAGTTCCGGTTGCCCCGGGCAATATTCGGATTGCCGATAAATCCATTCACTTCCATGAGTTCATTCTCAGCATGAATCGGTATTAAGGCACGGGTCAGATCCCTTCCAAAGATCTGATAGACAATCTCCCGCAGGTTACCGTTGCCGCTGGTATAGAGCCGGTTCTGTCCGTTCTGTATGAACTTGAAGGAGATCTCCGGATGGGACAGGGCCAGTTCCTCCACGAAGCTGCTGACATGATTGCCCTCCGTGACCGGAGATTTCAGAAACTTTGCACGGGCCGGCGTATTGAAAAACAGATTCCGCACAATAAAGGTGGTTCCCTGCGGGGCTCCGATTTCCTCATATTCTTTTTCAACACCGCCTTCGATGGCATAACGGATGCCGGTCAGAGCCTCCGGCGTCTTTGTGATACACTCCACCTGGGCAACGGCAGCAATGCTCGACAATGCCTCACCACGGAAGCCGAGGGAGGAAATCTGCGCAAGATCCTCTGCCTTCCTTATTTTACTTGTGGCATGACGAAGAAACGCCTTGCGCACCTGATCAGAAGCAATACCTGCGCCGTTATCCGTAATGCGCATAAATGTAGTTCCGCCATCCCGGATCTCTATGGTAATGGCGCTCGCCTCAGCATCGATCGCATTCTCTGTCAGTTCCTTGATCACAGATGCAGGGCGTTCAACCACTTCACCTGCGGCGATTTTATCGATGGTTGTTTTGTCCAGTAACTCGATACTTCTCATTTCCTGTACCTGCCTTCCACTGCACCTTACCAGCGATTCTTTACTTCGCTCTGCAGATGATTCAGCATATTGAGTGCTTCGAGCGGTGTCATGGAGGAGATATCAATCTCCCGGATCTCATTGATGATCTTATCATTGTCTGTGGTATCAAACAAAGACATCTGCTGCATGTCCACAGTGTCATAGTGACGCGGCTTTCCCTTCTTCTGGCGGGACCCGGTCAGGCTCTTGATGGCAGCGGTGATATCCGCATCGGAGAGCTGTTCCAGAATCTCCTTTGCGCGGGAAAGAACGGCTTCAGGGACCCCCGCAAGACGGGCAACCTGTATGCCATAGCTCTTGTCTGCCCCGCCTCTGACGATTTTCCGGAGGAATACAATTCCGTCGCCCTTTTCCTTGACCGCAACACAATAGTTGTTGACACCGGCGATTTTTCCCTCTAGCTCGGTCAGCTCGTGAAAATGAGTGGCAAAAAGAGTTTTGGCACCGATCTTCTTCGGATCAGCTACAAACTCGGTGATTGCCCATGCCAGTGCCAGGCCGTCGAAGGTGCTGGTTCCTCTTCCGATCTCATCCAGAATCAGCAGGCTGTTGGAGGTTGCATTTCTGAGAATATTTGCGACCTCACTCATCTCCACCATAAAGGTGGACTGTCCGCTTGCCAGATCATCTGAAGCGCCGACCCGGGTAAAGATCCGGTCTACGATACCGATATTGGCGGAGGTGGCAGGTACAAAGGAACCGATCTGGGCCATCAGAACAATCAGGGCCGTCTGACGCATATAGGTGGATTTTCCGGCCATATTCGGACCTGTTATGATGGCCACACGGTGCTCCTGCTGATCCAGATAGGTGTCATTGGAGATAAAGAGATTGTCAGGAATCATCTTTTCCACCACCGGATGGCGGCCTTCCTTTATATCAATTTTTCCGCTCTTATTCAGCTTTGGTCTTACATAACGATTCCGTTCCGCCACATAGGAAAAAGAACAGAAAACATCCAGGCAGGCAATAGCGTGGGCAGTACGCTGTACACGGGCTACATTTTTCCCGATCCTGTCCCGTACATCTGCAAAGAGCTCGTATTCAAGGGATCCCAGTCTGTCCTCTGCCCCTACAATCTGCTCCTCAATCTGTCTGAGAGCATCAGTGGTATAGCGCTCCGACCCGGTAAGCGTCTGCTTTCTCTGATAGTCAGAAGGCACCTTGTCCTTGAAGGAATTTGTCACTTCAATGCAATAGCCGAATACCCTGCTGTACTTGACACGCAGTGTCTTGATACCGGTGCGCTCTCTTTCCTTTGCCTCAAGGTCAGACAGCCATTTCTGTCCGTCCTTTTTGGCTGACCTGTACTGGTCTACCTGTGCATTGTATCCGTCGCGTATAATACCGCCGTCCTTCATTGCCATCGGCGGATCCTCGATAATCGCGGCGTCAATGGCCTGATAAAGGTCCTCGAGAGGATCCAGCTCCTTCTGTATGCCAGTCAGAAGGTCTCCCTGAAATCCGGTCAGAAGCTGACGGATAAAGGGGAGCATGTGAAGCGAGGTCTTAAATGCGATCAGATCTCTCGGATTTGCGGACTGATAAGTGATCCGGCTGGCCAGCCGCTCCAGATCATAGACGGGCTGCAGGTATTCCCTGATTTCATCCCGGATCATCGGCATTCCGGTCAGCTCTTCCACCGCAGTCAGCCTTTTCTCAATCTCGTCCTTGTTGATCAGGGGCTGTTCTATCATGTTCCGCAGCATGCGGGCACCCATAGCCGTGCGGGTGCGGTCAAGCACGCCAAGAAGTGAACCCTTCTTCTGCTTTTCCCTGAGGGTCTCCACCAGCTCAAGATTTCTACGGGTCGAGCTGTCCAGCAGCATGAAACGATCAGAAAAGTAAGGCGTGATGGAAGTCATCTGCTCCATATTGTTCTTCTGGGTTTCATACAGATACTGAAACAATGCGCCGGCAGCAATACTGCCACAGCCGAAATCATCCAGACCGAGGCCTTTCAGGTTTGAGACATGGAAATGCTTTTTTAATATTTTTTCACAGGATGCATCATCGAAATAATAATCATCCAGTGCGGAAACAGAAATCCGCAGCCGTGTCCGCAGGTCGTTAATATCAAGCCCTGACATCAGCAGGCTCTGGTTGCAGATAATCTCAGATGGCATAAATTTCTGAATCTCATCCTGAAGCTTCTGCTCGGTATCTGTCTCGGAAACGAGGCACTGTCCTGTCGAGATGTCAGCTATGGACATCCCATAGCGGTCGGAAGTGCATACAATGCACATCAGATAATTATTCTTTGTCTCGTCAAGCTCTTCCTGGCTGATGACAGTGCCGGGTGTGACAACCCGGATGACCTCCCGCTTTACAAGACCCTTCGCCTTCTTGGGATCCTCAACCTGTTCGCAGATTGCCACCTTATGACCCAGGTCAATCAGACGCGTGATATAGGTGTCTGCCGCATGGAATGGCACACCGCACATCGGGGCCCGCTCTTCGAGACCGCAGTCTTTTCCGGTAAGTGTCAGCTCCAGCTCCTGGGAGACGGTCTTCGCGTCATCGAAAAACATCTCGTAGAAGTCGCCGATCCGGTAAAATAGAATACAGTCCTTATATTCCTCCTTGGTGGCAAGATAATTCTGCATCATCGGTGATAATGCCATGGATGGAAACCTCCCTTTCTCTGTCCATACCTATGCAATATCTGCAGGTTTCCTCTGACCAGACGTCAGAGCGCATGACCCATATAGTAGAAGCCATGACATTCATCCAGATGCACAGGTACAATCTGTCCGATCAGATCCGGACTTCCCGGAAAATGCACGACAATGTTGTTGTCCATTCTTCCGGTCACAAGCTTTTCATCCTGTTCATTTACCTGCTCTACGAGGACCTCCTTATCCTGCCCGAGGAACCGGGCACTCTGCTGCCTGCCGGTTTCCTGAACCAGGGCGAGGAGACGGTCAAAACGGTCCCGGATGACATCTTCCGGCACCTGGTTTTCCATTTTGGCTGCGGGGGTACCGCTTCTTTTGGAATAGATAAAGGTAAAGGCACTGTCATAGCGTACCCGTCTTACCACATCCAGAGTCTCCTGAAAATCCTCCTCTGTTTCTCCAGGATACCCTACAATGATGTCTGTCGTAAGAGAAATATCTGGAATTGCAGCCCGGATGCGGTCCACCAGTGCAAGATAGGACTCCTTTGTGTAATGGCGGTTCATATCCCGGAGAATCCTTGTGCTTCCGGACTGCAGGGGCAGGTGAAGATGACGGCAGATCTTTGGATATTTTGCCATGACGGCGATCAGTTCATCGGAAAGGTCCTTGGGATGGGAGGTCATGAAACGGATCCGGTCCAGCCCCTGGATCTGTGCAATCCGTTCAAGAAGCTCCGCAAAAGAAATCGGATGGCTCAGATTCTTTCCATAGGAATTGACGTTCTGTCCCAGCAGCATGACCTCCCGGACGCCGTCATTTACCAGATCTTCGATTTCATGAATAATGTCCTCCGGCTCTCTGCTTTTTTCTCTTCCCCGTACATAGGGTACAATGCAGTAGCTGCAGAAGTTATTGCAGCCGTACATGATATTTACGCCGGACTTGAAGGAATATTTGCGGTCGACCGGAAGCTGTTCCACCATGCGGTCAGAACTCTGCTGGATATCAATGATCATCCGGTCCGGATGCTCCAGCGCATTGGAAATCAGCTCAGCAAGCTTGTAGATATTGTGCGTGCCGAAGATCAGATTGACGAACCGATAACTTTGCTTCAGCTTCTGCACTACATGTTCCTCCTGCATCATGCATCCGCACAGCCCGATCATCATATGGGGATTTTTTTTCTTATAGGAATGGAGCTTTCCCAGGCGTCCGTATACCTTGGTATTAGCGTTTTCGCGTACAGTACAGGTATTGTAGATGACAAGGTCCGCATCCTCTGAATCTGACTGAAGGTATCCGATTTCCTCCAGAATGCCCCGCAGCTTTTCGGAATCTCTCGCATTCATCTGGCATCCGAAGGTTACAACACAGAAGGTTAGCTGTCTTCCGGCAATTGCGGAAATATTCTTCAGGTTCTGACGTGCTCTTTCAATGAAATAGAACTGGCGGAAGGGTTCATTTTCCGGAGCCGGTTTCTGAAGGTCCATTCCGCTGATGATGGCATCGTATTTCTGATTGTTCATGATGACTGATCCTTTCCTGATTCACCGATATCGTTCGATTATCCGGGAGAGTATGGATAAAAATAGCGAATATTAAATCGTAATATTAAAGCAAAGAGTATTAAACCAGTGAATATGAATTTAGTGAATATTATATATGCTTAGTAAATATTATATTAGTGAATGATGCGCTTTTCAGTGGCAAGATACTGCGGCCGGATGTCATGTTCATCCGATGGAATCCGGTCAAAAATCTGGAATTCAAATGCCACCGCTATGGTGGTGTGGCGGGTATGTGCTGCCAGATATCTGTCATAATAGCCGCCCCCATATCCACAGCGGCCGCGGTTTTCATCAAAGGCGACGCCCGGTACAATGAGCAGCGCATCCTCGTCTGCATCTGCATTCTGTACAATCCCCGGACAATGGGTGATGGGCTCCAGAATACCCATGATTCCACTCTCCAGCTGCCCAAAGTATTCAATATAATAGAAGTTCATGTCCCTGCCATTTACCTTGGGCACGGCTACACGCTTCCCATCCTGCCAGCACCGCTCGATGAAGGAACGGGTCATTACCTCATGCTTGTGGTCCATATAACAGAACACCGATGAGGCGGACTGGTAACATGCACTCTCCGTAATTCTGGAGAAAATAGCCTGGCTGTTTCTCTGCACCTCTTCGTCAGACGCTGCTCTCCGTCTGGCAAAGACTGTTTTTCTAAGCTCCTTTTTGTCCATGTTCTCCTGCCCTTTCCACTCTTTTATCTCAGCTTATGCATTTACCGTTTTACCCCAATATCATGATACCAATATTATGATATCAGGATAAGAATGAAAATGTATAACATACTATCTCGCCTGGATTTCAGGTATCCATCTGCTCCAGATAATCCAGCAGATAGAAATCGTCCTTCTTGTCCGCAAGAAACAGGGTGCCTATTTTTTCACCCTGGATGATTCTGTGGATGATATGAAAATCCTCACCACTGGCGATGATCATGTCACATCCGCCCATGGTTGCGACACGGGCTGCAGAGAGCTTGGTTGCCATACCGCCGGTTCCTGCATTGCTTCCGGTTGTGGACTTGCCCATATGCATGAGATTGTCATCGATGCGGTCTACAATATCGATGAATTCTGCTTTGGGGTTGGTATGCGGATCATCTGTGTACAGTCCGTCGATATCGGAGAGGAGAATCAGAAGGTCCGCATGAATCATAGCGGCAACAACGGCTGACAGATGATCATTATCTCCAAAAACAGACAGTGAGTCAATTTCATAGGTCGCAATCGTATCATTCTCGTTGACGACAGGGATCACGCCCGCCTTGAACATCTCCTGAAAGCAGTTCACTGTATTGTAGCGGTTCAAAGCGTCGAGCATCGTGTGCTTGGTCATCAGGATCTGGCCGCATACATGATTGTATTCAGAGAAGATTTTCTGATATATCATCATCAGCTTTGCCTGCCCGACTGCCGCACAGGCCTGCTTCTGTGCAATTGTTTCATCCTGCTTGCAGACCCCAAGCGTACCGCGGCCCACCATGATCGCACCAGAGGAGACAAGGACAACCTCCTTGCCCATATTCACAAGATCACAGATTTCCCGGATCAGGATTTCCACCTTGATCAGATCCAGTCTTCCGGTCTCCTTGTGCGCAAGGGAGGAGGAACCGATCTTAATGACAATCCGCTTCTTATCCTTCAGCTTCTCTCTTACTCTTGTATCGAGATTCATATTCAGCTCCCCTCCTGTATGCTGATGTTCAATTCGAATCCATATATATACTACTCCACCTGCTACTGCACCGGCATATGCATACACCAATATGGCATATCGGCGCTTTATCCGGTCCTGTGCGCTTTCATTTCAGTTCCATGCAATCAGTCCCGTGTAATTCCAAGGGCCTGCAGCGCATCCTCCTGTTTCTGCACCATGACCGCCTCCTCATCCGGAACCATATGGTCATATCCAAGCAGGTGAAGCATGCTGTGTGCAATCAGAAATGCGATTTCCCTCTTCAGGGAATGACCGTATTCCTCCGCCTGAGCTTCTGCTCGTTCCACTGATATGACAATGTCGCCAAGCAGGAGTTCTCCTGTCTCCGGGTTGAAAAAATCTGCAGAGCGCTCTGTATCATCCAGTGCAGTGTAATCTGCGGGACTTGTCCAATCAATCATGGGAAAGGAAAGCACATCGGTTGCACGGTCGATCTGGCGGAATTCGCGGTTCAGCCGCCGGATTTCTGTATTGTCTGTAAAGGTCAGATTGATTTCCGCCTCATAGGGACAATGTTCTGATGTCAGGATCTGCCTGATCACACACTCCGCAACATCTTTATAATCAAAGGGGATCTCCCTGTTCTGTTCATTTTCCAGATTCAGAGTCATTTCATACCTCCTCTTCCATCCGTGGCCGTAAAAAAGTGTCCTGAAGGATTCTGCTGCAGCCGGTCGGATATCATATTGTCATGACAGGCTGGTTCAGCCGGAATGCCTGCCATTCCTGTTCCCTGAAGCCGGACCTGTATGTGCAGTGCGGCTGCCCTTCCGTGATCGTCCGCTTTCTTTCTTCTCGTATTTCTCATAGGCTTCCACGATTTTCTGTACCAAAGGATGACGTACAACGTCCTTGCTGGAGAGCTCACAGAAAGAAATACCATCTACATTCCTTAATACGCGTGTCGCAACGTCCAGACCGGAAGTTACGCCCTGTGCAAGGTCCTTCTGGGTCATATCTCCCGTGACAATCACCTTGGAACCAAAACCGATTCTGGTCAGAAACATTTTCATCTGTGCAGGAGTGGTATTCTGCGCCTCGTCCAGAATAATATAGGCGTCATCAAGGGTACGTCCTCTCATATATGCAAGGGGAGCCACCTCGATCAGTCCCTTTTCCATATTCTTCTGAAAGCTTTCAGCACCCATGATCTGATACAGGGCATCATACAGTGGGCGAAGATATGGATCAATCTTGCTCTGAAGGTCTCCCGGCAGAAAACCAAGCTTCTCACCTGCTTCAATGGCAGGACGGGTCAGTATGATTCTGCTCACCTCATCATTGCGGAAGGCAGTAATGGCCATTGCCATGGCCAGATAGGTTTTTCCGGTTCCGGCCGGACCGATTCCGAAAGTAATCATATGGTCCCGGATGGCATCTACATACTGCTTCTGTCCGATGGTCTTCGGTTTGACAGCCCTGCCGTTGATTGTATGGCAGATCAGGTCACCATCAAGTTCAAGCACTCTGGATTCTCTGGACTCCATTGCCATAGACAGCATGTAGTTTATGTTCTGCTCCGTGATCTCATTGCCACGCTCTGAAAGAGTGATAAGCTCTTCCAGCATTTTTCTGGCAGCGGCTACATTGGATGCAGGACCGATGATTTTCAGCGCCCCGTCGCGGGAGAGGAGGGTCACACCCAGAGTTCTCTCTATTTTCTTGACATTCTGATCAAATTCACCGTAGACTTTTTTTTCGTGCTCTGCGGGAATTTCCATTTGTTCTTCAATCACTGCCACTGTTCATCCTCTCCATGCGGACAAGTACGCCGCAAATATACTTTCATTTATTACTGTCACTGTATCTTTTGTAAAAGATCAGGGAAAACCATAGTTGTGTACGTGCATCCAGGTAATAATCCATCCCACAGGTTTCCGCCAGCTTCGCAACGAGAATCCCCTGTCCTTCAATACATGGATGCATGCGTTCCGGGAAACGGCAGGGAGCATCAGGGTAGGAACATTTCTGACAGATATTGCAGGAGTCTCCGGACAACCGCCAGGTCTGTACACCGAGCTTTTTTATCTCCTGCTCTATTTCATCAGTAAGACTTTCATGAGAAGCCCTGGTGCGCATATTTTCCCTCATATTCATCACATCGGAAACTTCATGAACGGTTGAAAAGAAGAAGGCATTCTCCCACTGCAAGCATCTTTTATGACATGTATCAACACTTCCGACTGCCGGTGGGCAGGACCAGCTGGTGCCATACCGGCTGCATTCCGTTCTGCAGATCGTGCGGACCTTCTCTGAAAAAACAATCTGGGATGGCTTCAGAAAGCCAAATTCAAATATAGGGAATTTCTGGATCAGTATTTCAATCTGCTCTTGCATAGACATTACAGTACACCTTATTTGTGATACGGCTCATGATGCAGAATACGGAAGCTTCTATAGATCTGCTCCAGCAGGATCATACGCATCAGCTGGTGGGGAAAGGTCATTCTCGAAAAGCTGAGTTTCCAGTCCGCCTTTTGCAGTACCTGCCCGGAAAGCCCAAGAGAACCGCCAATCACAAATACTATATGACTTATTCCCCGGACGGTCAATGCTGAAATCCTCTCTGAAAGCTGTATGGAATCCGGTGCATCACCCTCTATGGCCAGCGCTATGACATAGGCGTTTGCAGGCAGGACCCTTAGCAGACGTTCACCTTCCTTTTCCCGGATCGCGGCTTCTTCCAGGGCAGATGCCCCCTCAGGTGTTTTTTCATCCGGAACCTCCAGAATCTGCAGATTGCAGTACCGGTTCAGTCGTTTGCTGTACTCCTGAATTCCCTCCTGCAGATATTTTTCTTTTATCTTCCCGACACAGGCAATTGTAATTTTCAATGTATTCCGCCTCCTGCACAAAGCCGCATGAAACGCCCGGATTCCGGGTAATAAAACAGAAAAGACCCCTTAGCGCGTGAACAAAGGACTAAGGGGCCCGTAAAAACGTGTACTGCAGATTCAGAATCAGTCAGCGTTTTTGGACTTGATGAATTGGTCAATTCCCTTTGCGGCAGCCTTGCCTGCACCCATGGCAAGTATGACAGTGGCAGCTCCGGTAACCGCATCTCCGCCGGCAAAAACACCATCCTTAGTAGTCTGGCCGTTCTCCTCACTGGCGATGATACATTTTCTCTTATTTACATCCAGTCCGACTGTGGTGGAAGAAATCAGTGGATTAGGAGAGGTTCCCAGGGACATGATAACAGTATCACAATCCATGTCGAACTCCGAGCCAGGAATCTCTACCGGGCGGCGTCTTCCGGATGCATCCGGCTCACCGAGCTCCATGCGGATGCAGCGGATCTTATTCACCCATCCTGTCTTCTCATCCGCAATAATTTCAACCGGGTTTGTCAGAAGATCGAAGATGATACCCTCTTCCTTTGCATGATGTACTTCTTCACGTCGTGCGGGAAGCTCCTCTTCCGAACGACGGTATACAATATGCACCTCAGCACCCAGTCTGAGTGCTGTTCTGGCAGCATCCATAGCAACGTTACCACCGCCTACAACGACAACCTTCTTCCCTCTGTGAATAGGTGTATAATAATCATCCCTGTACGCCTTCATCAGGTTGTTTCGTGTGAGATATTCATTTGCAGAGAATACACCCAGTGCAGTCTCCCCCGGAATATTCATGAATCTGGGAAGACCGGCGCCGGATCCGATAAACACTGCTTCAAAACCCTCTTCGCCAAGCAGTTCATCTACAGTGATGGATTTTCCGATGACTACATTTGTCTCAATTTTTACGCCAAGACTCCTGACGTTATCGACTTCCTTTTCAACGACTTTATCCTTTGGAAGACGGAACTCCGGAATGCCGTAAGCAAGTACGCCCCCGGCTTTATGCAGCGCTTCAAAGATGGTAACATCATATCCCATCTTCGCCAGATCACCTGCACAGGTGAGCCCTGACGGTCCTGCACCGATCACAGCAACCTTATGTCCGTTCTTTTCTTTGGCCGGAGCGGGTTTGATTCCATTCTCCTTGGCCCAGTCAGCAGTAAAGCGCTCCAGCTTGCCAATGGAGACAGCCTCACCCTTGATGCCGCGGATGCATCTCTCTTCACACTGTGTCTCCTGCGGACATACTCGGCCGCAGACAGCCGGAAGGGAGCTGGACTGTCCGATGACATCGTAAGCATGATGGAAATCACCGGCCTTGATACCCTGGATAAACGCAGGAATATTGATATGTACCGGGCATCCTTCTACACATTTTGGCTTTTTGCAGTTCAGGCATCTTGTGGATTCAGCCATTGCCTCTTCCTGATTATACCCAAGGCAGACCTCATCGAAGTTTCTGGCACGAACCATGGGATCCTGCTCTCTGACAGGAACTTTCTTCAGCATATCAACTTCCATTACTTGTCACCTCCGCACATTCCACAGCCGCCGTGATGTGTATCACCCTCCTGAGCCTTCAGGATTGCACGACCTTCCTCTGTCTGATACATTCTGTTTCTCTGCATAGCCTGGTCAAAATCAACCAGATGTCCGTCAAACTCGGGACCATCTACACAGGCAAACTTCACTTCATTGCCGACGATAACACGACATGCTCCGCACATTCCTGTGCCATCTACCATGATCGGGTTCATGCTGACAACAGTATGGATATTGTAGCCCTTTGTCATCTTGCATACGAACTTCATCATGATCATCGGGCCGATGGCAACGCACCAGTCATAATGCTTACCCTCTTTTTCGATCAGGTCCTGCAGACATACGGTAACCATACCCTTTCTCTGATAGGAGCCGTCATCGGTTGTGATATAGAGGTTGCAGACAGATTTGAATTCATCCTCAAGAATGACGAGATCCTTGTTCTTTGCGCCAATGATGACATCTGCGGTCACGCCATGCTCATGCAGCCATTTCACCTGCGGGTATACCGGAGCAGTTCCAACGCCGCCGGCAATGAAGACAATGCTTCTCTTTTTCAATTCCTCTATTGGTGTGTCAATGAGATCTGAGGGACGGCCAAGGGGACCCACAAAATCTTCAAATGCATCTCCCGTGGAAAGCTCAGCCATTCTTCTGGTGGAATTGCCGATTGGCTGAAAAACGATGGTAATGGTTCCTTTTTCCCGGTCGTAATCACAGATAGTCAGAGGAATGCGCTCCCCTACTTCATCAACCTTGGCAATGATGAACTGTCCAGGCTGACAATGCTTTGCTACCATTGGCGCATCCACCACCATGCGGTAGATGTTCGCCGCCAACTTGTCTGCAGACAAAATCTTATACATGTTGTCCTCCTATAATAAAATATATTAGCGCAATTCAAGTATATCAATGATTTCAATCCACAATGATATCGTGACCACGCATCCTGACGGAAAGAAAATACTCCGCAGTGATCTATAATTTATGATTATCTAGTGTATCATGAAATTGTATTTTCTGATTATTTTTTCTTACTTTTTTACATTCATGGCAGGTTTCTGAGCAGCAAACCATTATTATTGATTTCCTGTATTTCCTGAAGCTGTGTCCGTATTATCCTTCTTGTTCTCATCTGAAGATTTGTTTTCACTTGATGATGAGGAAGAACTTGTAGCAGCAGGTGTCGTTGTGGGCTTCTGTGTCGGCTCTGCTGTCGGCGTAGCCGTCGGTGTAGGCGTGGCAATTGTTTCTGAATTGTATGTATTTGACGGTGTATATGTCTCACTTGCGGACTGTGTCGGTACAGCTGTCGGCGTAGGTGTGGCTGTTACCGTGGGCGTTACCACATTATAGATATACGTTGCAGATGCTACTTTGCCGAGTTTGCCATCCTTACTGCACAGGACCGCATAGAAAATATGCTCTCCCTTGCGCATGCTGACCGGCTTCTTATATTGGCTGCTTTTCTTTGTTGGAATCTGGTCAAAAGCATAATAACAGGTATAGCCGTCCGGAACCGTCACCGTAATCTGGGTAATATCCGTATTCCCTTCATCCGCAGAATCCGAAGAAACTGTCTCGGAATCAAGTGCTCCCGATGTATCTGCATCACTGGTCACATGGGTATAAGTACCTGATTTTGGTGAAATCTTGGGAGCGGCAGGTGTATCCAGCTCAATGCTGAATTCCTGACTGGCAATACTGCTTGATATCCCCTTGTCCGTGATCACAATGGCCTTTACGGTTGTTGTGCCTTCCGGGAGATCAAAGGATCCTGTATATTTTGTAGAAGAACTGTCCGGATCGGAATCATCTGTTGTATAATAAATGGTTCCTTTTGAAGAGGACGATATAGTAACGGTCTGTATTGAACTATATGTACCACCATCCGGGCTGATCACGGGTGCCTCTGGAAGATAATCCTTATATTTTGCAAGAACGCTTTCATTCTTACAGTTTTTCAGGATATTGCGTATTGCATCTGTGTTGCCGTCCTTTGTATACAGACTGATCAGCAGATCATAAGCCTTTGTATAGGAATAATCCTTATTGATCAGGGAGATGAGAACTTTTTCCGCATCACTGTTCTTCCCCAGGGCAGCATAAATTTCCGCCTCCAGATAAAGGCCATCGGAATTGGAATCATCAAAGTGCAGTGCCTGTGTTATATAAGAAAGAGCCTCCTCATAATCTCCCATTTCGTAGGCATTTTCCGCCTGTTTATATTGGTAGGAGAAGGATTGACTCTGACGGCTGAAACGCCATACAGAAACACTGATGATGATAGCAGCAGCTGCAGCGGCAATCAGCAGAGAGAGCAGCAGAATCCTTCTATGGATCTCATGCTTTCTTTTTTCAAGAGCGCGCAGTCTCTCCTGCTCCTCGCGCTGCCGTTTTTCCTCATCCTCTTTCCGCTTTTTGTCCTCCTGCAGCTTACTTTCAATTGTAACATAGTCAGGTACCAGCTGTACCTCATGTCCGCAGACAGGGCAGATCAGCTCATCATCCGGAAATTGTGCGCCACAATTTTCGCAGGTCCTCATTCGTCAATTTTCCTCCAGGTAGTTTTCAAACTGTTCCATAGACATCAGAATTTTGCGTGGCTTCGTTCCCTCTTCTTCACCTACGACACCGGCATCACAGAGCTGGTCCATAATTCTGGCAGCGCGGTTGAAACCAATCCGGAATGCCCGCTGAAGCATTCCGATGGAGGCTTTATCCTTTTCAATAATCAGCTTTCCGGCATCTGCAAAATAAGAATCCGTATCCATAGCGTCGCCGGAAGGGCTGATGGAACCGGAAGCGTTCTTATCGATGGCTTCCTGAATCTGCATCATCTTTTCCTCAGATGTACTAAGTACCCTGTGATTTTCCTTCAGAAAGTTTACAACATTTGAAATTTCCGCATCTGTCAAAAAGGCACCCTGTATCCGTGCCGGTTTCTGGTACCCCTGGGGATAAAACAGCATATCACCCTTACCCAGCAGTTTTTCCGCACCATTCATATCAATAATCGTACGGGAGTCAACGCCCGAGGTAACCGAAAGGGCAATTCTTGAAGGCATATTTGCTTTGATCAGCCCCGTGATGACATTTACGGAGGGTCTCTGGGTTGCAATGATCAGATGAATACCACATGCTCTTGCGAGCTGGGCAAGCCGGCAGATCGCATCCTCAACCTCATTCTGCGCTACCATCATGAGATCAGCAAGCTCATCTACAACAATAACTATGCGGAACATTTTTCTGGGTTTGTTGCCACTTTCATCCGGAGGCATGGTTTCTATTTTCTCGTTGTACCCCTTCAGATCGCGCACACCCATTTCGGCGAACTTCTGATAACGGTCAGTCATCTCAGATACAGCCCAGTTCAAAGCACCGGCTGCTTTCTTCGGATCAGTCACGACCGGAATCAGGAGATGTGGTATTCCATTATACACGGAAAGCTCCACGACCTTCGGGTCGATCATGATAAATTTCACTTCGTCCGGCCTGGATTTATAGAGAATACTCATAATAAAGGTGTTGATGCACACGGACTTTCCCGAACCGGTAGCACCCGCAATCAAAAGGTGTGGCATTTTTGCTATGTCTGCGACAACCGGCTGTCCGGCAATATCCTTGCCAACACAGATAGCAAGCCTGGATGAAGCATTTTGAAATGCTTCGGATTCCAGCAGCTCACGCATACTGACCGTCATGTTTGTCTTGTTCGGAACTTCAATGCCGATCGCTGCCTTACCGGGAATCGGCGCTTCAATTCGCACATCGGTTGCTGCAAGGTTAAGCTTGATGTCATCCTGAAGACTCAGGATCTTACTGACCTTGACACCCATCTGCGGAGTCAGCTCGTACTGTGTGACCGTCGGTCCACAACTGATATGATTGATTGTGACCTCAACGCCAAAATTATGCAATGTCTGCTGCAGCTTCGCCGCAGTAGCCTTCAGATGCTCATTGGAATCGCCCTTCTGATTTCTTTTGGGCGGGTTGAGCAGATCAATCGGGGGAAAAACATACTCTGCTTCCGGCAGATCCTCCGGATCCGGCACATGAATTTCCTCAGCACCCGCTGTCCGCTTTTCCGGGGCAGCTGAGGCATGTGCTGCAGAAATTTTATCATGCTTATCCGCAGGCAATGTGTCAGAGCCATCTGCAGAAGTCTTTTGAACATCCTCCGTTGATGCGGCTTTTCCTGCTATAAAATCGGCAGAGGCCTGTATACCCTTTCTTTCCTCAACAGCGGGTGTCCGTCCGTTGCTGATGATCTCATCCGGTATTGCATCAGCTGAAAAGACCCGTCTGTCTGTATCCGGAACAGTGTGTCCGTCAGATGCGTCTGTAGAAGCTTCTGTGTGCACAGAAGCTTCCCCGGAAACCGGACCGGGATGGGACGCATGCAAAGCGGAGGCATGCACACCGGAGGGAAGATCTGATTCTTCTGCTGACGGGGAGACCAGGTCTGAAAGAATCGGCGCCAGATCTTCAGCGTGAAGCTCTGTTTTGGAAGCAGAGTCCATATTGCCGGATCCTGAAAAATGTCCGTCTTCCCTGGTCGGAATGGTTTGCGGGGTCACGAGCTTTGCAGCTCTTGTGGTTTCTTCTGCAGCCAGTCTGCGTTCCTTTGCTTTCATACGCAGGGCAGCCTCGCGCTGTCTTCTGGCAAGAGCGGCATCACGTTTTTCCTGCCGCATCATCCGCTTTTCTTCCCGTTCCTGAAGACGGATATCACGGGTATCATAAAGATACTCACTGCGGGAACGGATCAGCGAAAACAGGGATTTCTGTGTCAGAAGCAAGGTGAAAATAACCAATGCAATGACAATGATCACATATGCACCTGCGACACCAAAACCACGTCCGAAAAGCTGAACCAGAAATCCTCCAACGATCCCTCCGCCCGTGTGGTAGTGTGCATTCTCACGAAAGATCATTCCGAGGTGTAGATCG
>JBJEMO010000072.1:0-70952 GCA_051879715.1 Bilifractor sp.
CAAAGGACTGCATGAGAAGTGCCCTGCCTGGCAGACCAATGAACTGTAGCAAAAAACTCCCGACAGGAAAACCTCCTGTCGGGAGTGTCAATGATCTTCTACATCACATCAGGACGTACAAAACAATCCGTCAAAACTTCTGATCCATCAAAGCTGCGGGCCGGCAGATACAAGTGCCTTGCCAGCTGCGTTTCCTTCATACTTCGCGAAATTCTTGATGAATCGTGCTGCGAGATCCTTTGCCTTCTCATCCCACTCGGCAGCAGAAGCATATGTATCGCGCGGATCAAGAATTGCAGGATCAACACCCGGAAGCTCTGTCGGAACCTCAAAATCAAAGTACGGAATCTTCTTGGTCGGAGCCTTCAGTACATCTCCGTTCAGAATCGCATCTATGATTCCACGGGTATCCTTGATGGAGATACGCTTGCCGGTTCCGTTCCATCCTGTATTGACAAGGTACGCCTTTGCACCGCTCTGCTCCATTCTCTTTACAAGCTCCTCTGCATACTTTGTCGGATGCAGCTCGAGGAAGGCCTGTCCAAAGCAGGCTGAGAAGGTTGGTGTCGGCTCAGTAATACCACGCTCGGTTCCTGCAAGCTTCGCAGTAAAACCGGACAGGAAATAATACTTTGTCTGTTCCGGTGTCAGAATGGATACGGGCGGAAGAACTCCAAATGCATCCGCAGAAAGGAAGATCACGTTCTTCGCAGCCGGGCCATGAGAGATCGGTTTTACAATCTTCTCGATGTGGTCAATCGGATAGGACACACGGGTGTTCTCTGTCACGCTCTTATCTGTAAAGTCGATCTTGCCGTTCTTGTCAACCGTTACATTCTCAAGAAGCGCATCTCTGCGGATGGCATTGTAGATGTCCGGCTCAGAATCCTTGTCCAGATTGATAACCTTTGCATAGCATCCACCCTCGTAGTTGAAGACGCCGTTATCATCCCAGCCGTGCTCATCATCACCGATCAGAAGACGCTTCGGATCAGTGGAAAGTGTGGTCTTGCCGGTTCCGGAAAGTCCGAAGAAGACAGCTGTATTCTTTCCCTCAAGGTCAGTATTTGCAGAGCAGTGCATGGAGGCAATACCCTTCAGCGGCATGAAGTAGTTCATCATTGAGAACATTCCCTTCTTCATCTCACCGCCGTACCAGGTATTCACAATAACCTGCTCTTTGGATGTAACATTGAACATAACTGCTGTCTCAGAATTAAGACCCAGTTCTTTGTAATTCTCTACCTTAGCCTTGGAAGCATTGTATACTACAAAATCCGGCTCAAAGGAAGCCTCTTCCTCTGCGGTTGGCTTGATGAACATATTTCTTACGAAATGCGCCTGCCATGCAACCTCCATGATGAAGCGGACAGCCATTCTTGTATCTTTATTTGCTCCGCAGAAACCATCTACCACATACAGCTTCTTGTTGGAAAGTTCCTTTCTGGCAATCTCTTTAACAGCCTCCCATGCTTCCTGTGTGGCGGGATGGTTGTCATTCTTATAGGAATCAGTTGTCCACCAGACAGTATCCTTGGAATTTTCATCCATAACGATGAATTTATCCTTGGGAGAACGTCCGGTATAAATACCTGTCATTACGTTAACTGCACCAAGCTCGGTAACCTGGCCTTTATCATATCCTGTAAGCTCCGGCTTTGTCTCCTCTTCAAACAGTTTCTCATAAGAAGGGTTGTATACGATTTCTGTGGTTCCTGTAATGCCGTACTTTGTTAAATCTACGTTTGCCATAAAATTACTTCCTCCTTTTACAGAAATACATATGGATATCTGTGATCAGTATGTGGTAGCCCTGCCGTACAAAGCACATGGACCTCATTCCTGCACTTTTTACCGGATTTATTTTACATGATTCACGAGATAATGTCACCAGAATTCAACAAAACTGTGGATTTCGACAAATTTTTATCAAATGAACCCGTAAAAATACAATTATTGACAACAAAATCCTCTCAGGACCGGATCTCCGTACTCGGGACCTCCTGCCCGCGCAAAATGATTTTTGGCCCGCCGGTATGCTCCACATACTCTTTGGTCACGATGACCTCGCCGATATTATCATCCCTTGGGATCTCATACATAATGTCAAGCATAAAGTCTTCTATAATCGCACGCAGAGCCCTGGCTCCAGTGTCCTTTTCCAGCGCCTTCTTCGCAATGGCATGCAGTGCGCCATCATCAAATACCAGCTTTACCTCATCAAGTGAGAGCAGCTTCTGATACTGCTTCAGGATAGCGTTTTTTGGCTCCTTCAGAATTTTTACAAGCATATCCTCCGTCAGAGATTCAAGAGCAAATACGATGGGGAGCCTTCCAATGAATTCAGGTATCATACCGAAAGCACGAAGATCCTCATTCGTAACCTTCTGCAGAATGTTACGATCATTATCATACCGATCCTTCAATTCCGCCTGAAAACCCATTGATGAGGTTCTGTTGAGACGCTCACGGATGACATCTTCCAATTCGGGAAATGCCCCTCCGCAGATAAAAAGAATATTCCTTGTATCTACTGTTTCCAGAGGAACCATTGCATTCTTGCTTGTCGCACCAACAGGCACCTCGACCTCGCTCCCCTCAAGCAGCTTCAGCAGTCCCTGCTGAACTGCCTCTCCGCTTACATCTCTCTGACTGGTGTTCTTCTTTTTGGCGATCTTGTCAATCTCATCAATGAAAATAATGCCATGCTGTGCCCTCTCCACGTCATTATCTGCAGCAGCAAGAAGTTTGGAAACAACGCTCTCTATATCATCTCCGATGTAACCCGCCTCTGTAAGGCTTGTGGCATCAGTAATTGCCAACGGTACATCGAGCAGCTTTGCCAGTGTCTGGACAAGATAGGTCTTGCCGGAACCGGTCGGTCCGATCATCAGCATATTTGATTTCTCAATTTCTGTCCCATCCTGCATCTGTTCCGGCGTCTGGAGAATTCTCTTATAATGATTATAAACCGCAACAGACATGACCTTTTTGGCATGCTCCTGTCCGATCACGTATTCATCAAGCTTCTCCTTGATGACATGTGGCTTTGGAATATCCCGAAGTGTAAGTTTTCTGACTGTTTTTCCGTGCTTTTCCTTTTTCTTATGATCCTGTGCAGGCATTCCGAACCCCAGACCGGACAGATCAATCATCCCGATATTGGGTGGAAGCTTACTGATCATCTCATTCATATTGGTATTCTGCATGGCCTCAAAGCCCTTCTGCATGCAATCCGTACAGATATACATGCCACCGGGGATCTCGATCTGCTTTCCTGTCTTGCTCTCCGGACGGTGGCACATCATGCAGTAATGTTCCTGATCTTTTTGCTTTTCCTCCATGTGATTCTGATCCTGATTCTGGTCCTGACCACTTATCTCTGACGCACTATCATGCTGATCGGCGGAATCCTCCACCTCCCGGAAGTCTCCGTCAATAATGTCTTTATCTTTATCTGCTGCCATTCCTTTCCTTCCTGTTCTTCCCTTTTAAATATTATTCACATGATATTTGGGTCAAAAGGTAAATGTATGAGCATACATTTATTGACCCTTACATCATGCATATTCATTAGCATACCATATTTTTCATCCAGAAACTGCAAATGCCTGTGAACCTGAAATGCTGAATGCATATCAGTTTCCGAAAATCTGTCCAAAAATATCCTGATTGCCATTGCTATCCTGGAAACTCTGGCCAGAATTGCCAGACTGCTGGCTATTGCTGCTCTGTCCGGATTCCCCTTCTGAGGAATTGCTGATACTGCTGATCGCGTCGCTTGTTCCCAGCGTCACTTCCAGTGTATGCTCTTTATAGGTTTGTCCGCTCAGACGCTGAATCACCACCGGGACCTTTTCACCGGAAGCATAGTACTGAAGGCGGTTTTCCAGCTTTGCATAGGTGGCCACTTTTTTCCCATCAAATTTTGTGATGACATCGCCCTTCCTCATTCCCGCATGATCCGCAGGTCCTCCTGAAACAACAGACTTGACGCAAATCCCCTCCGGCATGTGATAAATCTGAGAATATTCACTGGTCACATCTGCACAGGTAATTCCAAGGTATCCTCTCTGATCTTCACTCAGTGCTTTCCTTGTCGTCTCATTCATCAGGTTCTCAAGAATCGGCTCAGCCTTGGCCATTGGGATTGCGAATCCCACATTGTCGACAGAAGCCCCGGAGCCGGAGTCGCTTCTCTTGGCCTCGTTGATCCCCACAAGCTCTCCCTTCAGGTTCAAAAGTGCACCTCCCGAATTCCCGGCATTAATTGCAGCATCTGTCTGGATCAGCCCATCCGATGTAAAGGTTTCTGAGCCGTCTGAAAGCTCCAGCGTACGGTTCAACGCACTGACATAGCCGCTCGTTACAGACTGTCCATAGCCAAGAGCATTTCCAATCGCCACAACCTGCTGACCAAGAACCAGATCGTCCGAATTCCCGACAGTTGCCACCTTGATCTGACCGAGTGTATCCGGGGATATATCGGAAAGTCTGACAGCAACCACTGCCAGATCATGCTCCTCATCACTTCCTTTGATCTGTGCTGAAATAACAGATTCATCCACAAATCCGACAGAAACCTGCGTAGCGCCCTCTACGACATGGTTATTTGTTGCGATCATCAGCTCCGTGTCATTCTCACCGATGATCACACCGGTGCCGGCACCCTGTACCTGGTATTTCTGTGTCCCTCCAAAAAAGCTCTGCATTTCCTCTACAGACATCGTAGAAATCGTAACAAGAGAAGGCATCGCGGCAGTGGCAACACCTGCAACTGACATTTCCTGGTCCTGTCCTGTCGTATCAATTTTGGATGACTGATCTCCATCCGCTGAGGAAGATGACACATTTTCCGCTCCACTCTTACCAGAAGAACTTTTTGTCTCACCGGATGTGTCTTCAGAAGTCTTCCCGGCAACAGGATATATTCTGTTCGCCACATAATTTACTCCATATGTGGTCAGTCCCGCAATCAGACCGAATACTACGGCCATTGCCACTATCCCGGTCCAGTGTCTCCCGCCCGGATGAGGATTTCTGACATGATGGTCCTGCTCCATGTTTTTGCGTCTCTTGCGGTCCTGCCTGTCACTGTCATACCGGTACTGGTCCTGCCTGCCCCACGGATCATTGCGGCTCTCCTTGAATGCATGCGTATCATGACCCGCATCTGAATATCCGTGTCCAAAACCTCCGGATGCAGCGCCATCTTCCTGCGTCCCGGTCGCTTCCCCGTTGTTTCCTGTATCTGACTGCTTCTCATCATCACTATAGCGCCAGTAATTGCCGTCATTGCCGCCTGACCATGGATTATTCTCCGGATTCCCGCCCTGCCGGTCTGTCCTTCCCTTCTGTAATTTGGGATTGACCCAGCTGTAGGTTGTATGCTCCTGTTTCTCATTCTGAGGATTTGATTCCTCAGCTGGAGATGGACCGGATGTCTTCTTCTGCTCCTCTTCCGGCGCAGAATCAGAATTTCTGTTATCAAATTCGCTCATCTCTGACTCCTCTTATCTGACATATCCAATATGTATTATCTGCAGTTCCGTAATATCCGACACGGTTTCCGATATGAACTGATTGTTTTCCCTGGCAGCAGACACAAGAGATGGGCCATTGCCTTCGGGTTTTACCGGACCGGGTGGAAAGCATGAAATGCCAATGCAGCCACTTCCCCTTATAAGCGTATCTTACATGCTGTTTGTGTTAAAAATGTGAAAAAAGCTGCATGATGATCATGCGCATTATCCTGCACAGGATCATCATGCAGCCTGAAATATGCATATACCACAATGCACAGCCAGAAGCATTTCTTCTGTGGTCTTTATATCCTATCCGTTGGACATCTCACCTTCTGAAGAACTGGACGCTGCCGTTGCCTTTTCCTTCAGATGTATCGGAATCTGCACAGCATCATCAAGTGTTACACCCGTCGGAAGGCTGAAGGAGACATCCACGGTATAGTCACCGGTTCCTTTTCCTTTCAGATCAATATACGCCTTGATATCTGAAGTCTTCAGCTTGTCAATCACCGAACCGGCGCCATTCAGCCTCACCTGGAGACTGGTCTGATCATAAGAAACCGTCAGATTGGAAGCGAGGTTGTTTGTGGCTATGTCATCCACATCAATACTGAACTCCTTGGTCTCATCGGAAAGGATCGTAACTGTCACTGTTACCGTACCTGCAGTACTGGACGACAGCCGCAATCCATCCGGCAGAACATCACTGAGCTCAACCTCTGCAGTGACATCTGAAGAAGCATCCGATACAGAAACATATCCTTCCGGTATCGTTATGACATTGCCGTCATCTGCCAGGTTCTGCAATGCCTCATCGGTTCCTACAACCGTAACGGTTTCCGGTGTTGTGCTGACGCCGGAAACATTATATCCCTCTGCAGGCTCACCGGAATATTCCACCTTTAGAGCGACACCGGACTGTTTCTTCCACAGATCCACATAAACTGATACATCCGGCACACCCCCATCAAAGACCAGGTCATCCTGAATCGTCTCCTGTGAAAGTGCTTCTCCGCTCTTGTCCATAATTTCCAGTTCTGCTTTCCTGTTGCCATCCTGTGTCATACCGGTGACGTCAATCTTGGCAACTACAGTGTCGATCTCATTGATAATCGATTCCGGACCGTTAATGACAATCTTCTCCGGATTCGGAGTCGTTGTACCCACCTCATAGCTTGAGCCGGGAACAGAACTGCCAACATCCACGCTTACCGCAAACTCCTTGCTGGCAACATCCTCAATCGTGATCGGTATTGTCGTTCTGGAGAGCGTCACATCTGTATTGGAGATTCCGGGCACAGAAACTGTCAGGGGCACCATAACCGGATCTCTGTTCAGATCCACAATCTGTGTCAGGTCCGCCGTCACTGTAATGTCGTCGGCTGTAATATTCTTCAGCACGGAACGATTGCCCTTTACATATACCGTGACAGTCTTGTACTGATCCTCAATCATATAAATCTGTTTTCCGTTTGAAATGTATGACTCATTTGTTACGGTAACATGCACAGAATACGAAGCCGTTTCAACAGGATCATTTGTATCCACAACCGCGTACCAGATTACAATTGCGATCAGAAGAGCAAGCAGCTTATAACCGATATTGGAACGCAGACTATTTAAAATTCTTCGTGCCACGGCTCCTGCGTCCCCCTTTCAATACATGAATCTTGTCATTGTAAAGTACCTGAACATCCTGCAGAACTTCCCGAAGTTCGCTGGGAGATACGGCGGTATGCAGCTTCCCATGCATCGCATAAGAGACACTTCCGGTCTCCTCGGATACAATAATTGTCAGCGAATCGGTTATTTCACTGATTCCTACACCTGCACGGTGTCTTGTCCCAAGCTTCTTGCTCAGCTCCATATTGTCAGAGAGCGGCAGGTAACAGGTTGCCGCCGCAATCCTGTCATTCTGTATGATAACAGCCCCATCATGAAGCGGTGTATTATGTTCAAAAATATTGATAAGCAGCTGCCCGGAAACGATTGCATCCAGTCGTATACCGGTATTGATATACTCATCCAGGAGCGTTTCCTTCTCAATGACAATCAGCGCACCTGTCTTTACATCGCCCATCTCAAAACTGGCCCTCACCAGCTCGTTGATCGTATGATTGCTGTACCTCTTATTGTCTTCACCTGTCTTTGGAATTGAAAAAAAGGAGCGCAGCATATTGCTGTGTCCCATCTGCTCCAGAACCTTTCGCAGCTCCGGCTGGAAAATGATTACAATCGCGGTAATCGCAACAACACTCAGGTTCCCAAGCAGCCAGACGATAACCTCCATATTCAGAATATTGGCGATGATCACAAAGGCAACGATAAACAGAATACCCTTCAGAAGCATATAAGCCCTTGTATTCTTCATCCAGATAATCAGGCGGTAAATCAGAAAAGCCAGAAGCAAAATCTGGATGATATCAATGATCTGAATTGTTTTGGGCGGTTTCAGCCAGGATAAAATATAATACTGAAACCTGCTCAGAAAAGCATCCATACTCTTCTCCTTCTTCTCTGACAGCTCCGCACGCCAAAGGACCCGCAAAGCAGAGCTGCATAAGCAGACATGGTGTAAAAGCATCATTTCCGGATGATTTTCGTCTCTCCAAGCGTATCATCCACCGGATTCGATTCGTCTTTCAGGGATGAACGGCCCGGGCTGGTATAATCCGGATTCATATGCACCGGATTTGTATGTGCTATATCCGTATGGGTCTGATCCGGATGCGTCTGACTTGTATTCAGGTTCTTAAGAGATTCCTCCAGCTTTGACTGCAGGTTTATGCCGTCAAATTTCTTCTCAAAAGCACTGCTCTCTCTTTCCACAAACCGCTTCTCATCGGCATCCGCCTCAACATCCTTCGGCTCGCTTTCCTCTTCAAGATCATATCTGGGTCTGCGTTTCGGCGTCACACGGACATAGTAATAATTGTTGTCATCCTCAAACTGAAGGAATTCCGTGTGGGCATAGTCCGCATTGTAAAAGAAAAATTCAAAGATAAAGGACACTGCAACTGAAAGAACGGTCTCAAGACAGGTCATCGGCAGATTGATTTTTACATTCAGAATGCTTCCACCCGCAATCATCAGTCCCAGATAGACGATGGCAGACACGATAATACCGATCTCCCATGTATGGCTGCTGATCAGCTCATGAATGCACGTCACAATCAGGAACACGACAATAAATGAAATCAGCACAAGCATGGTTTTTGCATTCAATACAGCTCCCGGGATTGCCTGCGCAATGTCAACCATCGTAGCGCCCTTGGTATTTACGACACCCTCAATGGTCTCCGGCAGACTATTCACAAAAGACCAGGAAATGACACTGAACAGGATACTGATCGCTGATACCGGACCGCGCATCAGTCCCATGACAACCGGAACTGTCAGGGGAACATGCAGGGAGACTGCAACCGGGGTGAGAACGATCGCCAGTGCATCCTTCGGTACAAAGCGGAAATATAACAGAAGCATCAGAAGATACAGAACAATCGCAAAGGCACCGACAATCGGACTGAGTCCAAATGCATTTGCCACAATAAGAATTGTACCCAGGAACACAATTCCGTTGAGCGGGAGAATACCGCATATCACGGAAAGAATGATCAGCACAAGAAGGTTATTTACCTGACTGAGGTACCCGATCCTGTCATTCAATGTAATAAAAGTCAGAATTGCCAGAGCAAACCGGAAAAGCGGGCGGATATAGACATCATAATCCGTAAAAAAACGGATCATCTTTTCTTTTAATTCAAGTAAAGCATTCATTCTTCCTCTTCCTCCTGCTTTTTCAGCGCATAATCATCGTCAGGGCCGGTATGCCTGTACATACGGTTCAGCCGTGCAAGCGCGCGATTATATTCCTCCATATCACTCTGCATCCTGACATACCGGATTCTGGCAAGAATGTAGGCGATTACCGAATATACTCCGACAAAGATAACATAGCTGACGACAAGACCAGCGATCAGAAAACGGATATCCTGCATATTCAGCCAGGAAAAAACCGTGTCAATATTAACAAGCGCCAGCATTCCCAGAAGCAATATATAGGCAATCGTGCTCAGAAGAAAATTTCGGATCAGGGCAAACGCCGTATAATCTCCCCGATAGTATCGGCTGATCCGGAACGATCCATCCTGATGCTTTTTCTCAAATCTTGCAAGGCCGATCATCAGATACAGCCTTTTCTTATCAACCATATTCCTGTCCCCATTCCGTAGAAAATTTTTTCTTATTCTAGCATAATTTCACAGCCAATAAAAGTATATGTTGGACAAGCGGCATCTCAGTTCCCCCTTCCGGGTGCAATGGAAATGCAGGCAAACCATACCCTCCGGGCTCCGGCGTCCATGACAGCTTCTGTAAGCGCATCCAGCGTCGTGCCGGTTGTATAAATATCATCCACCAGCAGCACCCGTTCCGGCAGTCTGACACCTTTATCCACTGTAAACGCATTCTGCAGATTACTTCTCCGCATGGACGGTGTCAGTCCCTTCTGCGGCTTTGTGTTCTTTCTCCGATAGATTCCATTCCGCGCACAGGGTATTTCCAGAGCTTTTGCCAGAGCTCTTCCGACTTCTTCCGCCTGGTTATAGCCCCGTTTCCTGTACCTTTCCGGATGAATCGGAACCGGAATGATCAGCTCAGGTTTCCACACACTCAGCATCTCTTCTCCGGACCGCCGGATCGCAGCTGCATAAAAAGCTGCATACTCTGCCCTTCTGCCATATTTAAATCTGGTAATGGAATCCTGTACAGAGCCACGATAGGTAAAGGGTGCAAATCCCCGGATAAACCGGTGTTCCTTTCTCCGGCAGTTATCACAGTACTCCAGCGTATCCCTCTCCAGAGGCCTTCCGCATTTCAGACAGACCGGACCACTGATGAATTTCAGTTTTCCGGCACAACTGCGGCACAGGTACGGCTCCTTTCCGGACAAAAGTCTGTCACAAAAGGGACAATGACGGGGATAGATTATCTCCAGCAGTCCTGCTGCATAGTCTTTTGTTATACCTGCCATCACACTGCCTCCCTGCCCTGCAATAACCGGTGTCGTGCCTGCTTCCAACGCAATTTCATATTTTTTCTCATCTGCAGCTGCACAGGGCTCTGCGCCATATCCGTACCGGCTACACTTCCATGCTATCCTGCTGCAGTTCGACGATTCGCTCCGCAAGCGATGTGTAACGGTTCTCTTCCGTCGCATTATCGATCATAGCCTGAAAAATCTGCCTGCTTCCTGTCAGCACCACACATTTTTTTGCTCTGGTCACGGCTGTGTAGAGAAGATTACGCGTCTGGAGCATATGTGGCACATTCAGGAGGGGAATGACAACGGCAGCATACTCACTTCCCTGCGCCTTGTGTACAGTGGTGGCATATGCCAGCTCCAGTTCATCGAGCGCTCTGAAAGCATAGTCCACGGTTTTTCCCTCATCGTATTCTACAGTCAGGAGCTCATTGGCCGTGTCTATTCTGCGGATTATACCCATATCACCGTTGAAGACACCCATTCCCTGCTGAACCGTGATCCCATGCGCCCCCTTCAGCTTCCATTCCAGCTGATAATCGTTGCGGATCTGCATAACCTTATCCCCCTCACGAAAGACACCCTGAGGCATTTCCTTTTCCTGCTTTCGTTCTGATCTGGGATTCAGGTAGTTCTGAAGAATCCGGTTCAGACTGTCAACACCGAGGGCACCCTTGCGGGTCGGTGTCAGCACCTGGATCTCTGAATAAACCGCATGCACATAGCGGGGAAGCTTTTCCTGCACAAGAGCCAAGACCACACGCTGCACTACTCTTACATCCTCTCTCTCCAGGAAAAAAAAGTCCCTGCTCCGGTTGTCCGTCTTCACCGGCAGCCCGGCATGGATCTTATGTGCATTTACAATGATATCGCTCTCCTGTGCCTGCCGGAATATCCTTGTCAGCATGACAACAGGAAACGCCCTGGAACGGATCATATCCTTGAGTACACTTCCGGGCCCGACACTCGGAAGCTGATTCTGGTCTCCCACAAGAATCAGCCGTGTTCCCGGAACAATCGCAGCCAAAAGCGCATGCATAAGATAAATATCCACCATGGACATCTCATCAATGATAATCACATCCTGCTCCAGAGGATTATCTGCATTTCTGTCAAACCGTACTTTTCCGGCATCATCCTCTGCGGCGCCGGAGATTTCAAGAAGGCGGTGGATCGTAGATGCCTCGCAGCCCGTCGCCTCTGTCATCCGCTTAGCTGCTCTTCCTGTAGGTGCCGCCAGTGCAATACGCAGATTCTGGGACGCAAAATACCGGATCATTGTATTGATGGTTGTAGTTTTCCCGGTTCCCGGTCCGCCCGTCAGGATAAAGATACCATTTGAGGCGGCCATCGCTACAGCCTGCCTCTGAAGGTCATCCAGCACGATCGAATCATTCTTCTCAATTCTGCGGATTCTTTCATTGACGGCTTTCTCATCCTCTTCGACATGCAGATTGAGATCCTGCAGCATCCTGGCGCAGTTCAGCTCCGTGAAATAAGATTGGGTTGTATAAACTCTCGAAAGTGTATCCCCATTATCACCCATACAGGACCTGACCGTTATTTTCTTGTCGATCACAAGGTCCATCAGATATTTCTCTGTCTGGGCAGAATCTGTCCCCAGCAGTTCAGCTGTTCTCTGAAGCAGAATTTCCTTTGGCAGATACATATGTCCCTGTGTTCCGGCCTGCCTGAGCACGTACAGAATACCGCTGCGGATCCTGTATTCTGAATCTGGCCGGATTCCCGCTCTGGCAGCTATCTCATCCGCAGTCCTGAAACCAATGCCATCTATATCCTCTGCCATCTGATAAGGATTTTCACGCATGATTCTGTACATGGTATCCTGATAACGGTTGTAAATCCGGATACCAAGGGAAAGTGATATCCCATACTGGGATAAAAAGATCATGGCATTACGCATCTGCGCTTTTGTCTCAATCTGCTCTCCGATCTCCCGTGCCTTCCGCTCACTGATCCCCTTGATCTCGGCAAGCCGTTCCGGCTCCTCCTCCAGGATCCGGAGCGTGTCATCTCCGAAGCGCTTCAGGATTCTTGCTGCAAGTGCTGTTCCGATTCCTTTGATTGCTCCGCTCCCCAGATATCGCTCCAGTGCCGTGCTGTCCTTAGGAATCGTTACCTGAACAGATTCCGCCTGGAATTGCATACCATAGCTCGGATGAAGCGTATATTCTCCGACTGCCTCTATATATTCGCCTTCGTGCACCGAGGAAAAGCTGCCAACTAAGGTTATTTCATCATCCGCGCAGGAAAGATTCAGAACCGTATAACCATTTTCTTCATTCCGATAGATGATATGTTCTACATATCCTTCTGCTTTTTCCGACATTCCACACTCCAATAATCAGGTGTCAGTGAAACCGTTTCTCCCGCTCGAAGTCCGACATCGCACGAATATACTGTCCGGTGCCAAGAGCGACTGCCTGCTGCGGATGATCTGCCAGCAGGGTACGGATGCCGGTTGCTCGTTCAATTTCTGACTGCAGGCCATTCAGCATTGCACCGCCTCCGGTCAGTACAATCCCTCTTTCTGCAATATCACCTGCAAGATCCGGCGGCGTTTTCTCCATCACACTGCGAATTTCCTCAATAATATGCCGCACTTCCGGGGCAACTGCCTCCCTTACCTGGTCTGATGTGATACTGATATTCCTCGGAAATCCTGCATCCACATCCCTGCCAGTCACCTGCATTGCCTTCAAATCCGGGGAAGATACTGCCGACCCGATCTGTATTTTGATGTTCTCCGCCATCTGGCTGCCGATGATCACGCCATAGATATCATGAATGTACTTACAGATCGCAGCGTCAAAAGATTCCCCCGCAGTCCGCACGGATTTTGAGATCACTATGCCCCCAAGAGAGAGAACGGCTACCTCACTGACACCGCCACCGATATTGACAATCATGCTGCCACATGGACGCATGATATCCACTCCTGCTCCCATCGCGGCGACAATCGGCTCTCGCACAAGCACTGAATCCCTGGCACCCGCCCGGTAAGCGGCCTCTTCTACGGCTCTTCTCTCAATATCTGATACCCCGCCTGGTACGCAGATACAGATACGGGGTTTCAGAATATTCCAGTTTCCCATGGATTTCCGGATAAAGTAACGAAGCATGCGTTCCGTCACCACAAAATCCGAAATAACACCATCCTTCAGAGGCCGGATACCAACAATGTTACCAGGCATCTTTCCGATGCACTGCGCAGCCTCGCTTCCAAAGGCCAGGATCTGGTTTGCGTCCCGGTCATAAGCAACCACCGAAGGCTCCTGAAAAAGGATTCCCTTTCCTCTGACATATACAATAATAGTGGCTGTTCCAAGATCAATTCCAATATCCGTAACCGGCATATCGATCTTCCTTTCTGGTTCTGAATAATAATATTACCGCTTCCCCACAGGTACTCCACTCGGAAACGCAGCGGATTATTCTGCCTGGCAGGTTTCTTCAGCAGATGTATCCTTCAGGTATGACCTGAGATATTGACCTGTATAGGATTCCGGAACTGCCGCAACTTCCTCCGGTGTTCCCCTGGCGATAACGGTACCTCCCTTGTCGCCGCCCTCCGGTCCCATATCAATGATATAATCTGCAGTTTTGATGACATCCAGATTATGTTCAATCACGATAACCGTATTTCCATCTTCCACAAATCGCTGGAGAATGCGGACCAGCTTATTCACGTCCTCAAAGTGAAGACCGGTCGTCGGCTCATCCAGGATATAACAGGTTTTTCCAGTACTTCTTTTGGAGAGCTCTGCTGCCAGCTTGATCCGCTGTGCTTCACCACCGGACAGTTCCGTGGACGGCTGTCCCAGCTTTATATAGGAAAGTCCGACATCATACAGGGTTTTGATTTTCCGATAAACAGAAGGAACCTTTTCAAAGAAGGTCATAGCCTCCTCTACCGTCATGTCCAGAACCTCATAGATGTTTTTTCCCTTATATTTCACCTCAAGCGTTTCCCGGTTATAGCGTTTGCCTCCACATACCTCACATGGGACATAGATATCCGGCAGAAAATGCATCTCGATTTTGACAATTCCATCTCCGGAGCACGCTTCACATCTTCCACCCTTTACATTGAAGCTGAATCTGCCCTTCTTATAACCCCGTGCTTTTGCGTCCGGTGTCGCGGCAAACAAATCACGTATCATATCAAATACCCCGGTATACGTAGCCGGATTGGAACGCGGTGTACGTCCGATCGGGGACTGATCGATATTGATTACCTTGTCCAGCTGTTCCAGTCCTTCAATCCCTTTATGCTTCCCCGGTATCACAAGTGCATGATTCAGTTCTTTCTGAAGATGCTTATAGAGGATCTCGTTTACAAGAGAACTCTTTCCGGATCCGGACACGCCGGTTACACAGGTCATCACACCTAACGGGAATTTTACATCAATATTTTTCAGATTGTGTTCACTGGCTCCACGCACGGTCATCCATGCCCCTGGTACCCTCCGGGTCTTCGGTACAGGGATTTTCCGCTTTCCCGACAGGTACTGGCCTGTTATGGATGCCGGACATTTCATGATATCCTCAGCTGTTCCCATCGCCACGAGCTCGCCCCCATGGCTGCCTGCCCCCGGACCGATGTCCACAATACAATCAGCCGCACGCATTGTCTCCTCATCATGTTCGACTACAAGAACAGAATTTCCGAGATCCCGCAGATGCATGAGAGTGGCCAGGAGCTTGCCATTATCTCTCTGATGCAGTCCGATGCTGGGTTCATCCAGAATGTAAGCCACGCCCACCAGGCCGGACCCGATCTGCGTAGCCAGGCGTATTCTCTGTGCCTCCCCTCCGGAAAGTGTTCCTGTTGCTCTCGCGAGGGTCAGATAATCAAGCCCTACCTCATGCAGAAACGATACACGGTTTCTGATCTCCTTCAGTATCTGCTTTCCTATCATCATCTGATGCTCACTGAGACTGATGGTATCCAGAAAGCCAAGGAGGTTCTCTATAGATAAATTCGTAATTTCATAGATATTCTTATCCGCAACCGTAACTGCCAGAGAAGCCGGTTTCAGCCGCTGCCCGTGGCACGCCGGACAGGGAGAAATATTCATAAAACTCTCATATTCCGCCTTGGAGGATTCAGATGCAGTCTCTCTGTATCTGCGCTCCACATTCCTGATCAGTCCCTCAAAAGCGACGTCATAAACCCCTTCTCCCCTCTGGCCTTTATAATGAACCTGTACCGAATGTCCATCCGTGCCATAGATCAGGATATCATGTATTTTCCTGGGATAATCCTGGAAGGGAGTGGAGAGGGAGAATCCATATTCGTCAGCCAGAGCCTCCAGCAGGCAGCGGGTAAAACTCCCTTTCTGTGTACTGGACTGCCAGCCAGGAACCGCAAAAGCCCCCTCGTCAATGGATCTGGACGGATCAGGTATCATCAATGATTCAGAAAACTCCATCTTATAGCCCAGACCGGCACATACCGGACAGGCACCGAATGGATTATTGAAGGAAAAGCTTCTTGGCTCAATCTCATCAATGCTGATCCCGCAATAGGGACAGGAAAAACTCTCACTGTAATTCTGCGTTTTTCCATCCATGGTATCAACGATAAGCAGACCTCCGGAAAGCTTCAGAACATTTTCAATGGAATCCGTCAGACGCGCTTCTATACCGGGACGAATGATCAGCCGGTCCACAACCACTTCAATATTATGCTTGATGTTCTTGTCGAGAGTGATCTGTTCTGAGAGCTCATACTGATTACCATCCACAACTACCCGGACATAGCCCGATCTTCTCGCCTGCTCCAGAATCTTCTCATGGCGTCCCTTACGCCCGCGCACCACCGGGGCGAGCAGCTGGATCCGTGTCCGCTCCGGCAGCTCCATAATCTGACTGACCATCTGGTCCACCGTCTGCCTGCTGATCACCCTTCCGCATTTCGGACAATGCGGAATACCGACCCTTGCATAAAGAAGGCGGAAATAATCATAGATCTCTGTGACGGTTCCTACTGTAGATCTCGGGTTCCTGTTCGTAGACTTCTGATCTATGGAGATTGCCGGAGGAAGTCCGTCGATGCTGTCAACCTTCGGTTTTTCCATCTGCCCGAGGAACTGCCTTGCATAGGAGGAGAGACTTTCCATATAGCGTCTCTGCCCCTCGGCATAAATCGTATCAAATGCAAGGGAGCTCTTTCCGGATCCGGAAAGCCCTGTAAGTACAACCAGTTTGTCCCTTGGAATATCTATATTGATGTGCTTCAGATTATTTTCTGCGGCACCTCTGATTCTGATAAAATGGTTCTTCTCTGTCAATATATTCTCCTTATCTTGTCATTCCCGGACACGCAGTTCTTACAGCCATCTACAGGAAATCCGCCATAATACGGTTTGACACCGAAATACCGGACGGTGTCAGAAAAATCCTTCCATCCGCAGACTGCAGAAGACCGGCATCTGTATACTTACGAAGTACACTGCTGTAGCGTTCCTCTACACTGCAGCCGAATTTTTCTCTGAAAGTCTCTGCTGACACGCCCTTAGTCATGCGCAGACCGAGAATCATAAACTCCGCCATCTGGTCCTCCCTCTCAAGGAATTCAGTCTCCTCCCGTCCGTTCTTCCCAAGCACTGCCATCACATCCTTACGGGAAAAACCGCACGCCTCCTCCCTGAACAGGCTGCAAATCGCCCCGGATTCCGGCTCTTTGCCTGCCTCCTTAATGTATTTATGAAGATTTTCCGTATTCCGGAATCGTATGCTTCCAGTGAAGGATGATGCTCCAAGGCCAAGCCCCAGATAGGGTACGCCTGTCCAGTAGCCGATGTTGTGACGGCATTCTCTGCCGCTTCTGGCATAGTTGGATATCTCATATCGGTGATATCCATATTCTGACAGAATTTCCTCTGTCATCTCATACATTCTGCGTTCCGTCTCCTCGCCCGGAAGCTGCTCCTCCGGGATAAGGTGAAATGTATCCTGTTCTATGCTTTGCAGGTCAGCATCGGATGCGCCATCAGCAGCCGCCAGGGTGACACCATGGTATTTATCGTAAAAGGGAGTTCCCTCCTCTATAATCAGACTATATGCAGAAATATGCTCCGGCTGCATCCGTGCAACGCTCCGAAGCGTCTGCTCCCATGACCGTACGCTCTGACCCGGTATCGCCGACATCAGATCTGCATTGATATTATCGAACCCTGCCTCCCGCGCATACCGGAAGCTTTCCTGAAACTTCCGGAAGGTATGAATCCTTCCCAGCCGTTTCAGCTCATTATCATCGGCAGACTGGCAGCCGATGCTCAGCCGGTTAATACCGGATTCCCTGTAAAGGCAGAGACCTTCCGGGTCCAGGGTGCCGGGGTTGGCTTCTATGGATATTTCCGCATCCGGATCCAGCACAAACGCTTCCCTGACAGCGGATAAAAGCTTCCCTATATCTTCAGCCGGCAGCAGGGAGGGAGTTCCCCCGCCAATAAATATAGAAGAAACCTTCTGGTCCTTCATTGAAAGCATATGAATTTCGCGGATTAATGCCTCCAGATACTGTTCCATCACCTCAGATGCACAGGGAAAGCTCAGGAAATCACAATATCCGCATTTACGGACACAAAACGGAATATGAATATACAGCTCCAGACTCATAAATATCCCCGAAATCAATTCTCGTCAAGCTTCAGCACATTAAGAAAGGCGTCCTTTGGGATTTCAACATTTCCAATCTGGCGCATTTTCTTCTTGCCCTCCTTCTGCTTTTCAAGCAGCTTCTTCTTCCGGGAAATATCTCCACCGTAGCATTTTGCCAGGACATCCTTCCGAAGTGCCTTTACTGTCTCCCTTGCAATTACCTTGGAACCGATTGCCGCCTGGATCGGAATATCGAACAGCTGTCTTGGAATCTCTTCCTTCAGCTTCTCACACATTTTTCTCCCCCTGTCATAGGCAGAATCCGCGAAGACAATAAAGGACAAGGCATCAACCGGCTCCTTATTTACCAGAATATCGAGCTTCACCAGCTCACTTCTCTGGTAGCCGATGATCTCATAATCCAGAGATGCATACCCTCTGGACCTGGATTTGAGCGCATCGAAAAAGTCATAGATGATCTCATTAAGAGGCATATGGTAGGTGAGCAGCGCTCTGGTAGTCTCTATATATTCCATGCCCTGGTACTCTCCCCGACGTTCCTGGCAGAGCTGCATGATCGGACCTACAAACTCCGTCGTGACCATGATCTCTGCTTTTACCATGGGCTCCTCCATATATTCTATTTCAGAAGGATCCGGCAGGTTGGACGGATTCGTCAGTTCCATAACCTCCCCGTTTGTCTTATGAATCTTATATACAACACCAGGTGCTGTCGTCACCAGATCCAGATTGTATTCACGCTCCAGTCTCTCCTGCACGATCTCCAGATGGAGCAGTCCGAGAAAGCCGCAGCGGAAACCAAACCCAAGTGCTGTCGATGTCTCTGGCTCAAAAAACAGCGATGCATCATTAAGCTGAAGCTTTTCAAGTGCATCCCGAAGTTCTGGATATTTCGCCGAATCAGCCGGATAGATGCCGCAGTATACCATGGACTGTACCTTCTTGTATCCGGGCAGCCGTTCGGCACAGGGATGATCTGCATTGGTTACAGTGTCTCCGACACGGGTATCTCTGATATTCTTGATGCTGGCAGTGATGTAGCCGACCATACCTGCTTCCAGCTCATCACAGGGAATCATCTGGCCCGCGCCGAAGTATCCGACCTCTACTACCTCTTCCTCAGCACCGGTCGCCATCATCCGGATCCTGTCTCCAGCCCTGACACTTCCCTCCCGAAGCCGGACAGAGATGATGACCCCCTTGTAGGAGTCATAAACGGAATCAAAAATAAGTGCCTTCAGCGGTGCATGAATATCCCCCGTAGGAGCGGGAATCTTATGTACAATTGCTTCGAGTACAGCCTCCACATTCTGTCCGGTCTTGGCTGAGATCTCAGGCGCATCCTCAGCATCCAGGCCGATGACATCCTCGATCTCGCTTTTCACCTCTTCCGGGTGCGCACTGGGAAGATCTATCTTGTTAAGTACAGGAAAGACCTCCAGATCATGCTCCATAGCAAGGTATACATTCCCGACAGTCTGCGCCTCCACCCCCTGGGTGGCATCCACTACCAGCACAGCGCCGTCACAGGCGGCAAGACTTCTGGATACTTCATAATTAAAGTCTACATGGCCAGGGGTATCGATCATGTTCAGAATGTATTCCTCCCCGTCCTTTGCCTTATATACTGTGCGGCATGCCTGGGCCTTGATTGTGATGCCCCGTTCACGCTCCAGATCCATATTGTCCAGAATCTGGTTCTGCATCTCACGGCTGGTGAGCAGACCGGTTTTCTCAATAATACGGTCCGCCAATGTGGATTTCCCGTGGTCAATATGGGCGATGATACAAAAATTACGGATTTTGCTCTGATCTATCGTGGACAAAATTTTACCTCCCGAATAACCGGATAAATTGCCAAAGCACTGCACTAAGTGCTGTAAATATCCCGGAACCCTCCTGTCATTTCCGTACAGAAACAGGCTAATATACAGGGAGATTATACCCGACTTTATCAACAGCCGCAAGGTTCAAGATATGAGTTACTATCCAGCAGCAGGCAGGGGTACAAGGGCACTTCTCATGCAGGCCTTTGGAGTGAGTAACTACGGACAGAAACAGACAAATGAGAAGTGTCCTCTTGACGCACCTCTGAACAGTAACTATTTGGTTTAATATTCTGGTTGACAATTGTATGGAAATAGCATAATATAGAAAAGCATGTTCGGAAGTGGAAAAGTGTCATCCTATAAAGAACAGCAGGATACATAATATGAATCAAAGGAGGTGTACAGTTTGGCTAACATTAAATCCGCGAAAAAGAGAATTCTTGTAAACAAGACAAAGGCTGACAGAAATCAGGCGATCAAATCCGCTGTAAAGACTTCAGTCAAGAAGGTTGAGGCAGCAGTTGCCGCAAAGGATAAGGAAGCAGCTCAGGCAGCGCTGATCAATGCTTCTTCTGTAATCGACAAAGCCGAGACAAAGGGCGTTCTTCACAAGAATAACGCATCCAGAAAAGTGTCCCGCTTAAGCAAAGCTGTAAACTCTATTCAGTAATATATAATAGATATAATACATGCATGTATGAAAACACGAGGAGTCGTCGCCTCGTGTTTTTCTTTTTCACATGATCTGCCTGGACAGAGCCTGCAAAAGCAGTCTGCATGTCTGTCCGCACTTAGACAGCTGGCATTTTCTCATTTGTCCGGATTGCGGATTGGACATGCAGCTCTATCTGACCCGATTATCTGGCAGCCCGATTATCTGGCAGAGCATTTCATAATCATCATTTCAACGCTCAGCTTTTCATCAAGCTTACCTGTTTTTACATCTTCTTCTGCCTGTACAAAATCCTTTAGAATCTTCTCCAGCCGGGGAACCGGATAATTCCGGCACAGAGTAAGGGTGCGGCTGACCGCAAATGGTGGCATCCCCGTCTTTGAAGCAATCTCCCGATTTGGAAATCCATCTGCAGAAAGGGTCTTTACCTGGAGAAGCTGATTGTACTGACGGGCAAGAAGATAAAGGATCCGCATCGGTGGCTCCTTGAGCGCCAGCAGATCATAATAATAATCCAGTGCTTTTTTCTGCTGATGCTCCGCAACGGATCGGATCATGGCAAAGATCTGATTGGAAACCTGCGGCGCACAGATGGCATCAATATCAGCGGTTGTAATGACCTCCCTGCCCATTGTATAGCAGAGAAGCTTTTCCAGTTCACTGCTGATATTTGCCATATCTGTGCCGGTGATCTCCAGAAAATGATGCATGCTTTCACGGGTGATCTTTTTTCCTGCTTTTGTCATGGCATTCAGCACCCACCTGGTCAGTGTTTCCTCTGTCTGAGTCTCAAAGACTGCAGCATGGCCGATTTTACTGACCAGTTTATACAGCCGGCTCCGTTTATCAGCCGTATCTTCCACAAAGATCATGATCAGATAATCCGGAAGCTTCTCCATGTACTGGTCAAGCTGTTCTGCCTTCTTCCTGAAAAAGCCGCTGTTTTCAATCAGGATCACTCTGCGTTCTGCAAAAAACGGCATGGTATCAGCCTGTGCTATAATTTCACGCTCATCCGCACTTTCTCCCTGATAGCGGGAAAAATTCATCGTATCACCTTCCGGAACCAGTGCATGTAGCAGCAGGTCACGGTACTGGTTTCGCAGATAGGCTTCAGGCCCATACAACAGGTACACCTGCTTGAAATTTCCGCTTTTGATATCCTCCCGAATTGTCCTCATGATCTATGCTCCATTTCAAACAAATTCAAAAACACGGCTTTATTTTTTTATTTTACCATAATCGGCAGACATCGTCAGCATCCGCTTTTCCGCACTTTACCTGCCGTAAAATGGTTGCTGTTCAGAGGTGTGGCAGGAGGACACTTCTCATTTGTCTGTTTCCGTTCGTAAACGGACAGTAAGCTGGTTTTATGCTTGTTTTTTGTTGCTGCGAAACTCGTCGGGCAAAAAACGCCCTCCTCAAACATTCTCGCAATTAACATTATTGGCAATTCCGCATAAAAACCAGCAAACTGTCCGTAGTACTCACTCCAAAGGACTGCATGAGAAGTGCCCTCCTGACACACCAGTAAACTGTAACGTAAAATGTATACTGTTCTGAGGCCTGTCACAAAAGGCAGGTAACATGAAATGAAGATCACCGGTTCCCTGGTTCCTGTGATTCAGGCACACCCCGCTTATATGTACGGATCCGGAAATCACCCTTCCCGGAAGTCTCCAGATATATCGCCCCATGATCCTTTGTGACATAACAGACAGCCCCCGCTTCACCAATTCGCTTCAGTGTCTCTGCATGCGGATGCCCGTAACGACTTTTCGCAGGAGCGGAAATCATGCACACCCGAGGCTGGATCTTATGAAGCAGAGCGGAAGAAGTTGAATTACGGGAGCCATGGTGTGCAACCTTCAGGCATTCTGCCTGCCCGGCTTCCTGTAATAAGGCTTCCTCCCCGCTGCCCTCCAGATCTCCAGTGAGCAGGGCATCAAATGCACCTGCGGATACCAGAAGTACCATGCTATCCTCATTTCTGCTCCCGGAATTTTCAGGTTTTTCCTGAAAACGGCTCTGCATACCTTCCGGATGCAGTACACGGACACGCAGCATCCCCTCCTTTATCAGGTCTCCTTTTTTCAGGTATATTACCTCCGTACCTATGGCTTTGCAGGCTTTCTGCAGACGAATCCCCGCAGCATCCGTCTGCATCTGGGGCGTCATATACAAAACATCAACCCGCAGCCGCGCCGAATTGTCACGGATCTTCCGCAGGAGTTCTTCAATTCCATTTATATGATCCAGGTCGCCATGACTGACAAAGATGCCCCGGATTCGGGTAACGCCCCTGGATTTCAGATAAGGGATCAGCTGGTATTCGGCCATATTTTTCAAAGTACTGCTGCCTCCATCCACCAGGAATACCGGATCGCCCCCACTCTTCCAGATGCCTTTTCCCTGACTGACAACCATACAGTCTCCCTGCCCGACAGCAAGCATTGTAAGAGAGAAATCCGGACTCCATTTCAGACTGAGTACCAGGATTGCAGATGCAAGCAGCAGGATCCCCTTTCCCCTTCTCCTGATTTTCATACAGATCAGAAAAAACAAAAGGCAGCAATAATACGTAATAACCTGCCAGAAATCCGGTTTTCCGACAGTCCAGGTGGAAAACGGAATGCGCATCGCAAATTCAGCGATCTTATCAAAGACCTGCAGCGCCAGATCCACAGGAATAAGCAGTACCCACCCGAGAGCGGGAAACAGCATGCCCGCTGCACTGCCCAAAAATCCAAGTGTAAGAACGATTCCCATTGCGGGAACAATCAGAAGTGTGGCAAATGGCAGCACGGATATCTCGAAAAAAAAGACGGCCATCAGGGGAATGGTGCAGACCATTACAGAACACCAGATCAGAACAGCTTCTATGATTTTCTCCAGAAGCTTCTTCATCCTGCTCCCTGTGTGCCAGAAGTCGCCTGGTATCATACCGAGAAAGGCAGGATAGAACAGGGCGGCTCCGCCCACAGCTGCATAGGAAAGAAGAAAACCGGAATAAAAAAGATATCCGGGATTGGCAAGCAGAATCAATATGGCCGATAATCCCAGCGCACACAGACTGTCATAAGAACGGTGCAGTGCCCTTGCACCGAGCGACACACCAAACATAACCAGTGCGCGGATCGCCGATACCGGAGATCCGACAAACAGGCAATAAACCAGCATGGCAAGCACAGCCAGTACAACCGCCGTAATCTGTCCGTACTGCACATGCCGTGGAAAGCATCTGAACAGAAGACCGGTCAGCATATGAAAAACCATCATGCCAAGCAGTGAAATATGCAGACCTGATATGGCAAGCACATGCATCACACCGCCATATCGATAATGGGTAAGACTTTCCTCCGACAGCATCGTGCGGTCTCCCTGAAGCATGGCAGCAAGGACTCCGGCCTGTTCCGGATGCATGATACCGGCCTGCAGCTTCCCTGTCCCCTGTCGGAAGAGGGCAAGCTGCTCTCTGATACCGGATCCATGCTCCAGCACTGTACAGCTCTCCTCCATCAGCTCGTAATAAATTCTCTGACAGGCAAAATATGCCCTGCTGTCGAATTCTCCGGGATTAGAGGGGCCCTGGATTTCACGGATTTCTCCCTGAAGCCTCACAACAGATCCGATCGGCAGATAGCTGCTTTCCGTATTTCCCTGATCCGGCAGCACCGTCGCCTTGACATACTCCATGGATACCTGCTGGCTTTGTCCATCTGGTCCGTAAAACTGCACGATACAGTCCTTTACAATATATTGCATGGAATTTTTCTTCTGCACACGGTCCCGGATCACGCCGGTACAGCTTGCATCTGTTCCAAAGGAAAGCTGCTTCCTCTGTGATGCAGAAAGTGCCGGCTGACCAAACACAGGAATGCCCGTCCAGTGGCACACAAGTATCCCCAGCATCAGAAGCAGGCAGACGATACAGATCGGGCGATATCGCAATACAAATCACTCCTCTTTATGTTGTGTTCAAAACGTAAGGGTTTAAGACATTGTCCTGAAATCCGGACATTTACTGACATACCGGAATTACCCGGTGATGATACTTTGCGTTGTACAGAAAAAGTCAGAGAAAGGAGAAAGGAAAAACCAGCAGAACGACCAGAAACATCTTCATGACAACACCATAACATCCGGCTTGCAGGACAACAATCATCAAATCCTACAAATTGCCGGCAAATGAAACCCAACATATTTGGTACCCTTTTACAAGACCCGTTCATACCGCCATCGTGGCACCGCAATAACCCGGGGTGCAATTTTCGCACAGATCCGGCCCTAGCGTCATCACGATCACATAAGCATGAAAAAAACCTCCGGGCTGCTGCGCAACACACCCGGAGGCTTAACATCTATATTTTTGTATCATGAAACAAGCCAATACCTGTTTTCCTGTCAGGATACAACCAGATCCTTGTTCTCCGTATACTGGACACTGAGATCCATACTATTGCGGAAAACAGTATCACTTTCCCCGTCAATCAGGAACTGGACCTTCCTGATATGGCAGGTTTCAGCCAGCGAATTCACGATTGCATAGATCGGAATTTCTTCGCTGATACTCAGGATACTGTTCTGTACACTGTCATCAAAATTCACATAGCATACGCCTTCCTGGCTGATCACGCTCAGCACCTGAGTATCCGTAGAGAATACCGGATAATGGCCACTCTGGGATGGGCCCTGAATCAGTTCCTCAACAACCGCCATTTCAATGGGCTCATTGCTGCTGTAATAAACTTTCCTGGTTTCAGGCACAAGTCTGGATCCCGTCTGGTCAGTAAAATACAGCGTCATATCCATCTCCTGATATGCATTGATATTTTCTCCGGCATTTTCTACAAAGCTGTCCTCTGTAAGAGCACCCACTGCATTTCCGCTGCTGTCCGTGAGATCCTTGCCATCCACCGTAAACAAAATCTTGTCAACACCGTCAATCTGTGCAAAGCTCCGGACCAGTCCTCCAAGGCACAGAATTCTTCTCGTACCCTTCACATCATTAAAGGATGCACTCAGATTCAGAGTCAATGCCTGGTCACTGAGCTTGTAATCCAGAATCCTGACATCCTTTGGCAAAAGCAGAATCATATCACTGCTCTCCGGAGACTGGGACTGCTGGGCAATCATTTCTACGACTCTCCCTTCGGCGTCCGGTTCCTTGAAGCTGTAGCGTACAGAAACAATACTGTTTTCATCTTTATTCAGGTAATACAAGGAGGCAGCTGAATCATTCGAATCGTTCGTCAGCGAACCTGCAGCTTCCGATGTCCCCGTAAGTGCCGGGCTGCAGGCAGTCATCCCCAATACCAGGCAGAGAACCATAAGCGCGCTGCATATCTTTTTCATTGTCGGTCAAGCCTCCATTATACAATATGAACAATCGGAATGCGGATGGAAAAAGTAGTACCCTCTCCCAGCTTGCTTTTAACGCGGATCGCACCCCGATGCATCACAATCACTTTCTTCGTAATTGCCAGTCCCAGGCCGGTTCCGCCGATCTCACGGGAATGGCTCTTGTCCACCCTGTAGAACCGTTCGAAAATGTTGTTGATGGACTCCTCCGGGATACCGATTCCATTGTCTGAAATAGTGGTATAGAAGTATTTCCGGTCTGCATTCAGGGAGATCCGTACCCATCCTCCCTCCGGCTTGTTGTATTTAATTGCATTTTCTATAATATTCGTAAAGGCCAGGGATATCTTCGTCTGATCAACTTCGGCTGTAATCGGACGGAAGCTGTCCAGAATTATTTCAACACCTGCCTTGTCTGCAATAGGCTTCAATCGTTTGACGATCTGTGCCAGCTCATCATTAATATTTACATCTGTGATATTCAGATCTGCCGACTTCTTATCCATCCGCACAAGGGTCAGAAGATCCGTGATAATGGAATTCTCGCGATCAATCTCAGCAGAAATATCCTTCATGAATTCCTGATACTCCTCAATAGGTGCATCCGGATTCTGATTGAGCACATCTGCCAGCACCTTCATGGAGGTTAGCGGCGTTTTCAGTTCATGAGATACATTGGAAACAAATTCCTCCCGGCTGTCATCCACCGTTTTAACACGGGCAAGCATACGATTAAAGGCATCCGTGATCAGCTTTGTCTCCTTGTAGTCATTCACTGAAATACTCTCATCCTGGTACCCGTCGGTGATCCCCTCAATCGACTGCGTGATTTTCTGCAGGGGCTTGACCAGAACGCCTGATAAAATATAACCAAGAACGAGAATTACCAGTATGATGATCGCAAGGATCAGCATCCCCCTCTCTTCCAGAATACCCTTACTGATACTGATTTCCGATGTAGACACACTTACCAGCAGGACCCCTTTTGTATCTTCGCTTCTGCTTTTCTTGTCCGGATCCTTGATGCGGAAGGTAAGCTCAATAAACTTGTTGTCCCGGTCATATCGGCTGCTCTCATTGCCATTAAGGCAATCCATGACCTCCTGGGAGAGGGAGTACTTCCCGTTATCAATATTGAACGTGTCCTTAATGACTTTACCGTCACTGTTGATCACAACTATTCTGCCGCCATATATTCTGGTGAGCAGATCAAACTCGCCGTTGATCACCTCATCCGTGCTATCCGTCAGATAGCCGCGGTTATACAGCTGGTCCGCCAGTATTTCACACTGGCTTTTCACCATGATGGTTCTCTGATTGACCGCACGCGTCTCATAGCTCTGTACAATCACACTCTCAACCACAATGGATGGTACAATGCCGATCACAAAGAGAAGTATCATAATATAGAACCGGATACTCCGGTAAAAGGCAAAATGCTTCAGTTTCTTTTTCATAAAAAACTCCACACAACAGGCAGCAACACAAGAACAGAATATACCCGTACTCAGATATTAAAATATCGTGAGGAGGCAGAGAAAAAATCCCTCCAACGAAAAATCAGGATGCCAAGGAACATCAGGATGCAGGACGCAATGCTGATCACAGCAGGAAGCGGAAAGGTATTTCTGTGGGTCAGCAGGAAGAACCACTGCGTCAGAGAAAGCAGGGTATCCACCAGCAGATAAAGAACGAACTCCTGCAAAGCCATCTTAAGGCCTGCACCGATCAATATCGTCGCTACCATAATACTTACTATAGCCACCGGCATCACCCAGTGAATGGACCATTTATGCCATCCTGTACTGCGATCGATTACAAGACTCAGAATAATGCCGAGAACAACCTGAATCTGTATATTCTTGAGAATATTGTTGCGGAAATAAACCAGCACGCAGACATCTGCAAATCCAACTGCCGCACTGAAGACAGAAAGCGGCATCCATGCCGGGACCCTCTTTACAAGATAAATAATCAGCGCATCTGTGATCAGAAATGCGATCAGCAGAAAGAGCGCCAGCTTTACCGCACTGAGACGGCTGAACTTTTTTCTCGGAAGCGCCGGGAATGACGGATCTTCAGGTATACCACTCAGAGCTCCGCCACAAAGCGGGCAGACCCGCTTGCTGCCCCGGATTCTGATCTGGCATCTGTTGCACTGCTGCATGATTTACACCCCCTTATCACAATCATTGCTGGCGACCTCTACAGGCACACCAAGCTGCACCAGCCTCCGAAAGAAATGCATGGACACAGGATGCCGTTCGAAGCATGAGACGATCCCGAATACCATATGGTCGCCAAAGGAACTGATACACAGAAAAATTGTCTTGCAGGACATAAAGCTGGAAAATTTCTCCACATAAACAGCCAGTTCCGGCGGAAGGTTCACCCGCCCAACATTCGATACCGATGTAGTGACGCCTGTATTCATCCGGAACGCGATACCCTGAAGGGCAATATCCTTAAAAAAAAGCGGGATGACACGCACCGCAAGATTATGCTCCAGCGCAGAATAGGAATTCATGGTCTTCCGTATATTTTCCTCCGTCAGCTGCCTGTCGAATTCTCTGTGCACCGGATCAATAATACTTTGCAGGGTGCCATCGTAATCCGTGGCATAATAGGTAACCTGAATTACGCCAAAAAAATTGCGGCTGGTCTCAGACGGAAAAAACTGCCGCAGATTCACCGGTACACTTACCACAACAGGTCTGTTGTATTCAGAGCGTTTCATCTCCCGGATAATCGCTTCAATCCACAGAGATGTCACCAGAATCCCTACCGTCGCATGATGCGCATGCGCCACCTTCAGTACATCATCCACCAGAACCGTACCCTCCAGCAGATGCTCCTCCAGATTGGGATCCTGTATGCCCCTGATCTGATAGGCCTTGACCGGAAACATCTCCTTGAGATAATTTCTCTTTCTGCACTCCCGTTTTTCATAGTATTTGCTGAAGGCATCTGTCTGCTTTTCCGTGACAGAAGCCTGATCAGTCCGGATCAGACTTCTGTCCAGATGATGCCTTCGCACCAGATAAGCCGCTACAAGCGACTGGATAAACATATAACCACCAGTCCCATCGGAAAGCACATGAAAGATCTCCACATTGATCCTTCTGTGGAAATAGCTGACCCGATACAGGAAATTCTTCTTTCCGGGAATATATAAAGCCTTCAGAGCCGGAATATTCTCCTGACGCACCTCCTCACAGCCTGGAAGCTCATCCATATAATACCAGAAGATGCCCTTGCGCAGGCAGCAGTTCATATAAGGAAATTCCTGCAGTGTCTCCTCGAGTGCCTGCTGGAGCACATCAGGATCTACTTCCTCCTTCAGCTCACAGACCAGCCGGAATACTCTGGTATCGGCGCCATTCATTGTAGACGGTATCAGCTTGGCTGCATTGTCCAGGCGGTACCACTCCCTCACATCCCTGTCCTTTTTCATCGGTCTTCTCCTGCTTTTCCCAATATTCTCTGAACGCTGTATTATCATACCATACTTTTACTGTTCATCCCACTGAAAAATACCCACATATCGCATCGTGGTATGCTATTCCCAGGCAGGTTCCATATTCAATGTCCTGACTGGGAGATCGCATATCATAAGGCAATACGCGGGTATTCGCTGATTTGCATTAATATATTAGTCTGTCAGATCATTCCGGATAAATACCGAATTGAAATAAATAATAAATAAAAATCATGGATTGAGAAGATTCCGGCCGGAGCTCCCACCTGCCAGGCCGCTCTGGCTCGTGGATCCCGAACCCGTCTGCGTGTAGATATTACCGGACGCGTCCATCCAGTTCCCGGATCCCAGAGGCGAATATACATTACCACTTGCATCATACCATGCGACGCCGCTGTCAAAGGTGACGGTGACTGTATTTCCGCTCCCGTCCGTAATCGTTGCGGTATCTCCCTTCTTTGCGGAATCAGACGCGCTGCTGTCCGAAACAGATGATGTGGATGACGAAGAAACCGACTGCACGGAATTTCCTGTATCCGCTGAAGAGGAGGATATGGAGACCGCCTGTAAAGTATCTGAAGTACTTCCTGAAGAACTGCTGACACCAGAATTATTTGTATTTACTGCCGCAGAAGGTGACGGCTGTGTGAGCACGGAAGAAGCCGATATGCCCTGCACCGCCTCTGTATTCTTCGATGCATCCTGTTTGCCGGAGGCACCTGCCAGAAAACGGATAAAGAGAATCACCATCACTGCAATCAGAATCACCATTATCAATTTTAACGGCCGGTCATCTGGCTTTCTTTTTCTGTCTGCCATATAAGATCCCCCTTACTATCCTTATCAGGCGAGAGCTTACCGTAACCTGCGCAAAAGCATCTCAAACCGAAACAGACTGCTCATGCCTGAAAATAATATCCCACACCCCACTTTGTATGCACATAGCGTGGCTCTGACGGATTCTCCTCAATCTTCTCACGCAGCCTCCTGATATGAACATCCACCGTGCGGACATCACCAGGGTACTCATAGCCCCAGACAATGTTCAGAAGATTGTCTCTGCTGTATACCTTGTTCGGATTAAAAGCCAGAAGCTGCAGGACATCAAATTCCTTTGCAGTCAGATTCACTTCACGGTTTCCAATAAACACTCTCCGGCTGTCTATATCCAGACGCAGATCGCCTGCCTGGATAATCTTCGCCTTCTCCTCTGTCTTCTCCGTCTTTCTTGTTCTTCGCAGAATTGCCTTGATTCTGGCCTTTACCTCCAGGATGTTGAAGGGTTTCGTGATATAATCATCGGCGCCGTACTCCAGGCCCATGATCTTGTCCATATCCTCTCCCTTGGCTGTCAGCATGATGATGGGCACATTGGAAAATTCGCGGATCTGCTGGCATACCTCAAGGCCGCTCATCTTCGGAAGCATAAGATCCAGAAGAATGATATCAAAATCATTCTCCTTCGCCAGGTTCAGTGCCTCCTCTCCATCATAAGCGCAGGTGACCTCATATCCGTCCTGCTCCAGCGAAAAACGGATTCCCTTTACAATCAGCTTCTCATCATCAACTACCAGAACCTTATTTGCCATTTCCCAGACCTCTACATCCTCAATACAACTCTGCAAGCCAAAAATATCCGAATAACATGTCCCAACAGAACAAAGTGCAGACTTCGAATGCGTCTCACTCTTCTGCAGGGCAGCATGTCTGGTCATACTTCGATACTGTCCCGGATCTTCGCAAAGGCTTTTTCCTTGATACCATCAATCTGCATGATATCCTCTATTCTAGAAAAGGCACCATGCTCTTCCCTGTAAGCGATAATGGCATTCGCCCGCGCTTCACCGATTCCCGTCAGGGTCATCAATTCCTCTTTTGTGGCAGAATTGATATTCACCCTGGACTTTACCGTTTCTGCATCGGAGGATGCATTACCAGACTCCCCCGTCTTCTCCTGTCCGGGCAAAACGCCGCCATTCTCCCGCTGCTTCTCGATTTCTTCTCTGGTGTAAACCGTAATCTGCTGGCCATCCGCAATAACGGATGCCTGATTCAGACTCCGGTCATCAGCCTCCTCAGTCGTCCCGCCAGCCATGGCAATCGCCTCATAGACGCGGCTGCCGGACGGAAGCGCATAGACACCGGGATTGCGCACTGCTCCACAGACGTATACATAGCACGTTGTTTCACCTGTAGAGGTTGTGTCCGAATCGGAACGATCCTCTGCAGAATCATCCTGCATTTGAGAACCGGATTCACCGGTTGTACCTGCCGCATGATCGGCAGCCGCCACGGAAGCACCTGTTTCAGCAGAAGAAGCGGTTACAGAAGCAGAAGAACCTGCTGCTACAGCAGAAGATGAAGACAATTGATAAACACCCTCATCCTCTCCGCAACCAGTCAGTAAAATCGGAAATACAGCCAGCAAAGCCAGAATAAAGCACACCAGCACACGACGAATTGCAGGGAAGCTCCTGCCTGCTGTCTGCCATAAAACCCTTTTATATGATAGTACAAACATATTTATCTCCGGTCACTTTTTTATTGAACTGATATCCGCATTTTACAGCAGATGAACGTAGGATAAAAATTACGGCACAGAGATAACCGACCAAAAATATTGTAGCGGACTTTTGCGTCAAATACAAGGGTCTGGCGGAAATTGTCTTTACATATTGCCTGAAAAAGGCGTGCAGCCCTTGCTGCACGTCTTTTGAAAAATTCAGAATGATGCCTCCAGCCGGGGAATCATCTCATCAATATCTTCCTTTTCAATAATCAGAGGCGGCACGAGACGAACCACATCAGCTCCTGCTGTTATGACTACGAGGCCGTTTTCAAGCGCTTTGGACGCAATTTTCCCCACCGGTCTTCCGGACACCACAAGCCCCTGCATGAATCCCTTGCCACGACGGGCTGTCAGGAAATCATATTTCTCAACCAGCGCATCCAGCTTCTGTTCGAAATACGGCGTCACCTCGCGGACATGGTCAACAATATGGTACTTTTCAAACAGATCGAAAACTGTGCTTACAGCGCGCATGGCCAGGGGATTGCCACCATAGGTTGTTCCATGATCACCAGGCACAAGGGAATGTGCAGCAGCCTTTTCGTTCAGGACAAAACATCCGACCGGAACGCCGCAGCCAAGCGCTTTTGCGCAGGTCATGATATCCGGCTGTACGCCATATTCCTGCCAGGCCCAGAGATTTCCGGTGCGCCCCATACCACACTGGATTTCATCGAGAATCAGAAGAATATCATGCTCATCGCACAGGCTGCGCACGCCCTGAAGAAATTCCTTTTCTGCAGGATAAATACCGCCCTCACCCTGCACGGTTTCCATGATAATCGCGCAGGTTTTATCCGTGATATTCTCCTCTACGCTCTTCAGATTATTGAAATCAGCGAAGCGTACGCCGCCGATCAGCGGTTTGAAGGGTTCTTGATATGCGGCATTTCCGGTTACCGACAGTGCTCCCAGGCTTCTGCCATGGAAGGAATGACGCATTGCAATAATCTCATGGTCAGTGCCGCGGTCCTTCAGCCAGGCATACTTTCTGGCTGCCTTGATTGCGCCTTCAATCGCCTCTGTTCCTGAATTGGTAAAGAATACCCTGCTCATGCCGCAGGACTCGACAACCTTTCTGGATGCTTCTGCCAGAGGCACATTATAATAGAGGTTTGAGGTGTGCATGATCTTATCGATCTGGTCCTTCAGTGCATCATTGTACTCCTTATTGCCGTAGCCCAGTCCGTAAACAGCTATACCCGCTGCAAAATCCAGATATTCCTTCTGGTCCGTATCATAGAGGTGGACTCCCTCACCTCTCTCAAATACAACCGGGAAACGGTTGTAGGTATGTAGTACATATGTATCCGTCTGTTTGATATAGTCCTCAGTCTTCATGATTGAATTTTTCCTCTTCATTTCTTAAGATTGCCGTTCCGATTCCCTTATTGGTGAAGATCTCCAGGAGAAGACAGTGGGGAATCCGTCCATCCAGAATATGGACCCGGTTTACACCGTTATAAATCGCATCAATGCAATTCTCAAGTTTGGGAATCATTCCCCCCGCAACATGTCCGCTGGCAATCAGATCTCTGGCCTCATCAATGGTGAGAAGGGAAATCAGTGTGGACGGATCATCTTTGTCATAATATACACCTTCAATATCGCTGAGAAATGCAAGTTTTTCCGCCTTGACCGCCTCAGCGATCGCACTTGCGGCATCATCCGCATTGACATTATAGGAATGGTAATCCGCATCCGCACCGACCGGGCAGACGATTGGCAGGAAATCCTTCTCCAGAAGGTCCTGAAGAATCTTGGGGTTCACCTTGCAGATATCTCCCACATAGCCGATATCCTCTCCATTGGAATACTTGCGCTCAACCTGAAGGAGTCCTCCATCCTTGCCGCTGATGCCCACAGCCTTTACACCAAGGCTTTCCACCATACTGACCAGTTCCTTATTCACCTTGTTTAAAACCATTTCTGCAATTTCCATGGTGTCCTCGTCGGTCACACGCAGACCGTTGACAAATCTGGGCTGCATACCTACCTTGCCCACCCATCTGGATATTTCCTTTCCACCACCATGTACAATAATCGGCTTGAAGCCAACCAGCTTCAGAAGAACCACGTCCTTGATCACATTTTTCTTCAGTTCTTCATCAATCATGGCACTTCCACCGTATTTAACTACGATGATTTTCCGGTTAAAGCGCTGAATGTAGGGAAGCGCCTCAATCAGGACCTCTGCCTTGTCCAAATATTTCTGATTAACCATATCTGCTCCCTCTGTATATTTTTCTGCCGGTTCTCTGCCTTTTATCTTATCCCGGGACGAAACATGACCTGTGATCTCTGGCAGTATTATGGTCTGTGATCCGCGCCGGTATCAGGACCGGTAGTCCGCATTGATCTTGATATAATCGTAGGTAAGATCACAGCCCCAGGCAGTTGCCTCCTGTTCACCCATCTTGATATCCGCAATGCATGTCACCGCATCCTCAGACAGAATCCGTGTTGCCTCTTCCTCACTGTATCCGGTCGAGACGCTGTTTTCTACAATCTTGATTTTTCCGGCCTTGCTCTCAAAATAAAGATCTACATTCTCCGGGTCGAATTTGGCACCGGAATACCCCATAGCACACAGAATTCTCCCCCAGTTTGCATCTCTTCCGTAAATCGCAGCCTTTGTGAGATTTGAGGTTACGATCGATTTGGCCAAAACCACTGCCTGGTCCTTTGTCTTTGCATGCACTACCTTCACCTCAAATAATCTGGTAGCGCCCTCTCCATCCCCTGCTATCATTTTGGCAAGCTCGCGGTTCACCGCAAACAGAGCTTCCTTGAATTTTTTATAATCCTCACCCTTTTCCGTGATATCCTCATTTCCCGCAAGACCATTGGCAAGGATGACACAGGTATCGTTTGTTGAAGTATCACCATCTACAGAAATCATATTGTATGTATCTGTTACCACAGAAGACAGCGCCTCCTGCAGCATCGACCTGGAAATCACTGCATCTGTGGTAAGGAAAGACAGCATGGTACACATATTCGGATGAATCATGCCAGCACCCTTGCACATTCCTCCAATGGTAACCGTTTTCCCTCCCAGTTTGATGGACACAGATACTTCCTTGGGATGCGTGTCCGTAGTCATGATAGATTGTGCGGCAATGGACGCTGCTTCTCTTGAATTGTCCAGCATAGGCGTCAGTATGCCAATCCCCTTTTCAATCACATCCACAGGAATCTGTGCACCGATGACACCAGTGGAACCAAGAAGAACGGAATCCACCGGAATATGCAGTGCTTTCGCTGCGGCCTCTGCTGTTCTGCGGCAGGCTTCATACCCCTGCTTACCTGTGGCAGCATTGGCGATACCGCTGTTAATCACGACTGCCTGCGCAGTTTCCGCATCATGCACAATATGCTGGTCCCACTGGACTGGCGCCGCCTTGACAAGATTCGTCGTAAAGGTCCCGGCTGCCACACAGGGAACAATACTGTAAATCATTGCCATATCTTTTGTATTTCCTTTTTTTATACCGGTGTGGCCTCCGGCAGCCTTGAAGCCCATTGCTGCTGTCACACCCTCATGCCCGATCTGCATAGAGACAATCCTCCTATGAACGAAAATAAAGACATCTGCACAACATCTGACTGAAGAAACACTCATATCGTCTGTATCCGATGTCTTACCTTACTAAGAATAAACTCCTTCCAGTCATATGTAAAGAGTAAAATATGCATATTTATGCATTTATTAAGTTTTTTATGCATTTTTATCACGAATAATGCAATTAATACTTGCATTTCATGCATGATTGCTGTATATTAACATCCGATCGCCATGTCATCCGCTTCAGGCTTTTGTAAGGGATGACGCAATGGCTTCAGATGTCGTAATCGTATAGAAACCGCTTGTCCCGTAGCTGCAGACTCTGTATAATCTAATGGAGTATTTTGCAGCATCCGCAGAGCGGCAGGCTGCTATGTAACCATTTATAAAGGAGGAAACTGATAATGAGCGAGAAGGTTGTACTGGCATATTCCGGCGGTCTTGACACCACCGCACTGATTCCCTGGCTGAAGGAGAATTTTGGTTATGAAATCATCTGCTGCTGCATTAACTGCGGTCAGGAGGAAGAACTGACAGACGATAACCTGAATGAAAGGGCATTGAGTTCCGGTGCTTCCAAACTGTATATCATAGATGTCATCGATGAATTTGCTGAGGACTACATCATGCCCTGTGTAAAGGCTGGTGCAGTTTATGAACACAGCTATCTGCTTGGAACCTCAATGGCACGTCCTCTGATTGCCAAAAAGCTGGTAGAGGTTGCACATAAGGAAGGTGCTTCCGCGATCTGCCACGGCGCTACAGGAAAAGGCAATGATCAGATCCGTTTTGAGCTTGGCATTAAAGCCCTCGATCCCACAATCAAGATCATCGCACCCTGGCGCATGACCGATGTATGGAAGATGCAGTCCCGTGAGGATGAGATCCAGTATTGCAAGGACCACGGTATTGACCTGCCTTTCTCCATGGGAAAAGGCTACAGCCGTGACCGTAACCTCTGGCACATCAGTCATGAGGGTCTTGAACTGGAAGATCCGTCTCAGGCTCCAAATTATGACAAGCTCCTCGTACTGAGTGTGACACCGGAAAAAGCCCCGGACAAGGTAACGGATCTTTCCCTGACATTTGAAAAGGGTGTTCCTGTTTCTCTGAACGGAAAGAAAATGAAAGTTGCCGAGATCATCGAGGAGTTGAACAGACTTGGCGGAGAAAACGGCATCGGTATCATCGATATTGTTGAAAATCGTGTAGTCGGCATGAAATCACGCGGTGTCTATGAGACACCTGGCGGCACCATCCTGATGGCGGCACATGATCAGCTTGAAGAGCTTGTTCTGGACCGTGAGACCATGGAAGCCAAAAAGAAACTCGGAAGCCAGCTTGCCCAGATTGTATATGAAGGAAAATGGTTTACTCCGCTGCGGGAGGCAATCAGCGCATTTGTAGATTCCACGCAGAACGTTGTTACCGGCGAAGTAAAGATGAAACTGTATAAGGGAAATATCATCCGCAACGGAACGACCTCCCCCTACAGCCTTTACAATTCTTCCCTGGCTTCCTTCACCACCGGTGATCTGTATGATCACAGTGATGCTACCGGTTTCATCAATCTCTTCGGTCTGCCGCTGAAGGTTCGCGCCCTCATGATGGAAGATGTAAAGAAACAGAGCAAAAGCAAATAATAACTGAGCGATAAGCAAGGAACGTACAGATAAAAAAGAGCAGGAAGGATTCCGCATTGAAAAGCAAGAGGAATCCTTCCTGTTCTTTACTTTACAGTGTATTTTACTGTTCTTCTGCATACTTTTTCGCATGACATGCGTGTTTTCATACGGTAGTTTATGGATCTTCCATAAAGGCTTTGTATAGCAGCAGTTTTTATAATGTGGTTCCTGGTCTGGCAGCATCATTTTTATTTAATATTAACATTATTCTTGAAATAACCATGTCTTTTTTGTGCATAATGTGGTATACTGTTTCCATTGTACAGGGGAGCGCACCTGTTATATGAAAGGAGCAGAATACTATGGACAAGAACTATGTGAAAATACCGGCCGTTATGAATTCGAATGTATCCTTGAAGGTTATCCGCGGGCACTTTGCGACCTCACATTCTCATATCAATTGCTTTTTTGACATTACAACACTGAAGACACGCTGCAGCGAGGCACACAGTGTAGCATCCCTGCTTGCAATGCATTACTCTGTAGACACACAGGTTGATACGATCATCTGCCTGGATGGCACGGAAGTCATAGGTACCTATCTCGCAGAAGAGCTCACCAAATCCGGCATTCTTTCTATTAATGCCCATAAGACAATATATGTTATCTCCCCGGAGTATATCGCCTCCGGTCAGATCATTTTCCGGGACAACATGCAGATCGCGCTTCGCGGCAAGCATGTCCTCCTTCTTCTGGGGTCCATCACTACAGGAAGGTCTCTTGCCTCCATTCTGGAGAGTGTCCAGTACTATGGAGCCACTGCAAGCGGAGCCTGCGCAATCTTCAGTGCAGTGGATGAGGTCAAGGGCATACATGTTGTATCCGCTTTTCATGCCTCCGACGTTCCGGAGTATGAATCCTACAAGGTCAATGAATGCCCGCTGTGCAAGAAAAAGGTTCCGATTGATGCCCTTGTAAACAGCTTCGGATATTCGCTTCTCTGACAAACCGTTTCCTAACTGCAGGCGTTTTTGCCTTAAATCTGTTTAGCAGGGGATGACGCCAGACGTAACCGCAAAAAAGAGCCGCTCCACTTATGGATTTCCATGAGCAGAGCGGCACTTTTCTTATTATCTTTCTGTTATTTTCTCTTTTATATCTCTCGATCAGACCAATCGGTTAAACCTGCCACATTTACATCCCGGGCATTTCGCCCTCTCCGGCCTGCTTGGAAGCAATCCACTTCTGATATTCCTGATTTCTCGCATCCAGATACATCTCACGACACAGTTTCTTTCCGGTTTCCGTACGGAAAATCTTCTGATAGGCATTCCGGATACCAAGTGAAGATGCACTGTCCTCATAGAGATTCACCAGAAAATCCGCTTCAACCAGAATCTGATAATCCATGCCATCGATCTGTGTATAGGTATGATGGTGGCCGATCAGATAACAGATTCTATCAATTTCTTCATTCTGAAAACCCAGTCGGTCCAGCATGGCCCTGGCTTCCTCTGGCCCATACTTTTCCTGAAATTTCCCATCGCTTCTTCCATGCCGGATCTCAGCCTTATGGATGCCAATGTCATGTGTATAGGCAGCAGCCTCAAGAATATACTGCGTTTCCTCATCCAGTCCTTCCATTTGTCCAATCAGGGCCGAAAAAGCATGTACCTTAACGAAATGCTGGATCCGCATAGGATCTCTGCGGTCATAATCTACCATCTCAAGGCATAATTGGTTCAGTTTTTTTCTTCTTTCAGCTTCCATCATAAACCTTCTCCTTTTGGAAAACAAACGACAGGGACCTTCCTGTACAGCCTCAAAGCACCTTTTCCTGCCCGGACTTTCACAAAAAACAGCAGAGATACACCTAAGGTGCAGCCCTGCCGTTTTCAATGAGCGTTTTCGCCTTATACGTCAATTGTCAATGCTGTAGTTCGGTGCCTCTTTTGTGATGTGAATATCATGCGGATGAGACTCCTTCAGCGCAGCAGAAGAAATCTTGATAAATTTGGCAGTTTCCTGAAGAGTAGGGATATCCTTGGCGCCGCAATATCCCATACCGGAACGAAGGCCGCCAACCATCTGGAAAATCGTATCCTCTACGGACCCTCTGTATGCCACACGGCCTTCAACGCCTTCCGGCACAAGCTTCTTCGCACCTGCCTGGAAATAACGGTCCGCACTGCCATGCGCCTGGGACATTGCGCCCATGGAACCCATTCCCCGATATACCTTATACTTTCTTCCCTGGAACAGTTCGAAGTCCCCCGGTGCCTCGTCACATCCAGCGAACATGCTGCCCATCATGCAGACATTGCCACCTGCTGCAATAGCCTTGACAATATCTCCGGAGAACTGGATGCCTCCGTCTGCAATGATCGGCGTACCGGTCTTCTTCGCTTCCTCATAGCAGTTCATGATTGCCGTAATCTGAGGAACACCGATTCCTGCAACCACACGGGTTGTGCAGATGGATCCCGGTCCGATACCAACCTTTACACAGTCAGCACCCGCCTCGATCAGATCATGTGTAGCCTCTGCCGTCGCAACATTACCGGCAATAACCTGCAGATCCGGGAACTCGCCCTTGACCATGCGCAGGCATTTGAAGATATTCGCGGAATGACCGTGTGCAGAATCGATGACAACGCAGTCCACATGCGCCTTGACGAGAGCATCCACACGGTCCAGAACATCATCCGTAATGCCAATTGCAGCACCGCAGAGAAGTCTTCCATAGTCATCCTTTGCAGCATTGGGATATTTGATCTGCTTCTCGATATCCTTGATCGTAATCAGTCCCTTGAGGTTTCCCTCATCGTCAACGATGGGGAGCTTTTCCTTTCTTGCCTTTGCAAGAAGGCTCTTCGCCTCCTCCAGCGTGACGCCCTCTTTTGCTGTGATCAGATTTTCTGAAGTCATGGACTCTTTGATCTTTTTGCTGAAATCAGTCTCAAAGAGAAGATCACGATTGGTAATGATACCGACAAGCTTCTTACCCACAGTAATCGGCACACCGGAAATACGGTACTTCGCCATCAGTGCATTTGCATCTGCCAGGGTATCCTCGGGGGACAGGTAAAAGGGATCTGTGATGACACCATTTTCGGAACGTTTTACCTTATCGACTTCATCTGCCTGCTGCTCAATTGTCATATTCTTGTGAATAATACCAATTCCACCCTGTCTGGCCATGGAGATTGCCATTCGATGCTCGGTAACCGTATCCATGCCTGCACTCATGAGAGGAATATTCAATCTGATTTTCTTCGTGAGCTGCGTTCCAAGATCCACCAGATTCGGAGTTACTGTTGAATACTGCGGTACTAAAAGTACATCATCAAAAGTAATACCCTCGCCGATAATCTGTCCCATATACGTTCTTCCTTTCTTATATCTGCTACCTGTTTAGAAAAGTTACAAAAACTCTTCACTATCTGAATGATTGAAAAGAGTTTAGCAAACCACTTTGAGAAAGTCAATCCTAAAAGCCCTGCGAGGCCTGCCGGTAAGGACACTTCTCATTTGTCTGTTTCCGTTCGTAATACTCACTCCAAAGGACTGCATGAGAAGTGTCCTTGCAGACAGACCAGTGAACAAAACAATAAGAAGCCCGGCCTGCCTTTGACGCGCGCTTCGCGTGCGTCTCGCCAGTCTGTGTTTCCGAAGAGCTTATACAGTATAGAATCGGCTGGGTGCACGCATACGCATGTCCTGAAGCATATCCTCCGAAGGAGAAAACAGCACCTTCTGTCTTTCCTGATTTTCCGTGATCACAAAAGCCCAGGCATTCCGTTCATCCTCCGGAGATCCCGATGTATAATCTACCACCTTTGCGTTCCTGTAATCAGAGAGATGATCTGACTGCGCCGGAGCAATCACCTCAGCTTTGGCAAGTTCATAGGATGCTCCCTTCTTCCTGGTCTGTTTGGAATAAATTTTGTCGATATCAAGGATGCCATTTACATAAGAATATTCATACTCAATACTCTGCCTTGGAATCAGCCAGATGTCAAGCAGGATCATTGCAAACCCGGCGAGCAGAAATCCCGGATGCACCATCACACCGAAAAAAAACAGCAGGATAGTCAGCATTACAAAAAAAACTTTGATAAACCGGTTTTTCATTGTGGGCTGAACAGAAATCAGCTTTTCCTTGAATAAATCACCCATTGGTTGCCTCCTTAAAAAAAATAAAAAATCGATAGCCCCTGTATCTGTCACTCTAACCGGCAACGGAAGTGCCGCTTACCATTTCATCCGCAGAAGATGCAATCACTGTTCCTGATGAAGATGCGGCCGGAACAGATGATATAGAATCAGATGAAGAGGATGTGGCAGTTACACTTTCCTCCCCGGTTATGCCGCCTTGCGCTGCACTGCTGCTATCAGTCGTCTGTACAGTCTCCACATTCAGTGTATCTGTAAGGTTTGTGTCTGCAAACAGCGTGTCTGCACTGTACAGAAACAGAACATCCGTAATCCCATAGGAAGTCAATGCCGTTTCTACATCATCATAATAATATCTCGGATCGATCATGATGATATTCTGAAAATACGGATATAGAAACTGCATGAAGCTGTTTGCATAGGAATCCTTGAAAACCAGCAGGTTCCGACCGTTGTTTGCTGTGGTATGGATCTCCACAAGCGGATGATTTCCACCGAAGAATACCTGATACTGATCCTTTTCCTTCAGTTTGCCGCTATCAAACATGGAAGCGGATTTCTCTCCGGTATCCGGATAATTCACATAATACTCCACATCTGTACCCTGCGGCTGATAAATCTCGATCGAATCATGGGCAATGTGTCGTCCGCTGCGGGACGCAAGCGTTCCCTGGAAGGAATTCGTGACTGTATACACCTTATTATCCGTAATAGGAGAATCAATTCCAAGAATACCCGCTCCGCCCAGAAACACCTCGTATGCTCCCAGGCTGGTCCAGTGATGGTCTGTCCTGTAAAAAATCTTCTGCTCTTTATTCTTCTGAAGCGCTGAAACCGCGTCAATAGAATGTATGCTGCTATCCATACGGTTTTCGAAGTTCCTGATATCCGTGATCTGGTCTCCGGCAGGAGCATTCGCAGGGAGCTTGTCTGTCAGGATGCTCGCTGCATCCGGCACAAGGAGCATACTGATCTGCAGGTCCTTGTGTCGCCCTGCAAAATCATTGACCGCCTGTACCGTGCCGTCCACCGCACCGGTATCAGGTACAACCGGCTTTGCCATAAGATATCCGTCCTTTCCGAAAAACACGTTTCCGGATTCCTGATTGCCGAGCAGCGCAACTCCCAGCGACCGGATATTCATCCATACATCTCTTCCGACAAACTGATCAGAAATATAGCTGTTGAAGTCCTTGAAAAAATCACCACTGGCAAGAGCTGAAGCCGTCAGCTTCGGCCTCTGGGCAAGATTTCTGTTTTCATCAGCAGAAAATGTCCGGGAAGGCACAAGCAGATTCAGGATGAGAATGACTGCAGCTGCCCCGAGAAACATTCTGGTCATGATTATGTAAAAATGATATTTTCTTTTTCTGCTGTGGCTGACATGACGGGCAGGCGCGGTATCTCCCATGCGGCTGGTTTTTTCGGTATCTTTTTTATGATTCCTTTCTGAGCTCGTCCCGGAGCCTTTCTTGCCCCCTTCAGCCTGGCGGGAAGCATAGTTTCCTTCCGGATGATGATTCTTGAATTCTGTCATATTTCCCACCTTTTTCAGAATTTGAAGTACAGGAACGTCGAGTAGGTAGCACCTACCATATTTGCCACGCAAAAAATCAGGAGCACCGCATGCACAGCGGCAGAAATATACAGCATCTTCTTCCTGCCCTGGTACACAAGCCTTTCATGCACATGCTTCAGAAGCGGTCCACAGCACAGCACTGCCGCGATCAGAAGGACCAGATTCCCGGTCAGATAATACGCACTTGCACTGTCTGCAAAGCCGAGGCCATCTGCGCCAAACATCTGGCCGATATAATGTATCGTTCCTCCAAGAGACGGTGTAAAGAAAAAAATCCATCCGAAGAAGGCAATCAGATCGGTCAGAAAAATCCGCAGGGGCTTTGGTATGGACAAGCGGGCCTTTCCGATTACAAATTTCTCCAGAATCACAAAGAAGCCATGATAAATACCCCAGAACAGAAAATTCAGCGTATTCCCATGCCAGAGTCCTGTCAGAATCCACACAACTGCAAGATTACGGAGCTGCATTTCCCTGGAGCAGCGGTTCCCGCCCATAGGGATATAGACATAATCCCGGAACCAGGCGCCAAGTGAAATATGCCATCGTCTCCAGAAATCTGTCACCCCATCTGACAGATAGGGATAGTCAAAGTTCTTTTCAATCTTAAAGCCAAACATTCTGGCAAGGCCGATCGCCATATCGGAATAACCGCTGAAGTCAAAATACAGTTCCAGAGAATAATAAATCATGCCAAGCCAGGCGGTAAGTCCGGCCATGTGCTGCAGGGCACTGATCTGCCCAAAGGCGGTTCCCAGGTTATCCGCAAGCAGGACCTTCTTGAACAGACCTATGATGAACAGGTACATCCCAGATGTAAAATCTCTGCGCTTTATACCCTTATCCCGGTTAAGAGATAGCTGTGCTTTGAAATCCCTGTACTGCATAATCGGGCCGGACAGTACTTTTGGGAAAAAAAGAATATACAGCATCTCATCCAGGATATTTCCATCATCCTCTACCCTTCCATAGTATATATCAAACACATAGGACAGGGCTGAAAAAGTATAAAAAGAAATTCCGATCGGGAGTGCCAGATGGCTGTACTTGAAAATACCCAGCACCAGTACATTGATCGCCACTGTGATCACCAATGTTAGTTTCTTACGCCGCGTCTGATCTGACGAAAGAGACAGGATGCGTATCTGTTGTCCGGAGATATAATTAAAGAAGACAGAAACAGCCAACACGATACTGTTTGCCATATCACCCCAGACATAGAAAAGTATACTGAGTACCAGGAGAACGATTTTTTTGAGCATCGTTCTTTTTGCGGGAAGCAGCCTATATATCAGAACAGAAACAGGCAGAAACAAAAAAACAAAAACAAGTGAACCAAAACTCATGATGCCCTCTCCCCCTTACAGAGCACTCTCAAACGCCTGCACAACCCCTGCTGAATCCTCTGCGGAAACAAATAAGGCATAATTACCACGGATGACAATCTGACTTTTTTCGAGCATGGCATATTGATACGTTCCATAACCGTTAAAATTATTCATCTGCGTCTTCTTCCTGGATTCCATTGCTGTCCTGACCATTTCCTGATCATCCGTCTTCTTCAGTCTGACCAGCAGAATTTCTTCCGCTCCCATATTGGTCTTCGGATAATCCAGTCTGATCTCATCAAACTGTGCCGGGTCCAGTCCATACAGACGGCGGATCATCTGATTGTCCCCCTCCTGCATTTTCGAGGTATCCGCCTTCGACGTAACTGCATTCCATACAGAATCAAAATCTGCGCTGCTGATCCTGTTTCCCATCAGCGAATGTAAAATAAAAGCAGCGATCAACGCCACAAGTGCCCATTTGACAATTTCCAGCATTGTCAGCGTGGTATTATTATTTTTCATTTTTCTGATACCATAGCCCCTTCATGCTATCTCTTTTCCAGATCGGACCTATCAGCTTGCAGAAACCGTCTGCACAGACGCACCCGAAGCGGAATAAGAGGAACTCTCCACAGCAGCTGACGTATCTGAAGTGCCTGAAACATCCTCAGATTCTCCACCTGCCTGCTGGCTGTCATAAACACTGAGCATCATCTGTGCTGCCCACAGCGGGTAGAAATCACTTACCATGTGAATTGCATCCGCATCATACATATCCTGATGCGCGCTGAGCAGATCATCCATATCCACCCAGCCATACCCCTTCTCCTGAACCATCTGATGAACTGCCTCGCTCCATTTTGGAATATTGCCAAAAGAAGGTGTTTCATTTATCGCTGTCTGTTGCGCCGGAATGGTCTGATTCACATAAATCTCTGTATCCGGCAGCTTCTGATGCAGCTCATCCAGAATGGAAGCATAATCCTTCACATACTCCTCCTTAGTGTCCCACAGTCCGCTTGATATATCATTCAGACCATAACACAGAAAGAGTGTCGCCGGATTCAACTGCACAAGTTCATCCTCCTGATCCCCGATATTGGCAATGGTATTTCCTTTATCAGCCAGAACCCGGGACTTTGGCAGATAACCAAATACATAAAATCCCTCTGCCCTGGAATCCCCCATAATGACAGTGTCGCCAAACAGACTCCAGACATCAATGGTTCCATCTTCCAGCTTCTTCTGCATCCCGGCACGTTCTGCTTCCATCTTTGCTTTCTTCTGCTTCGACAGAACCTGCTCCACCTCACCCGGATCCTTACTCTCCTGCGTTTTCAGAAACTGCAGGCCCTCTTCAATCTGAGCAGATCTGTTCTTTCTGACGATACTGACTGCTGTCACAGACACTATTCCCGCCACGACCAGAACAGCAAGGGCAAGAATCAGCCATCTGCGATGTAATCCGTTGTTTTTATCATGAGAGCGCATAATATCGTCAGTTTCTCCTTCTTTTTCATTTACAGACATATCACATCCACATATTGCGGATAAACCTTTTAAAATTATAACATAAATTCACACAATTGCCGCATACTAATCAATCAGAGTTCTGAAAAGATTGGCATAAAGGATGGAACCGGCAGGGCGTACAAGAAAATACTCCATTTGCTGTCAGATTGACGAAAAAGCTGTCTGATCCATTGCAATTACGACGAAAGTGCGTCAAAAAGATTGGTGACTATGCCATAGAACATTTCTGCTCATTCACGTATACTACTACGTGAAAAGCAAATCATGCATACCGGTGTCCGGGATGACATCATGTATGCTCTGCCAGCCAGAGATCCATATATATGGGTATGGCAGGAAATCAACTTATTGACAGCAGCTCATAAAGAACATAAGGTATTTTCATTTTCTCAGGAGGATAAACACATGTCTAGTTTAAGTCTGGAGCACATTGGAAAAAAATATCCGAACGGCTTTGAAGCTGTTAAGGATTTCAACCTTGATATTGCCGACAAGGAGTTCATTATTTTCGTAGGACCGTCCGGCTGCGGAAAATCCACAACACTGCGTATGATCGCAGGTCTTGAGGATATCACATCCGGTACACTGAAAATCGATGGAAAGGTTATGAATGATGTTGATCCGAAGTATCGTGATATCGCCATGGTTTTCCAGAACTACGCTCTGTACCCCCATATGACGGTATATGACAATATGGCTTTTGGTCTGAAGCTTCGTAAAGTACCGAAGGATGAAATCGACAAGAAGGTCCGTTCTGCTGCAAAGATCCTTGATCTTGAACATCTGCTTGACCGTAAGCCGAAGGCTCTGTCCGGTGGTCAGAGACAGCGTGTTGCCATGGGTCGTGCCATCGTACGTAACCCCCGTGTATTCCTGATGGATGAGCCGCTCTCCAACCTGGATGCAAAGCTTCGTGTACAGATGAGAACAGAGATCGCAAAACTGCATGACAGACTGGGTGCCACCATTATCTATGTAACCCATGACCAGACAGAGGCCATGACTCTGGGTACCAGAATCGTTGTCATGAAAGAGGGCGTTGTACAGCAGGTAGATACCCCGCAGGTTCTCTACGATGAGCCCTGCAACCTGTTTGTAGCCGGATTCATCGGATCCCCGCAGATGAACTTCCTGGATGCTGTTGTAGAAGAGAACAGCGGACATATTCAGCTCAATCTTGCAGGCCAGAGATTCACGCTGCCGGAAAGAAAAGGAAAAGTACTCAAAGAGAAGGGTTATGTTGGCAAGACGGTCGTAGCAGGTATCCGTCCTGAGCATCTCTCAGACGATCCGGAAGTCATCGCAAAGAATCCTGGAGAGGTATTCTCTGCAAAGATCAATGTATATGAGCTTCTCGGTGCTGAAGTATTCCTGTACTTTGATTACGATAACACCGCCATGACAGCCCGCGTAAATCCAAAGACTCCTGCAAGGACCGGAAGTGAGGTACAGTTCGCAATTGATATGGAAAAGCTCCATATCTTCGATAAGGAAACCGAGCTTGCAATTGTACACTGATCAGGTTATCCCGGTCTTTTACAAAACGGACATATAAGCAGATCCGGAATACAGAATCTATAAGGACACTCCGCAGAAGATTACTGTGGAGTGTCCTTTTTGCCTTGATTACGCAGGTTTAATATCATAAAATAATAATCAGAAAACTTTTATTGAAATGTAAAGGGGCTTTTATGATTAACAGCAGGATATTAAGTAAAACAATAAAAGAACTGCAGGATATCACCGGCACGACTCTGACTTTATTTGGAAAAAACGGAGATATCATCACCGGAGATAAAACCCGCGCAGAGAAGGAAAATCCGGTTCAGGATCTGATTCATTCCGCTGCTGACAGCATGACCATCGGTAATGTTACCTACCTGAAGGTATACGATGACGATATGCCAATCTATTACCTCGCTTCCCAGGGCGGACCAAATCCCGAAATGACAGGCAGAATTGCTGTCAGCGAGCTGCAGAATCTTCTGTCCCTCTCTCATGACAGAATGGATAAGAACCACTTTATTCAGAATGTGCTTCTGGATAACCTTCTCGCGCCGGATATTCATTCTGAGGCAAAGAAATTAAAAATCCGTGAAAACATCTCCCGCATGGTATATCTGATCGAAACCACAGACAAGGACACCGACCTTGCCATGCAGACTCTGAAGGCGATGTACTCTACTGCCAGCGACGTATATCTGGCTTCAGTGGATGCCTCCCATATCGCGGTTGTATCTGAGCTGGTCAGATCAGAAGACGCACCAAAAATGGCGCATACCCTTGCTGATATGCTGAATGCTGAAGCGATGATCCAGGTACGGATCTCCTATGGACTCCCCACGAACCTTCTCGACCACCTGTCACAGTCATACAAGGAAGCACAGCTTGCAATTGAAGTAGGCAGAATATTCTATCCGGATCTTCATGTCATCTCCTATGGAAATCTCGGCATCGGCCGCCTGATCTTCCAGCTGCCCCATTCCCTGTGTGAATTGTTCCTGCAGGAGACCTTTGACCATGATGTGTTTGCGGAACTGGATGAAGAAGCCCTTACCACAATCCGACAGTTCTTCAACAACAACCTGAACATCTCAGAGACTGCCCGCCAGCTGTACATTCACCGGAACACACTGGTATACCGCATAGAAAAGCTTCAGAAAACAACCGGACTTGATATCCGGAAGTTTGATGAGGCCATGACCTTTAAAATCGCCATGATGGTCAACAACTATCTGAAAAACACAGGGAAATAAGTAAGCTTCGTATTTGCATTTATTACGAGTATCCGTTGCAGAATTATCCCAATCCGGAATTCCTGAAAAGATAAAAAAAGAGACTGTTGCATAAGCTATTTTATGCTGATGCCACAGTCTCTTTTTATTACAGTCTTACAGTCTCTTTTTATTACAGTCTTTTCAGAAATACTCTGTCTGCCCGAGGTCTCATACAGGCACATCCACATCTCACGTGTGGATGTGTCCGCCTGCGCTCTCCAAAGCACTTACATAATTACATCATGCCCATTCCCGGGTTGCCGCCTGCCGGTGCAGCCGGAGCCGGCTCCTTGATCGTAGATACAGCCGCCTCAGTTGTAAGCAGTGAGGATGCTACAGACGTTGCATTCTGCAGTGCACTTCTGGTAACCTTTGCCGGATCCAGAATACCTGCCTCAATCATATCGACATACTTCTCATTATAAGCATCAAATCCGATACCGGTCTTGGACTCTCTTACCTTATCGATAATCACAGCACCTTCCAGGCCGGCGTTTGCAGCGATGGTAGCAAGCGGTGCTTCCAGAGCCTTCATGACAATCTTCGCACCGGTCTTCTCATCTCCCTCAAGGGTGTCTACGAACTTAGCCAGCTCTTTGGATGCGTGTACATAAGCAGAACCGCCTCCTGCGATAACACCCTCTTCAACCGCAGCTCTTGTAGCATTCAGCGCATCCTCCATGCGGAGTTTAGCTTCCTTCATTTCAGTCTCAGTTGCTGCACCAACACGGATTACAGCTACGCCGCCAGCCAGCTTTGCAAGTCTCTCCTGCAGTTTCTCACGATCGAAGTCGGACTTCGTCTCTGCGATCTGGGCCTTGATCTGCGCAATACGATCCTTGATGGCTCCCTTGTCACCAGCACCATCAACGATGGTAGTGGTTTCCTTCTTGATCTGGACGGTCTTGGCTTTGCCAAGCATCTCCATGGTAGCATCCTTCAACTCAATGCCAAGATCAGAGGAAATAACCTGACCACCGGTCAGAATAGCGATATCCTGAAGCATCTCTTTTCTTCTGTCTCCATAGCCCGGAGCCTTTACTGCGCATACCTTGAATGTACCGCGAAGCTTGTTGACAATCAGAGTGGAAAGTGCCTCTCCCTCTACATCCTCTGCGATGATCAGAAGGCTTGCACTGGACTGTACAATTTTCTCCAGCAGCGGAAGGATATCCTGAATGTTTCCGATCTTCTTATCTGTAATAAGAATATATGGGTTGTCCAGATCAGCTTCCATCTTTTCCATATCTGTTGCAAGATAAGCTGAAACATAGCCACGATCAAACTGCATGCCCTTTACCAGGTCCAGTTCAGTCTGCATTGTCTTGGATTCCTCAATCGTGATAACACCGTCATTTGTAACAGATTCCATAGCATCTGCGACCATCTGTCCAACGCTCTCATCTCCGGAAGAAACAGCAGCAACCCTTGCAATCTGCTTCTTGTCCGTAACCTTTTCACTCATCTTCTTGATCAGCTCAACGGTCTTGTCAGTAGCCTTTTTCATTCCCTTTCTGAGAACAATCGGATTTGCACCGGCTGCCAGATTCTTCATGCCTTCATTCACCATAGCCTGTGCAAGAACGGTTGCTGTTGTTGTGCCATCACCGGCAACATCATTGGTCTTGGAAGCAACCTCACGGATGAGCTGTGCGCCCATATTTTCAAATCCATCTTCCAGTTCAATTTCCTTTGCGATTGTAACGCCATCATTGGTGATCGTCGGAGCACCATAAGACTTATCCAGTACAACGTTACGTCCCTTCGGTCCCAGCGTCACCTTAACCGTATTTGCCAGCTTATCTACACCTGCCTGAAGAGCAGTTCTTGCGTCTGCTCCGTATTTGATCTCCTTAGCCATGATATGTGCCTCCTGTTTTTTCCGATTTATGTAATCTTATGTAATAGTATGATTCTATGCGGAATACCGGTTAATCCTCAACGATTGCCAGGATATCCTCCTGTTTGGATACGATATACTCCTCATCATCAGCCTTGAAATGTGTGCCGGCATACTGTGCAAAAATGACCTTGTCGCCAGGCTTTACTTCCATTTTTACTTTATCTGTTCCAGGACCTACAGCAATAACAGTAGCCTCCTGCGGTTTTTCCTTTGCTGCGGATGTAAGAATAATACCGGACTTTGTCTTTTCCTCTGCTTCAACCTGTTTTAAAACAACTCTGTCACCAAGTGGAACTAACTTCATAGTTTTAAGCCTCCTTAATTGGATTTCTTTCCTTCATCCATTTCATACTGTTTATTAGCACTCATTTCATTTGAGTGCTACTCAACGATTCCTATAATAGTAATAAACGGCTTTTTTCGCAAATCTTTTTTTTGCCGGTATTTCTCTTATATTTGTTTGTTTTCTCGTTATATCTTTGTTTTTCTCATTTTTTTGCTTCTTTCGATTTTATTTAAAAATTTAAGGGGCCATCACCTGCTGGTGACAGTCCCTTATTCAAAACCTGATAAATCTCTCAGGCTTTACCTTTCTTCGTGCTTTCCTGGCTCCGTTTTTCCTTGATTTCAGCCAGTTCATCAAAGATATAATCATTTAACACTTTGATATAAGTGCCCTTCATTCCGCTTGATCTTGACTCAATCACGCCTGCACTTTCAAATTTACGGAGAGCATTTACAATCACAGACCTTGTAATACCTACACGATCTGCTATTTTGCTGGCAACCAGAATCCCCTCTGTGCCGTCCAGCTCATCAAAAATATGGATAATTGCTTCAAGTTCGGAAAACGAAAGCGTACTGAATGCAGATTTCACAACCTGAATCTTGCGGTTCTCTTCTACATTCTCCTCATTTACTGAGCGCATCATCTCAAGTCCTACTACAGTTGTGCCATATTCACTTACAATGATGTCATCGATATCATACTGTGGCTTGAAACGATACATAAAGACTGTACCAAGTCTCTCACCAGCGATCTCGATGGGATTGATGATGGCTGTATACCCTTCGTACTTCTCGCCTTCAAAGCCCAGCGTATTCAGATTGACATTCTCCTGTGTCGAGAGAACATTCAGAAAACGGTCATTCAGCAACGGGTCCACATGTGTCCCGACCTCATCGGTAATCAGCTCTGTAATCTCATCAACGCCATCACAGGTTGCCACGCCAAGGACCTTCCCCTTCCGGCTGATCACCAGAATATTCGACTGAAGACAATCCACAAGCACCTCACAGATATCGTTAAATACAACCTTCGTGGAATTATTATTGTGAAGAAGTTTATTGATCTTCCTGGTTTTGTCGAGCAGCTGTACACTCATAGTGATCTCCTTTCATTCCGGTTTTCCCTGGTTCGCAGCATTCCAAATAATTGATCTGATTATTCATTTCTCCGGGATGGAAACGAAAGAATTCTGAACATTCAAAACAAATCCACTATTTCCATCAGATGAATAGTAACACAATTTTTTTCTGAAATCAATAATAGTGAATAAGATTTGTCAAAATGTTTTTGCGTTTTTATCTACAGATCCTGGGTTTATTGCAAAGCGTGAAAATAGCTTTTATTTTTCCTCTTCTTTTGGTTTTTGCATAATGTAGCCGCATTCCTTATCTGCGCAGACCAGTCTGTTTCCCTTCTCCAGCATATATCCGCCACATTTCGGACACTTCACATCTGACGGCTTCTGCCATGTCATGAAATCGCAGTCCGGATTGTGCTCACAGCCGTAATAGATCCGTCCCTTTCTCGTTTTCCTGCGAAGCACCTCACCACCGCACTTCGGGCATTTGACACCGATTTTTTCAAGGTACGGCTTCGTATTCCTGCACTCGGGAAATCCCGGACAGGCAAGAAACTTCCCATGTGGTCCATACTTGACGACCATATGGCGCCCACAGTTCTCACAGATGACATCAGTCACCTCATCCTCTATTTTCACCTTCTCCAGTTCCTGGTCAGCCTTCTTTACCGCTGCATCCAGATCCGGCCAGAAGTTTCTGACAACTGTCTTCCACTCGATCGTCCCATCGCCGATCGCATCCAGCAGCTGCTCCAGATTGGCAGTAAAATCGACGGAGACAATACTTGGAAACGCTTCCTTCATCAGATCATTTACCGCCGTCCCAAGCTCTGTAATATACAGGTTTTTCTTCTCACGGGTAACGTAATGTCTTGCAATAATTGTAGTAATCGTGGGTGCATATGTACTCGGACGGCCAATGCCGAGCTCCTCAAGCGTTTTGACCAGTGAAGCCTCTGTATAGTGTGCCGGAGGCTGTGTAAAATGCTGCTCCCTGTCGATATCTATCAAAGAAAGCCGGCTTTCTTTTGTGATACCGTTAAGATGATCATTCTCCAGTTTCTTCTCGTCATCCTGTGTATAAACCGTCATGAAGCCGGCAAATTTTATCTTTGAGGCGGAAGCATGGAACAGATACTCTCCATTGGCAATTTTTACCGTATTTGTCTCATAGACTGCCGGGGACATACGGCTTGCAGCAAACCTCCTCCAGATCAGCTGATACAGCCGGAACTGATCCCTGGAGAGGAAGGGTTTGACCAATGATGGTGTTCTGGTGATATCCGTAGGACGGATTGCCTCATGAGCATCCTGCGCATGCTTGTTGCGGTTCTCTGTCGTTGCGCCTGTAGCGACAAACTTTTCCCCATACTGCTCCCGGATATAGGTTCTCGCCGCCTGGTCAGCCTCTTCCGAGATCCTGGTGGAATCTGTACGCAGATAAGAAATCAGGCCGACCGGTCCGCCATTCTTCAGATCTATGCCTTCATAAAGCTGCTGTGCCACCTGCATGGTCTTATAGGTAGACATATTCAGCGTTTTTGAAGCTTCCTGCTGAAGCGTACTGGTCGTAAAAGGAAGCGGAGCCTTACGGCTTCTCTCAGAAGTCTTCAGTTCTTTCACATAATAGTCATGTCCGTCAAGAGCCTGCAGAATACCCTGAAGCTGTTCCTCCGATGCAATATCGATCTTACCCTTGCTGTCTCCATAGAAATGTGCTGTCAGCGGCTTTTTCTCTCCATCGACCTTGAAATCCGCATCCAGCGTCCAGTATTCCCTCGGAATAAAGGCATTGATCTCTTCCTCACGGTCTGCAATGATGCGCAGGGCAACAGACTGCACCCGGCCCGCAGAAAGTCCTCTCTTGATCTTCTTCCAGAGCAGTGGACTGATCTCGTACCCGACCATGCGGTCCAGGCATCGTCTGGCCTGCTGCTCGTCAACCAGATTCATGTCTATATCCCTGGCGTTTTTCAGAGATGCTTTTACCGCAGTTTTCGTAATCTCATTAAATGTTATACGGCGCATCCTCTTGGGATCCAGGCGGAGTGCCTTGGATAAATGCCAGGATATTGCCTCCCCTTCACGATCCGGGTCGGTTGCCAGATATACTTTATCCGCCTTGTCAGCGGCCTTGCGAAGGGAGGCTACCAGTTCTCCCTTCCCCCTTATGGTTATATATTTTGGTTCAAAGTCATGTTCGACGTCTATCCCGAGACTGCTTTTCGGGAGATCCCGGACATGGCCGTTAGAAGCCAGAACATTATAATTCTTGCCCAGGAACTTCTTTACTGTCTTTACCTTCGTCGGTGACTCAACAATTACAAGATAATTAGGCACTGATACACCTCCATTTGCGTTACGGGCGCATTCCAAGCGCTACGCATAGCACTATAACGCAAAAAAATTATACATGCAAGTCTGAGTTGACCGGGGCCGGGTTCCTGTATTACCAATGTCAGAGATGAATTCCTCAGCTTCTGCTGTAATAACCGGCGGGGGATTCCAGCACGTACCCGGAAAATGTCAGCTGCACCAGCACCCTGGTCAGTTGGCTCAATTCCATGCCGGTTCGTCTGTGCAGGGTGTCAAGATTCTGGGGATCATAGCCAAGCTTCCCATACACCTTCTGAAAGTCTTCCGCATTTGCGTATTTCTGCGGAAGCTTTCCGGTGCGGTCCACCCACCTTTTTCCCGCAGGTCCTTTTTCAGCTCTTCCGGAATTCGTTTTCCCTGCATCAGCCCCCTCATCCTGTGCTGCAATCGTATGCTCAGTCTCCGCTTCCCCCTGCGCTTTCCCTCCGGCCTGTCGTCTCCGGATGTCACCATTCTTCACCTTCCGGTTATTGTCCTGATGTGATTTTTCGTTCTTATCTTCTGCCAGGGTATCAATGCCGAGTTCCTCAAGAATGACCTCCGGAGACCATGCTATACCTGCTCCCTGTGCGATCAGCCTGTTACATCCCTGACTGAGGGCATCCATATTTCTTCCGGGTATCGCATATATACTTTTCCCCTGAGATAACGCATAATCAGCAGTAATCAGGGATCCGCTGCGCAGCTTTGCCTCTACGACCAGAACTACATCCGCAAAGGCACTGATGATCCGGTTCCGGATAGGAAAATGCCAGGCAGCCGGCTCTGTTCCGGGTTCAAACTCAGACAGGATGCCTCCTCCTTCGCGGATCATTCTCTGATAAATCGTGTGACTTTCTTTCGGATAACACACATCCACACCACTTCCCAGAACTGCGAAGGCCGCACCACCGGCCTGAAGAGCACCGTGCAGGGCCCAGGAATCCACGCCGTAGGCCATACCGCTGATAATCTGTACACCTCTTGATGCCAGCATCTCTCCAAATCTGGATGCCTCCGCTCTTCCATATGGACTGCAGGATCTTGCGCCGACGATCGCAACCGTCTTCCTGTCCGGATCCGGCATTCTGCCAAGCACATACAGACCCATGGGCATCCTATGATAATATTGGAAGCGTTCCGGATATTCCGGATCGTCCTGATGAATAAACCGGATCTGTTTCAGGATCGCATCCTGTCTCTGATCAGATGTCATGTTCTGACTCCTCCATACCTGTTTCTGATGCTATTTGAACCTGGTATCTGCATCGGGGCAGAAAAATTGTCGCTGCATCGCAAGCAGATTGCTTCACTGATATGCGCATCGCTGATCTGCTCCTCTCCATCCAGATCTGCAATGGTTCGCGCTACCTTTACGACATGATGGTATCCTCTTGCGGACAAACCGAGCTTGTCAAATGCCAGACGGACAGTCCATGCCGCATCCTCTGTCATGGGACAGTACTTTTCAATAGATGCCGCGCTCAGTGTACTGTTAAAGGATATACCCGTCCCTTTGTACCGGTCCCTCTGTATGGCAATCGCTTTTCTGACATCCTTACGCATAACTGCTGAGGATATCTCATGGCTTTCCTTCTCTGTCAGTGATTCAAAGCTGACTGCAGGTACATCACATTTCAGATCAATCCGATCCATAAATGCCTTGCTGAGCTTTCTCTGATAATCCATCACATCCCTGTGTGTACAGAAACACCGGTTTGTATCGGGAAAATAACCGCAGGGGCAGGGATTTGCCGCTGCGACCAGAAGAAAGGATGCAGGATAGATACAGGTACCGCCCAGTCTGGAAATCGTAATCTCACGGCTTTCCAGAGGCTGACGGAGCATCTCCAGAGTAGCTGCAGACATTTCAGGAAGCTCATCGAGAAAGAGCACTCCTCGATGTGCGAGTGTGACTTCCCCCGGATGCGGATAAAAACCACCTCCACAAAGTGCTGTCGGGGTTATGGTATGATGCGGTGCACGAAAGGGTCTGCTCCGGATCAGCGAAACGCCCTTTGGCATTAATCCCACAACACTGTAAATCTTGGACACCTCAAGACTTTCCTCTTCTGTCAGAGGAGGCAGAATCGTTGGGATCCGCTCAGCAGTCATAGATTTTCCGGATCCTGGAGGGCCCGACAGAAAAAGATTGTGAAACCCGGACGCCGCAATCAATGCTGCACGCTTCACTGCATTCTGTCCATGTATATCGCTGAAATCAACCATATAATCCTCTATGTCCATTCCGGCGGAATCCTGTGGGGCTGCCGGCTCTCTACCCTTGCTGAAGGCAATTAATTCAGCAATACTTCTCACCCCGATCACCCTGATTCCGTCCACCGCTCCACCTTCCGCCGCATTGTCCGCTGGAACAATACATATTTTACAGCCGCGCTCCTTTGCCGCGATCACGCTCGGGAGAACCCCTGCCACCCTCTCTATTGTCCCGTCCAGATGAAGCTCTCCCAGAACCATTGTCAGAGACAGCGCATCTTTTTTGATATAGCCCATTGCCTCAAGTACAGCCGCTGCTATAGGCAGATCAAATCTCGTACCATCCTTCCGGAGATCTCCGGGTGCGAGGTTGATCGTAATACGTTTCGGCGCCATGAGAATTCCTATATTACGGAAGGCAGTCCTGACTCTTTCCTGTGCCTCCTTTACCTGAGAAGATACATAACCAACGATGGTAAAATATGGCATTCCATCGCTGACGTCAGCCTCCACCTCCACCGGAACGGCTTCTACTCCTGAAATTGCTGAGGATAATATACTGCAGAACAAATCATCATCTCCTTCCTGATACCTGTGATATTGCAGGACAGTGGGAGGATCTGTACCCGAAACCGGAAGCATTGCATGACGGGAAGACTTTTCTGCATACCCCACACCACAATAAACAGCAGGCAGCATTATTGACCGCAAATAGCAAGATTGCACAAAAATAATAATAAAAAGGGAAATAAAGGAATAAAAAGAACTGTCCACATGAAGTGAAAAAAGATATTTTTAAGTTAACATAAATCCGGGGTTTTGTAAATAAAAACCTGCCAGGAAATAGTTACTGTCCACTGTCTGCCATGGAAGGTCTCTGAACAGCAGAAGAAAATACGATGAGCCGTCTGGCAAAATCCAGACGGCTCATACGTCCAATTGATGATCAGCGGATTATCGGAACATTATGTTTCTTTCTTCATGCGCAGGATATCACAGAGATCAGTCCTGCATCCAAGGTCTACATGCAGCTCCTGCTGCGGGTGCGGAGCCGATTCCATAGGTTTTCCCTCTGCATCATATATCGCCCGTACAATGACAGGATCGTTCGTACCATCCGGTCTCATGATTTCAATCCTGTCTCCTGTGCAGAACTTATTTTTCTGATGGATGATTGCAAAACCATCCGCATCCACATCCGATACAACACCCAGATATGTGTAATTCGTAATGTAGGTATTGCTGTCATAAATCTGATCTTCCTCTGAGGGCTTGCCATAAAAGAAACCTGTTGTAAATCTTCGGAATGTACAATCCGCAATCTGTTCCCTGTACCAGGGAAGGTTTCTGTGATAAAGAGCAGGATCCTCAAAATAATCGTCGATTGCCTTGCGATAGGTACGTGCGACGGTCGCCACATAGAGGGCGGTCTTCATCCTCCCCTCAATCTTGTAACTGTCAATTCCAGCTGCAACAAGATCAGGGATGTGTTCAATCATACACAGGTCCTTCGAATTAAAAATAAACGTACCCCGCTCATTCTCTTCAATGGGAAGATATTCTCCAGGTCTGCTCTCCTCCATGACAGCGTATTTCCAGCGGCAGGGATGCGTACAGGCACCCTGATTTGCATCTCTTCCTGTAAAATAATTGGAAAGGAGGCACCTCCCGGAATAAGAGATACACATTGCGCCATGTACAAAGGTCTCAACTTCCATATCCTCCGGCATGTGCCTGCGCATCTCAGCAATTTCCTGCAGCGAAAGCTCACGGGCAGTAACAATCCTGGCCGCACCCTGTCTGTGCCAGAATCGTGCCGCAGCCCAGTTTGTATTATTGGCCTGTGTACTGATGTGTCTCTCAATACCCGGGCACTCCTCTCCGGCGATGTCAAACACTCCCGGATCCGCAATAATCAGGGCATCCGGCTTCATTGCACTCAGCTCCCTGAGATAAACCCTGATGCCGTCCAGATCCTCATTATGTGCCAGGATATTTACCGTCACATGCACGCGCACACCATGTGCATGTGCATAACGGATTCCCTCTTTCATATCCTCATGGCTGAAATTCTTTGCCTTTGCGCGGAGTCCATACACGTCACCTCCGATATAGACCGCATCAGCGCCAAAGGCAACCGCTACCTTCAGAACCTCCAGGCAGCTGGCCGGAATCAGCAGTTCCGGTTTCCCATTTGCAAGCATAATTTACCTACTCTTTCATGATCGAAATTGATATTCCATCTCCAAGGGGTACAATGCTGGTATCCAGTCCCGGGTCATCCTTCAGGGCCCGCAGATATGCACGCATCCGTTTGTAGATTGTGCGTTTTCTGCGCTCCACAACATAATGTGACTCAATGATATCCCCGTCCTGCAGCACATTATCGGAGATCAGTACGCTTCCGGGACGCATCAGACGCAAAATCTCCGGCAGGAAATGAATATACTGCCCCTTTGCCGCATCCATAAAGATAAAATCAAAGGGATCCGCAAGCGTCTGCAAGACCTCCATTGCGTCTCCCTCTAACAGTGTGATCTGATCCTGATAGCCGGATCTTCGGAAGTTCTCTCTGGCGGACAGAATCCGCCTCTGATCATTCTCTATTGTCGTAATCCGACAGTTTTTCCTGCCGTAAACTGCCATAAAAATAGTGGAAAAGCCTACCGCTGTACCGACCTCCAGAATCTTTTCCGGTTTCTGGATTTCCAGAAAGACCTTCAGAAAACTCTGCATTTCTCTCCGGATGATCGGAACGCCCTCATTCCTGGCTTTCTTCTGGAGTTCTTCCAGAAAGGGCGTGTAACCATGATCGAGGGCATTGATAAATGTTATCATCCGTTCATCTACAATCATTATCGTACTCCGGGCTGATAACCCATATCTGATTTTGCATACATGGATTTCTCAGCATCTATTCAGCATTGGAAGAGGAAGAAACCAGATTCATTGTGTTCCCGCCCTGCTCTGTATCATCCTGCTGACAAAGAATCGGAAACATATCATCTGCCGTCATAGACGTACGCAGCGTATAGGTACCGGGGAGAATCTCCCCATGGTATCCCGAGAGCAGTTCCTGAACTACAAAGGCGTCGGCGCTTTCATCCAGTAAGCCGCTGGAGATCAGAAGCTTTCCGATCTGCCGCACAGACATATCATCTGTAATCGTAACCGTCACAGCACGTCCGTCCCCTGTATCCACTGCTTTCTCATCAAAGATCTCGTAGCCCAGAGAATACGCCCGGGTTCCCAGATATATCAGAACCATGATTAATGCAATGATTACAAGAATCTTCAGCACACCCTTGATTCCTCCAAGGGCAATTCTGTAACCAAGACTATCCTCATTTCCCTCTCTGTCCCTTGCCGCCATTCGCAAAAGCTCCTTCTCTTACCATTGATGTTTTCTGTTCGTGCCGCGGTAAAATCCGCGGTTGTGACTTGCATACGCTATTCCGGAACATCTGCTGCCCATTATATCGGAAGCTCCAGATGGATCTCTGAACTGATCGCATCTATTACCTGCTGAACCATTCTGCAGACCGCGCCTTCAGCATCAAGAAAATCAGCAGCTATTTCATTGCGAAGCAGCGGAGAATACTCTGAGATCACATAATCGGTTTCATCATACAGATCCCTCCCTGAGGTCTGCATCTCGTAAACCTTTCTGCGGTATTCGTTGATTTTCTGCCGCAGTTCCGGCATATCCTTCAACTGACCCAGCAGAGCACAGTAACGCTTGTACGCCTCACTGTCTTCCAGTGTCTGAACAAGCTCCTCTGTTTTTTCTCTTACCTGGTCCATCATTATGCCTCCATGATAATAGGCAGTATCATGGGATTTCTCTGCGTGCGCTTCCAGACAAAGCCGCTGAGTGCATCCTTAATCGATGATTTCAGCTTGCCCCAGTCTGTGATCTTTCTCTCCAGGCAGTCATTGAGGGCATCCTCCACGATCATTTTTGCCTCGTCCATAAGATCCTCAGACTCTCTGACATAGACGAAACCTCTGGAAACAATATCCGGACCTGCCAGAATCTGTCTTCCATAACGGTCCAGTGTCAGAACCACAATAAGAATACCATCCTCTGAAAGATGCTGTCTGTCTCTGAGCACGATATTACCCACATCTCCGACGCCCAGTCCGTCGACCATGATTTCTCCCGTTTCCACCTTACCGGTCACCGCGGCAGAATTCTGATCCAGTTCCAGTACATCTCCGGTCTTCATAACAAAAATATTTTCCTTTGGTATACCCAGCTGAAGCGCAAGATTTTTCTGCGCGATCAGATGACGGTATTCTCCATGTACCGGGATCGCATACTTTGGCTTTACCAGAGAATAAATCAGCTTGATATCCTCCTGACATGCATGACCAGATACATGAACATCCTGAAAGATAACCTCTGCACCCTTTTCATACAGCTCATTGATGACATTGGACACTGCCTTCTCATTTCCGGGAATCGGGTGGGAAGAAAAGACGATCAGATCTCCGGGCTTTATGGTTACCTTCTTATGAATATCAGCGGCCATACGGGACAGGGCCGCCATTGACTCACCCTGACTTCCTGTTGTGACCAGAACCATCTGATTATCCGGATAATTCCTCATCTGATTGATGTCTACAAGCGTATTTTCGGGCACGTTCAGATAACCAAGTTCCTGGGCTATGGAGATAATATTCACCATACTTCTGCCCTCTACCACAACCTTCCGGCCAAACTTGCAGGCAGAATTGATAATCTGCTGTACACGGTCCACATTGGACGCAAACGTGGCAATAATCAGCCTCTGATCCCTGTGCTCCGAAAAAATCTGATCGAAGGTTCTGCCGACCGTACGCTCAGACATGGTATAACCCGGTCTTTCTGCGTTGGTGCTGTCACACATCAGGGCAAGGACGCCCTTCTTGCCAATTTCGGCAAAGCGCTGCAGATCAATCGCATCACCGAACACCGGTGTGTAGTCAACCTTAAAGTCACCGGTGTGCACCACCGTACCTGCAGGAGAATAAATTGCCAGCGCGGCAGCATCCTGGATACTGTGGTTAGTCTTAATGAACTCAATACGGAAACGTCCGAGATTAATGGATTGTCCGAATTTTATCGTCTTCAGTTTTGTGGTCTTGAGCATATCATGCTCTTCAAGCTTATGGCTGATCAGCCCGATTGTCAGCTTTGTCGCGTAAATCGGTACATTGATCGCCCGAAGCACATAAGGCAGGGCACCGATATGGTCCTCATGTCCATGTGTGATTACAAAGCCCTTTACCTTTCGGATATTCTGTTTCAGATACGTGATATCCGGGATCACCAGATCGATTCCAAGCATATCGTCATCCGGGAAGGCCAATCCGCAATCGACAACCACAATACTGTCCTCGTACTCAAAGGCAGTAATATTCATGCCGATTTCCTCCAGGCCGCCCAGCGGAATGATCTTCAGCTTACCCGTATTCTCTTTTCCTTTCAAACTCTACCTCCGTTCTGCTTTTCTCCGTGCTGTTGGGGAGGGTAGTATTCTCATAACGACTCTATGAATCATTCTTCAGAAGCGCAAAAGACATGAACGGTTATGCGAAGGTGACATCATCCATCATCTGTGCAAAAACGCGTGCAATAGCCTCGTACTCCACATCATCCTCCACCATGACAAATCTTGCCTCTTCCTCTCCGTCCCTGGACAGATCCTTCATGATGTAGGCATTAGCCTCATCTCCATCTGAGTCTGTTACAAGAAGATAATCCACCCCTCCTACTCTGGTTTCTTCCTCTACGAAAAACTCCTGTTTCTCTCCATCTTCTGTTTCAAATGTTATTTTTTCCATCGTGCTTTGTCCTGTTATCCAACCATTCCTGAAGAATAAAACCTGCCGCAATCTGATCGATCACCGCCTTGCGGCTGTGTCTTCCCTGCACGTTCATCTCATCAAGAATTTCATCAGCGGCAACCGTCGTCAGTCTTTCATCCCACATAATGACCGGGATCCCCGTTCGCCGCTGCACCATCGTTCCGAATTCCCTGGCCTTTTCCGCACGTTCTCCCACTGTGCCATCCATGTGCAGAGGATACCCGAGTACAATCTTTTCCACCTGATATTCCCTGCAGATCTCATTCACCCTGGCTAACGTCTGGCGAAGCTTGCTCTCTCTGTCGCGCACAATCGTCTCGAGTGCCTGCGCAGTAAGACCCAGAGGGTCACTGATGGCAACACCGACAGTCTTTGCCCCGTAATCGAGACCAAGAACCCTCATTTGCCTGTCTCTTTCCAGGATTCATTCCGGATATATTCCTTAAGCAGCTCCTCGACCAGCTCATCCCGTTCCACCTTCATAATCATGCTGCGTGCACCATTATGGCTGGTAATATAGGTCGGATCACCGGACATGATGTAACCGACAATCTGATTAACCGGGTTATATCCCTTCTCTTCCATTGCATGATACACAAGATCCAGAACCTGTTTTACAGAAACTTCGTTCTCCGTATTCACTCTGAAAAACTGTGTGTTGCCTAAATCTGTCATAATTTCTCACATCCTCACTAAAAAAGCTGCAAAAACAATATCTTTTCGTCCGAACACCCGTAATAATTTATTATATCCCAGTTTAAAGATGATGGCAAGTCATCCCCTTTCAGAGGATTATGCAAATACTGTACAGGTGAATGGACACTGGTCTTCCACGCTGAACAGAAACAAGTACAGGTTTCAACAGTTTTTGCCCCTTCAGAATGCCACCAGATAATCCCCTTCCAGGATTGAAACGGGAGTGACCACTTTAAGCTGATTTGTCAGATCTGCGGTATCTGCAACCAGGACCTTCTGATATTCTCTTCCATGGCCGGTCCACCAGGTTCTCCCACCAGCTGCAATCTGTTCCTCAAAAAGTACTTCTACCGGTTTTCCAATATAATATTGAAGAAACTCCTTCCGCCTTTGCACATCCAGGCTGCGCAGCTCGTCTCCCCGCTGCTTTTTGATATGCTCCGTATTCTGCCCCGGCATCGTTGCAGCCCTGGTACCCTCTCTTTTTGAATACGGAAAAATATGCGTCTCAAAAAAATGGACTTCGGACACAAACCTCCTGGAAGCTTCAAAATCCTCCCGGGTCTCTCCCGGAAAACCTGTGATAATATCCGTAGTCAGCGCAGGATGTTCATAGTACTGCCGTAATAAAGAAACCACGTCCATAAACTGCTCCGGCGTATAATGACGATTCATGGCCCGCAGCGTTTTTGCACATCCGCTTTGCAGAGAGAGATGGAAATGCGGACAGACCTTGGGCAGAGCGGCCAGGCGCCGGATCACGTCCTCATTAAGCGATCCCGGTTCCAGAGATCCAAGACGGATCCTTTCAATTCCCGGAATATCATGTATGGATTCCAGAAGTGCAATCAGGTCCTCTCCTTCTCCCAGATCTCTTCCATAGGAACAGAGATGGATACCCGTAACCACAACCTCCCGGACCCCGGATGCTGAGAGCCTTTTCACCTCATTGCGGACATCGTGGATCTTTCTGCTTCTCACACGCCCCCTTGCATAGGGGATGATACAATAGCTGCAGAACTGATTACATCCATCCTGTACTTTAATAAATGCGCGTGTATGTTCCTCTGTGCGGTCAATCTGCAGATTTTCATACAGGCTTCCTTCATCCCAGGTGCTCCGGTCGACCTGCTTTTCCCCTGTAAGCCAGAATCTCTCAAGCTCCCGGACCAGATCCTCCTTCTGATTGCTTCCGATCACCAGGTCAATGGCATCGTCCTTCTCCAGCTCTTCACCCCTTACCTGGGCGTAGCATCCTACCGCCACAACGACTGCATCCGGATTCATTTTCTTTGCCCTGTGCAGCATCTGCCGGGACTTGCGATCCGCGATATTCGTCACAGTACAGGTATTGATCACATAAACGTCTGCCCCCGGCTCAAAGGGTACTATTTCATAGCCGGATGCTTCCAGCAGCTGCTGCATGGCTTCCAATTCGTATGCGTTTACCTTGCAGCCCAGATTATGAAGTGCTGCCTTTTTTCCTCTTGACACCTTGACTTTTCTCCTGATTGCCATTAAGATTATTGACGTAAATTATATCGCAGATTCCTATGTTTTCAATATAAATAAGGAGGATTCAGAATGCAGACTGTACAGATTTCATTAAATTCAATCGATAAAGTCAAGAACTTTGTAAATGCCATCTCCAAATTTGATTTTGATTTTGATCTTGTATCCGGAAGATATGTGATTGACGCCAAATCCATCATGGGAATTTTCAGCCTTGACCTTTCCAAACCGATTGATCTGAACATCCACACTGATGGCGCTGAGCTCGCTTCTGTTATGGAAGTTCTGAAGCCATACCTGATTGAGCAGTAAACCTTTGGCGTACATTCAGAACAGGAATCGGAAATGCATAAACGGTAAGGAAGAGAAGATGCAGGGACGCACTGATGCGGTATCACCCATCTTCTTTTTTTATGCATTCTGATACTCTCCAGCCGGAAGCCGGACCCCGCTCCTATGTTTTCTCTAAGGCTGATTAATTGTTAAATTTTATTATGGATTATAGTAGTTCTGATTTTTCCATACATCCTGCTATTCTTCATCGATAACGATGGTCTCCGTTGTATCGATGGCTGTCTGCATCAATGCATCAATGACATCGTCCAGTTTATGCTCCGAGCGCTCGATAACCTTCAGAATCGGATGTGTAACCGGATGCCTGGCGACAAAGATGGTGCAGCAATCCTCAAAGGGCAGGATCGAGGTTTCAAAAGTCCCGATCTGCTGCGCTCTGTCCACAATTTCCTGCTTATCAAAACCGATCAGCGGGCGATAAACCGGCAGAGTGCAGACCGCATTTGTACACAGAAGACTCTGTGCCGTCTGACTGGCAACCTGACCGATGCTCTCACCTGTGATCAGCCCCAGTGCACCGTCCTTTTCAGCGAATATTTCTGCGATTCGCATCATATATCTCCGCATGATAATCGTCAGTTCCTCATGCGGGCACTTCTCATAAATTGCCATCTGAATATCCGTGAAATTTACGATATGAAGGCGGATACGTCCTGCATATTTCGAGACAAGCTTCGCCAGGTCCACAACCTTCTGTTTTGCCCTCTCACTGGTATATGGCGGAGCATGAAAATAAACCGCATCAATCTGCACACCGCGCTTCGCAATCATATAGCCTGCAACCGGAGAATCAATACCGCCGGAGAGAAGCAGCTCCGCGCTTCCGTTTGAACCCACAGGCATACCGCCCGGTCCCTGGATCGTCTCCGAATATACATAGATGCTCTGACGTACCTCGACTGTCAGGATGACATCCGGATGATGCACGTCCACCTTCATCCAGGGGCATGCATTCAGAACAGCCTCCCCGAGATCAGCATTTAATTCCATTGAATCATGGGGATACTTTTTGTTCGGTCTTCTGGCAGCTACTTTAAAGGTCCTCGCGGTGCCCTCCGGATATACTGTCCTGACGAACTCTGCTACAGCATCCTTCACATGATCATAATCCATATCCTCTATGATCAGAACCGGGCTTATGCCTGCTATTCCGAAAACAGTCTTCAGAGCCTCAATGGTCTCATCAAAATCAAATGCGCCCTCCGCTCTGACATAAATTCTGCCCATTTCCTTTGTGACCGAGAAGGTGCCATCCACCCTCTTCAACGCCCTGACAATATGATGCACGAGTGCATCCTCGAACAGATGTCTGTTTTTTCCTTTAATGCCTATTTCAGCATACTTGATCAAAAAAGCCTGATACATTAATCCTTCCTCTCGTGCATTTATATATTTTTGTTCCGGCAATCTTATTTTCTGGTGAATCTGCGCAGCTGCGGTACCACTTCATGCAGTACCCCTATGGTATAATCAATCTCTTCCATCGTCGTCCGCTCGGAGAAACTGAACCGGACAGATGACTCCATCACTTCTCTGGAAGCATGTATGGCCTCCATCGTTGCACTGCCGCCCCTTCTGTGACTGGAGCACGCACTCCCGGCAGACACAAATATCCCCCTGGATTCCAGTGTATGCAGCAGCACCTCGCTGCGGATACCTATGAAGGAAAGATTCAGAATGTGCGGAGCACCCTTCCTGAGATCCTGTGGACCATTGATTCGGACATCCTTCAGATCTGACACGCCGCCTGCCAGACGTTCCTTCAGAGCATACATATGCTCTGCATTCTCCTGCATGGAAGCGCAGATTTTCTCTGCAGCGACACCAAGACCGGCAACACCCGGCACATTATCCGTTCCGGAACGCATACCGTTCTGCTGTCCGCCTCCGTAGATCAGCGGACTGATCTTTACCCGACGGTCAACATAGAGAAAACCGGACCCCTTGGGTCCGTGAATCTTATGTCCACTTACAGAAAGCATGTCAATCTTCATCCGTTTTGGGTAAATAGGGAGTTTGCCAAATGCCTGAATGGCATCCACATGAAACAAGATGTCCGGATACCTGCTTCTCATCATTTCACCGATTTCAGCAATTGGTTCGATTGATCCGATCTCGTTGTTCACCATCATGACAGATACGAGAATTGTATCCTCTGTAACAGCCTTCTCAAGATCATGAACATCCAGGACACCGTCTTCTCCGACTGGAAGCCTGACGATTTCATATCCCATCTCCTCCAGTGCTGATGCCGGTGCCGATACCGCAGAATGCTCGATCGCAGTGGTGATAATCCGCTTTCCTCTGCGTCTGGCTGCCCGGGCAGTTCCGAAAAGTGCCCAGTTATTGGATTCCGTACCCCCGGAGGTAAAATAGATTTCCGCCGGCTGCACCTTCAGGATTCCTGCCAGGATTTCAGATGACCTGCGGATATATTGCTCCGCGTCTACGCCCTTCTGGTGCATGGAGGAAGGATTTCCATAATCTGTCAACATGGTTTTCCGAACCACGTCTGCAACTTCTTCATAGCAACGGGTAGTTGCAGAATTATCAAGGTATGCTTCCATTTGATGATTTCTTTCTTCTGTAAATTTCTTTCTATCTTTCTTTATTGATCTCTCTCCAGCAGATACATGAGAATGGAGAGTACGGTCATCCCTGCCGTCTCTGTTCTCAGAATTCTCTGGCCGAGCGTAATCGGCTGAAAGCCGGCATTTCTGGCTTCCTCGACTTCCTGCACGTCAAAGCCCCCTTCAGGACCAATCAGAACCCCTACAGACTGCCCTGGGCAGATACCGGAAAGAATCTTTCTTGTACCTGCCATTCCACTCTCAAGCTCATAGGGAATCAGGCGTACATCAAGCGCTCCTGCATATTCCAGAGCCTTACGGAAGGTAAGAACTTCATGAACCGCAGGAATGATCATCCGTTTGGACTGCTTTGCCGCACTTTCTGCAATTTTGTTCCACCGTATGACTTTCTGCTCTGCCTTCTTCGCATCCAGTCTCATGACACACCTTTTCGAAGAGACCGGAACAATTTCATACGCGCCAAGCTCTACTGCTTTCTGAACAACGGTTTCCATTTTATCACTTTTCGGCAGGCATTGGAACAGATAAATGCGCGAGGGCAGTTCCTTACCGGGTTTCTGAGCATCTACAATATGGCAGATCACTTCTTCTTCAGCAAATGATACGATCTCACAGGTATATTCCCACTCATCCCCGCAGGATATGAGTATTTTTTCTCCGGGATGCATTCTGAGCACATTCCGGATATGGTTTACATCCTCTCCATGCAGATGGATCTGACCGTCAGCAATCTGCGAACGCTCCGTAAAAAATCTGTACATAATAATCCGACTCCACCGGGCACACTACATGTCATGCAGGAAACGCATCATTCCGGCTTTCTGGCAGTTACAGATACCCATTCTCCCTGCTGTGTCTGCTCCACGATCTCCAGACCTGCCCTGCGGCACGCATCCAGTACTTTCCATGCCTGGTCCTCAAGGATTCCAGAGGTGATATAAATACCACCCTTTTTCATGGCAGGGACTACGGCAGGTGTCATAGGCACCAGAATATCCGCAAGAATATTTGCCGTCACGATATCATATTTTTCATATCCGGCCTTATCCTGAACCTCTTTATCGCCGATCATATTTCCGATCAGCAGATCAAAGGCCTTTTCCGGAATAGCATTTGCCTTCTTGTTGTCCCCCACTGCCGGAACCGCACAGGGATCCAGGTCAGTACCAAGAACATGACCTGCGCCGAGCTTTACGGCAACAATCGCCAGGATACCGCTTCCAGTTCCAACGTCAAGCATCTCCGTACCCGGCTTCACATACTTGCGCAGCTGACGTATACAAAGCTGCGTCGTCTCATGCATACCGGTGCCAAAGGCAGTACCCGGATCTATATGAAGGACCATCTTGTCCTTGTCCTTCTCGCTGACCTTTTCCCAGGAAGGCGTAATCAGAATATCATCTACATAAAACTGTCTGAAATATTTCTTCCAGTTATTGATCCAGTCCTTGTCCTCTGTCTCCGATTCCTCAATGGTTCCCTCGCCGATATCCATGGAACTTCTCAGTTCCTCAAGCGCCTTCTGCACACTGTTAAGTACAGTCTCTGTGTCTTCCTTCTCCGGGTCCACATAAAAATCCAGGTAAGCCACACCATCATCATCGGGCATATCCGGAAGAATGTCAACGAACATCTGCTCTTTTTCCTCTGCAGTCAGGGGTTTTTTGTCTTCAATCTCTGCCCCTTCAATACCGCAGTCATAGAGTGTAGCAATAATGATATCCTCTGCATCTTCAATTGTCTTCAAACGATATTTTTTCCATTTCATCTGTATATTACCCTCGTTGATATCCCTGACACTTTGACGACATGCGACTGAATGCTTTCGTATTGCATGTTCAGGACAATTTCATGCGCACAAATCCTTGAACCCTTACTTCAATTCACTCTTTTTTACGGCCGAATCTGACTTTCTTTTTCTTCGGTTCCTCTTGTTCATTTCCCAGCGAATTTCCACTTGCCTCATCGAACCTGGTCAGAAGCTCCTTTGCCTCCCTGGAAAGATCTGTCGGTGTCTGCACAATCAGGGTTACATACTGATCCCCCCGCACATTGCGGTTGTGAATAGAAGGAATGCCTTTTCCACGCAGACGGATCCTGGTTCCCGTCTGTGTTCCCGGCTTTACGGTGTATATCACATCGCCATCCACTGTCTGCAGTCTGATATCCCCTCCCAGCGCAGCCTGTGCAAAGCTGATCGGTGCAGAAGAATAGATATCCACACCATCTCTCTGGAAGACAGGATGCGAGGCAACAGCAACCTGTACCAGCAGATCCCCTCTCGGTCCTCCATTTGTTCCAGGTTCACCCTTATCACGGATCCGGATACTCTGTCCATCATCAATTCCAGCCGGTATATCGACCTGGATTTTCTTTTTGGAGGACGTGAATCCGCTTCCATGGCAGTCCGGGCACTTATCACGGATAACCTTTCCTGTACCTCCGCACTCAGGGCATGTCTGAATATTCTGGATCATGCCAAACATACTCTGCTGGGTCTGACGTATCTGTCCGGTTCCGTGACAGCGCGGGCAGGTCTCCGGAGACGTTCCGGGTCTGGCACCGGAACCTCCACAGGTCTTACAGGTGTCCTTAAGCGTCAGTTCAATATCCTTCTTACAGCCGAATACCGCCTCTTCGAAGGTGATGTGAACTACTGCCCGAAGAGAGGCACCTCTTCTGGGACCGTTATTCCCACTGGTTCTGCCGCCTCCTCCAAACAGATCTCCAAAAATATCCCCGAATCCACCGGACCCGAAAATATCATTAAAGTCAAAACCTCCAAAACCGCCGGCACCACCGGCACCACCATTTTCAAAAGCAGCATGGCCGAATTGATCATACTGTCTTCTCTTGTCCGGATCACTCAGAACAGAATATGCTTCGCTGGCTTCTGCAAATTTATCCGCTGCATCCTTATCTCCGGGATTCATATCCGGATGATATTTCTTCGCCAGCTTACGATATGCCCGCTTGATGGTCTCATCATCCGCATTCCTGTCAACCCCCAGGACCTCGTAATAGTCTCTCTTTTCAGCCATTGGTTTTCCTCACAATCTGTATCCAAAATTTCAGAGAACGAGTTCCGGTTCAGCGGAACAATGCCCGCGACCGGAACCCTTTTCTTTCTATAATTAATTAAAATATAAACGTATATGCTGTACACGATAACCATGTATCATGTACAGACTTTGCTATATGATACGATAACAACCGCCCTGCACAGACCGGATTCACATTATAGCATGTTGTCCGGACAGTCTCAACGGAAGATCTTACATCAGACTTCCTTGTAATCCGCATCAACAACATCATCGCCATTATTGCTGCCGCTGCTGCTGTTTCCGGAAGCGCCGCCCTGCGGACCTGCGCCGGATCCCGGATTCGGG
>JBJEMO010000073.1:0-2428 GCA_051879715.1 Bilifractor sp.
GTCCCCGTCATGCACAAGCCCAGCCGCCTGCTGCGGTGACATCTTTTTTTCCTCGTATTTTGATGGAAGCTCTGCGAGTTTATACATAAATATACACTCCTTTATATGTAGCTGATTGAATTTAGATTGTTGATTATTGATTGATGATTATTACTATTATACAGCATAATCGCGGTCATTAGAGCAGACTGCAGGTTTTCTGTGCAGTATTTGTCTTCGGATTGCAAATATCGTTTTCCGCGAACATCGTATCGTCTTACCCGGTAGAATGCAAATGCCCGGGAGTTTGACAGTTTCAAAACACAAAAATCGCTGGAAGCCTTGCAATGGCTTTCTTTTTTTGTCAAATTTCGTAAAAATAGTTGTAGTATTGTTTGGTATTGTGTGATATAATAGTCTTAAGTGTAACCACTTTGAAACGTTGCAATTCCAGTACACAGGAGTGATATCATGCGCCTCAATATCGTCAAGTCCAAGAATGCTGAACAGCTGTACATTATCAAGTCCTATCGCAAGGAGAACGGCAAATCAACAACCAGGATCTTTAAAAAGCTGGGAACCATGCAGGAACGGCTTCCGGAGCACAACAATGACCGCGATGCTGTCATCGCCTGGGCCAAAGAACAGGCACGCAAATACACGGAAGCAGAGAAACAGGGAACTCTTGATGTCTCGATCGAGCTTTCCGGAAACAGGCAGCTGGAGCCAGATAAGATGACAACATTCAACGGCGGATATCTCTTCCTTCAGAAAGCCTTCTACGAACTTGGGATCGATAAAACCTGCCGCAGAATCCAGAAAAAGTACCGTTTCAAGTTTGACCTTTGCGAAGTTGTCCGTGATCTGCTCTACGCCAGAATCCTGGATCCGTGTTCCAAGCGTTCCACGCTGGAATACTGCAGAAGTCTGCTGGAAACGCCTGAATATGAACTGCACGATGTCTACCGTGCACTGGATGTTCTCCAAAAGGAATCCTCTTTCATCCAGGCCTCCCTGTATAACAACAATCAGGGCATGCACAACACATCGATTCTCTATTACGACTGCACCAATTTCTTCTTTGAGACAGAAGAAGCGGACGGGCTTCGTCAATACGGAAAAAGCAAAGAACACCGCCCTAATCCGATTGTTCAGATGGGACTATTCATGGATGGAAACGGACTGCCCCTTGCTCTTACTGTTTTTCCCGGAAACCAGAATGAACAGCCATCTCTGATCCCGTTAGAGAAAACGGTTCTTTCTGATTTCAACCTTTCCCGATTCATCGTATGCACAGATGCCGGGCTTGCTTCCCGGACCAACCGCCATTTCAACAACATCAGCGGCCGTTCTTTCATCGTGACACAGTCTCTGAAAAGCTTGAAAAAGCACCTGAAAGAGTGGGCACTTGATCCTTCCGGATGGAAGCGCATGGACGATCCGAAGGAATACAATTTGGATGAACTGGATGAAGAAAGCCATTTCCACGACATTTTCTTTAAGGAAAGATGGATCAATGAGAACGGACTTGAGCAGAGACTGATCGTCTCCTACTCGCTGAAATACAAGGACTATCAGCGGTCGATCCGTTCTAAACAGATTGACAGAGCACTGAAAATCATCGATCAGGGAAAGAAAAAAGAAACCAGAAATCAGAACGACCCAAGGAGATTCATTGAGGAACAGCAGATGACTATGGACGGTGTTCTGGCAGAACTTAAAACGCAGGCACTGAACGATGAAAAAATCGCAGAAGAAGAGCGCTATGACGGATTCTATGCAATCTGTACAACCCTGGAAGATGATATCAGCAGTATCATCAGGATCAACAAACGGAGATGGGAAATCGAAGAGTCATTTCGCGTCATGAAATCAGAGTTCCGTTCACGTCCTGTCTATCTTCAGAGAGACGAACGGATTGAAGCGCATTTTCTGACCTGTTTCCTTGCCCTGCTGGTATATCGGACGCTTGAAATTAAGCTGGATGGTGAGTTCACAATCCGCGAAATCATCAGTGCCATGAAGAAGATGAAATTCCGCCGGATAGAAGGAATGGGCTACATTCCATGCTATACCAGAGACCGGGTAACAGATGCTCTGCATAAAGCATGCGGCTTCCAGACAGATGTAGAGTTCATTTCCGATAAACAAATGAAAAAAATTTTGAAGGAGACAAAATCCTAGACAAAATACTACAAATCCAAAGAGAAAAGCAAGTGCCACAGCCGTTGTATTTCCAATGGTTATGGCACTTTTACTCTTTTTAAACTGTCAAAGACGGGATTGTAACTCATATTCTATCACAAAATCTCTTTCATTTCTATGAAGGCAGATGACAAATTCTTTTCAACATCAGGGAAAGAAGCGGTGAAAAATTAAGGATACATTCTTGTATATCTTGGAATTCAGACGCTGCCGCGCTATAATAATAGCTGTGTTTATCCCCCGG
>JBJEMO010000074.1:0-16690 GCA_051879715.1 Bilifractor sp.
AAGAACTATGTCCGCAACCCGTTATCCCATAAGATTTGTGATTGAGGCTTTTTTTCTCCATAAAGCTTACGGCAGACCCGCATAAGATGAGATAAACCTCTGTCTTCGAGAGTATATTGTCAATCACATTCTGCAGACGGGACAGAAATGAACTGTCCACTTCTGCTATATATGGCACCTCATCAAGGGCAAGAACAACCTTGTCAGTACCCGCATGCTTCGCGACAAAATGAAAGAAATCTTCCATATCCGCGATAGATGCACCTTCCGCCTCCGGAACCAGATCTCGAATGAACTGCCCGGACCATTTCGTAATATTATCCTCAAGTGAGGTCTGACTGGCGACATAATAGGATGCGGGTTTGCCCTTCAGAAACTCCCGAATCAGTGTCGACTTCCCGATTCTACGGCGCCCATAAATAACAGTCATGCGAAAACCGGGCATCTGATACGTCTCTTCCAGAACGCGAAGTTCATTTTCTCTGCCGATAAACATGCATACCACCTCCTTGTTGTGGGTAAAGTATGTTATTATGTTAAAACATGTTTTACTAAATTATAATTTACTAAATCATATTTTAGCATGATTCACAGTCATTGTCACGTCCACGATCACCAGACTGCAGCCGCCAATCCATTCACTCCCCGACTCCAAATTCCCATACCCGCTTTCTAAAATCTTTGTCTGCAGTTATTTCCTTCCGGCCAGTGGTACGGACAAAGGACGGAAGGATCTTTGCTTTAACAGCAAAAGGATATGGCGGCGCAATGCATATCGCTCTTCCTGTGCGGAACTTCTGAGTGATGAACTGTTCAGCTGTCAAAGATCAGTGAGAAGCTGCATCGCTTCTCACTAACTTTATGTGGACGGACGGCGCTCAAGTCGCGGAAATTTTTTTATTTTTCAAAAGATATTTCTGTGGAAAATGCCCCGGATCAGGGGAATGAATGGTAATAAAATAACCGGCCACTTATGTGACCGGCTTTACGTTGTACGAAGTCGTTTCAAATATCATCTCCATCACAAAGCCTTCCTTCTTCTGGTCAGGCTTCTCAATGGACAGACAGCCCCAGCTGCTTAGCCCGGAGCACATATATACGATGGCATTCACTTCCTTTACTCCCAAAAGAAGTCATCAAGGGTCCTATCCAGTGCATGATGAAAAAGACTATACAGAAACCTGCTATCACAATCGGCAGGCCGCCAACAAATGTGACATAGCCGTTTGAGATAACCTGGCCGTGCGATATTTTATAAATCGACTGAAGAATAAAAGCAACGAGAAGGATGATCCAGCATATTATAGACACCACTGATTTCTTCTGCTTCGTACCCAAGTAAGAATCTTGTATTATTAACCTGCAGAAGGCACGGCTTTGTGTGACAAGGAGCCAGGCTCTCTGTCATAAGGCTCTCTGTCACAGAGATGGCACTTATTGTTCATCCAGGTAACTGATCGCTTTTTGTATTTTACAAAAATCGATCTCCTCTTCCCCGTTTGAAATACCGATCGGAACCTGATCCTCAAAGGAATAAAAGTGAATATCTGTATTATGCTCAAAATCAATGACGAGTATGCTTCTTTTATCAGGATCGATCAACCAGTATTCCCTCACACCTGCACGCCCATATTTGTCCGTTTTGACCTGAATATCCTTATTGCGGCTTGACTGCGACAGTATCTCAATTACCAGGTCCGGTGCTCCTACGATCCTCCTCTTTGTAATTTTTTTCTGGTCACAGACCACAAATATATCCGGCTCCAAAATTGTCCTGTCATCGCAATCCAGCTGCACATCCATCGGTGACGAAAACACATGACATCCGGAGTGCTTTTCCTGCATGAAACGCAATAATACCGCAACCTCCATCAGAATGGCCTGGTGAATCGTTAACGGCGAAGCCATATCATATATGACACCATCAATTAGTTCTGCCCTCTGATTCTCTGGAAGCGCAAGATAATCCTTCAGTGTATAATTTCCCTGTCTTGGATATTTGGGATTCCGTGCCCACCAGGGAAGTTTTGCAGAAGCCTCCTTTTTATACTGGTTTTCAGTCAGATAAGAAAACGCTTCCTCCGAAATGCGGTCAGCCTTCGATGATGAAGTATAATTTACACCTTTGTAAAGTTCGGATTTATCTGAGGTCCTAAGTACCCGCTCCAAGGCCTGCAAAGTATCATAGCGTGGTGATTTCGTAATTCCGCCGAGGACTTTCTGCACAGTACTGATTGGCAGTCCGGAAAGAGCAGCCAGGTCACTATATGTGTAATGTAATTCCATTTTTCTCTTCTGCATATCCTCAATCGTCATTCTTAAACCTCCTCTCCGCTATTAATAGCAAATCCGACATGAATATTTCTTAAATTCAATAGTTCTATACAAAATCAATACTTCTATATTTAAATCATAGCCTATTTTCTTGAATTAATCAATCCTAATAATGATATAATATCCATATTTGGATTTATGTTTACACAAAATACTTGACACAATCGGCAAAAAAAGAGATGAACCTCTTTATTCATTCATTTTTTCTTTTTGCGCTTCCCTGTGACGCTCTCAACAGTCAGCTTGTAGACGGTCGTCCTCGGGATCGCTGCCGGATTGAAATACGCATGCTTTCCCGGGTGGTAGTGGTCCATCAGCTTCTGAAGAGCGTCCACCTTCTCCGCGCCATCGAGAATCGTAATATGTCCCTTTCCGATCACACTCTCATATGCAAACGTGCAGTAGCCCTTGTCCTCAAAGTACTGCAGCGTGTGATCGCAGTCCATCTCAAAGGATGCGCGGTTATCATTATTTATTAGCTCAAGCTTATACCCTTCCGTGGCACTGTGGAAGAAGAGCTCAATTTGCCCGTTCTCGCAGATCATACCGAAGTTCAGCGGAAGAATGTATGGAAAGCCGTCCTTGTCATTCAGGGCAATCCGGCAGACGTCACACTTCCGCATCACGTCAAGGATATCATCAAGTTCTTTCAGTTCTCTGTCGCTTCGCCGCATATTCATGTCCTCCATTTTTTAACAATATACCACACCAGTCGTTCGGATTTCTTCAGCTTTCCGCATAAAATGTCTGATGGCAGGTTTCAATTAAGTTTATTTAAACGACTTTATACTTTTTCAACCCGTTCCTGCCATCTTTACATTTATTAAGCCGTTCCCTGTTCCACATAAAATACGGATTTGCTCTTTATACTCCTGTTGATTAAAATATATTAGAAAATAATAGAGGAACCCAAAATACATTTTCTGAAGAAATCAGGGGGGTACAGATAAGACGCTATGGATAAGTATGAAGATTTCAGATCGAAGTTTGAGGCTGTTTCTGATCCCGAAAAAGCTATCTCTATGTCCGCATACATGCGCAGCCAATTCCATTTCTACGGAATCCCGTCACCGGAAAGAAAAGCAGTATATGCAGAATTTCTGAAAGCGGAGAAAAAGAGCAAAAACATTGACTGGAATTTCTGTGATCAGTGCTTTCGCGATGACCACAGAGAATTCCAATACCTGGCATGCGACTATCTGTCCAGCATGAAGAAATTTGCTACATATGAAGATATTCCAAAAATCAGAAATTATATCCTTACCAGATCATGGTGGGACACAGTTGATACATTATGCAAGGTCATCGGGAATATAGGATTAAGAGATGAAAGAGTCAAAAAGCTGATGCTCGAGTGGTCACAGGATGAAAACTTCTGGATCAGGCGGACCGCTCTGGAACATCAGCTGGGTTTGCGGGATAAAACTGATAAAGAACTCCTGGCGCAGATCATTGTCAATAATTTCGGGTCGGATGAATTTTTCATCAACAAGGCCATTGGCTGGGCCCTGAGAGATTATTCGAAAACAAACCCGGAATGGGTAAGATCCTTTTTAAATTCTTATGCAGACCGGATGTGCCCGCTGAGCATCCGGGAAGCAGAAAAATACCTGCCATTATAAACACTAGAAACCATCAGAGATTCGCCTGTATCAGATTCTTGTAAAAATCTACACACCCAGGCAGACAGCTTGTCTCAATATTTTCATTCAGTCCATGCATACCCTTCATCTGCTCCGGCCCGTAGATGACCGGTGCAAACCGCACAACATTGTCACAGATTTCCTCGTAATTCCGTGCGTCTGTTGCTCCGGTCATGACATAGGGGCTTCCTGCACAGCCCGGGAATGTCTGCCCGATGACCTTCTGCACCAGTCCAAAGGCTTCTCCGTGAATATCTGTGGATCTGGAATAATCAGTGGCTGCAAGAACATCCATCCTGATGTCATATGCTTCCGCCTTTTGCCGGATAATGTTGAGACTCTCCTCCATGCCCTGGTGAGGAATGAAGCGCATGTTGGCGCCAAGCGTGGCCTCCTGCGGAATGACATTGTAGGCATCCGAACCCTTCTGCATGGTGAAGGCAATGGTTGTCTGCAGCATAGCGCCGCCCTGCGCCGAAATCTTTGGCATCAGCTGCACAAGTAACGGCTTGAAAAGCCAGAGATTTCCAAATATCAGCTTCATACCGAAATCCGCATAAGGCGCCAGAGTCTCGAACATCGCCTGTACCGGAGGCAGCATCTTTCTCTTAAACGGTGTATGCCTTTCCACATCGGTAACAAAACCTGCGAGTCTTGCAATCGGTGTACCCTTTGTCGGGGCTGATGCGTGTCCACCGTTGCTTCTGGCGGTGAACTTTACATCTGCCTTTCCCTTCTCAAAGACTCCGACCATCGCAAAGTTTCCCTTGATACCGCCGACCGGATCTGTTATGATTCCGCCGCCTTCATCACATACAAGGTACGGCTTTACTCCCCTTCGCTTCATCTCGGAGACCAGCTTCGGGCATCCATCCCCTGCCCATTCCTCTGTGCAGGAGGAAGACAGATACACATCATTTTCCGGCACATATCCTTCCGTCAGAAGCTCCTCGCAGGCCTGAAAAAAACCCATGACGGAGCACTTTGTGTCAGAGGTGCCTCGTCCCCAGACCTTTCCTTCTGCAATATCTCCCGAAAATGGCCCGTGCTTCCAGGTACCTTCTGCTGGGACCACATCCTGATGGCTCATCAGAACCAGCGGCCTGTCCTGCTTCTTCCCCTTCCAGTAAATCAGCAGGTTGCCATCGATATCTGTAATCTCCAGTTCTGAAAAGACATGGGGAAACAGCTTCCGCAAAACCTCATGGAAACCCTCAAACTTTTCCACATCATGCTCTCCGGGATAGGATACGGTCTCATATTGGACCATCTTCGATAATTTTTCTGCATACAGCTTCTCACGCTCCGGATCCGGATGCGCCACATATGAAGATGTCTTCTTCGGCATCAGCAATGTGTGAAGCAACGCGATCAGAAGCAGTACAAGTACCACCAAGAGCAGAACGCCTATGATTTTCAATACGATGAAAAACGCTCCCATTTTTTACCCCCATTTGCATTATCTTCAATACTTTTTGTACTCCTGACGTTTGTCTCCTCAGGCTGTCGATTTCCTCCGACTATCGTTTTCCTCCGACTGTCGTTTTCCGCCGGCTATTGTTCTTCTCCGGTCTTTGCCTTTTGCCGGTATTTGCTTTTCTTGTGCTTTTGCTCATGTCAGGACACCGTTTCCATAAAATTGTATTTCTATATCTTCTGCTGCTTTCTCCATGTGAAATACGCCAGAAGAATGGTCACTGCTCCGGCAGGAAGGATCATCATACTGGTCTGTGCCCCGAGTGATGGAACCAGAATAAACAGCATGGACATGAGAAGCAGCGGAATCCAGGACAGCCTTGGCAGCTTCCGGAAGTATTGATAGGCCATCGCACCAAACAGAGCCGGCACAACATTGTCAAATGCCGGTGCAAGCGTCCTGCTCTGCAGAACCGGCTGCAGCGGCTGCAGAAGAAGAACCCCGACAGCGAGAATGACGATCGTCACCAGTGAGGAAGTCGCAATGGACAGCGTTGAAATAATTTCATTCTCTGTTGTACCGGATTTTGTTCCGGCAATATCCCTGGCATTCATGGCACATGGGATCTTCATATTGATCAGATTGCCGGTGATAAATGCAAGATATCCTCCACCCGCCCCCAGCATCGGGGTATAAACCAGGAATTCCACGACACTTGATACCGTCCACACAAGTCCCACCGACAGAAAGGCACGACCGGCAGCGCCAAGGTCCGGCTCTGACCCAAGGTAGGCACCGATCAGGAAGGGCGCCCCGATCAGCATGACCAGGACAATAGAGGTTGTGATCCGTCCGATACGATGGGTATTGCGATTATAGCGGTCAATAAAAGCACTCCGCTCATCCGGCTTCTGATCTGAAGTTGTACCGGATATATTATGTTCAATATTTTCATTTCCCGGATTAGCCATTTCCGTATCTCCTCTCTCACATCAGTATCGCCGCCAGCATGCCGATCATCATACTGCCTGCGATGGAAAAGCTTTCCAGCCAGATCTTCTGCTTCTTCTCAATGAACCAGGTGAAGACCGCCATGACCGCTGCCGAGACGATGCTGACCAGAAGCGGGGTCAGATCTCCGGAGAAGGTCAGAACGCCTTTCCCTGACACGAATTTTCCGATATAGCTGCCAATATAGGCACTCACCAGACCGATGAACATGGCTGTCATTGCCAGATCACCAAATCCTCCGTCCTTCCCGGCATTTTTCTGCCTGCCTGCACCTTTTTTCTGTATTCTGGCCAGATAACTCTTGTTGAAAAGAATAGACAGTACCATGCCCCACATGATACAGACACTCATCAGAAGGGCAATCGTTGCGAAAGCCTTTGGCGTCATATGTTCCGCGGAAAGCGAACCGATACCGACTGCCTCTGATGCTGCCTCTGCAACCTGAGTTTCATAATGCAGGGCTCCAATGACCGAGAGGCGCAGCCATGGCCAGGGAGTCCCGAGACTGCCCGAGAGGGCGATGACCCCCAGCAGAATGCCTATACTCGGCAGAATGGAAAAAGTCATACTGGACGTCACCGTCCGTTTCAGTTTTCCCTTATCCATGCCGATCCGCACACCTGCTCTCCAGGCCCGGACGAGGGCAATCACGCAGACGATTGCGACAAACAGAATGATTGTCCCACAGATCAGATAGATCACAGGACTGTTCAGCTCTTGCAGCATATTTTCTCCCTCCTCATTTCCTTTTCTTTGAAAAAGCAGGAAGACACCCGCCTTCCTGCTTCATCCAGGTGTTTCATATCTGCGCTGCATGTTTGATATCGGATCTTAACATTACATCTCTGATCCGGATACCTGATATCTGATCCCGATGCTCTGCATCTGATCTTGATGTTCAGCTACTTTGCATCTGATCCCGATGTTCAGCTACTTTGCATTTTATCCCGGAGCTTTATTTCTGAATCAGGTACCCCGTACCAGATTTGGATATTCCGCATCAGATTTTCATGGAAAGACCGATCCGCTTTTTCTCCAGATCGACACTGATGACCTTTACATCAACCACATCGCCGACGGAAACCACATCCAGCGGATGCTTTACGAATTTCTTATCGGACATCTCTGAGATGTGTACCAGTCCGTCCTGGTGCACGCCGATATCTACAAATGCGCCAAAATCAATGACGTTGCGCACCGTCCCCTTCAGGACCATACCGACCTTGAGGTCCTCCATGGTCAGCACATCGCTGCGCAGAATCGGTTTTGGCATGTCTTCACGCGGGTCTCTTCCAGGTGCATTCAGCTCCTTCACGATATCCTTCAGCGTAGGTTCACCGATTCCAAGCTTCTCCGCCATAGCCGCATAATCCTTAACACGCACTCTGGGTTCATCCGTCTTTGCGGAGGTAAACAGCGCCTTCTTGTCCAGTCCAAGGCCGGTGATCAGTGCATCTGCCGCCTGATAGCTCTCCGGATGCACGCCGGTGTTATCCAGGGGTTCACTGCCACCTGCGATCCGCATGAAACCTGCACACTGCTCAAAAGCCTTCGGCCCCAGCTTTGGTACCTTCAGAAGATCCCGCCTGCTGACAAAGCGGCCGTTTTTCTCACGGAAGTCCACGATATTCTTCGCGAGTGTCTTGCTTACACCGGACACATGCTCCATCAGTGGTGCCGATGCGGTGTTCAGGTCCACACCGACACGGTTTACGCAGTCCTCTACGACACCGCCCAGGGCCTCATCAAGCCGCTTCTGGTTCATATCATGCTGGTACTGCCCGACGCCGATGGCCTTCGGGTCGATCTTGACCAGCTCCGCGAGGGGATCCTGCACACGTCTGGCCATGGATGCCGCGCCACGCTGCTCTACATCGAAATCCGGGAATTCCTCCGCTGCCAGCTTGCTGGCGGAATATACTGAAGCTCCGGCTTCGTTGGTAATCATATATTTGACCTTGCAGCCTGGCATTTCCTTCAGCAGATCCACGATAAACTGCTCTGATTCACGGGACGCTGTTCCATTGCCCAGGGCAATCAGTGTCACATGGTATCTGTCAATCCAGTCCTTCACAAGCTTCTTCGCCTCTTCCATCTTGCGCGGGTTCGGCTTCATATTGGAGGACGGCGGAACCGGATAGATGATCGCCGTATCCAGCACCTTTCCGGTCTCATCCACTACGGCAAGCTTGCAGCCGTGGGCATATCCCGGGTCCCAGCCAAGTACGACCTGACCCGCGATTGGCGGCTGCATCAGCAGCTGCTCCAGATTCTTGTCGAACACCTTGATCGCCCCGTCCTCTGCCATCTCAGTGAGCTCATTGCGGATCTCTCTCTCAATCGCAGGTCCGATCAGCCGCTTGTAGGAATCCTGCATGGCAGCAATCAGGACCGGAAGGGTATTGGGATTGTTGCTGCAAACCAGCGTATGACCGATAAAGAGGATGATCTTCTTTACATCGACATCTATCCTGACAGTCAGATAATTCTCCTTCTCACCGCGGTTGATTGCCAGAACCCGGTAACCGGTAATCTTCGAAACCGGCTCCTGAAAATCGTAGTACATCTCGTACACAGACTTTGCTTCCGGATCCTTTGCCTGGGAGACAAGAATACCCGTCTTTCTGGTAAAATTGCGGATGCCTGTACGGTAATCCGCATTGTCGGAAATCATCTCCGCTATGATATCGGCTGCACCGGCAATGGCCTCACCGGCGGTCTTCACGCCTTTATCCGCGTTGACATATTTCTGTGCTTCTTCCTCCAGCGGATGGGTGATCTTCTGCTCCAGGATTGTCTGTGCCAGCGGCTCCAGACCCTTTTCTCTTGCCACAACGGCGCGCGTACGCCGCTTCTGCTTATAAGGCCTGTAGATATCTTCAAGCGCCACAAGCGTCTCGGCACCATCGATCGCCTTCGACAGCTCCTCTGTCATCTTCCCCTGCTCTTCAATGGAGGACCGGACCGCTGTCTTGCGCTCCTCCAGATTCCGGAGATAGGTCAGTCGTTCACTGAGATTTCTGATCTGCTCGTCGTTAAGCTCTCCATGCTTTTCCTTGCGGTAACGGGCGATAAACGGAATGGTATTCCCCTCATCGATCAGATTGATGACAGCCTCCACCTGCCAGGGCTGAATCTCCAGTTCCTTTGCAATCTGTTCTGCAATGTTCATATGTGTTCTGTTCATCCTTCTTCCTATTATTACTTGAAAATATACCCTGTTATCATACCATAAAAACATTCTTTTTTCGACGCATATACCTACTCGGGCGGCATAAGATACGCAAGTGGTTACTGTTCAGCGGTGTGTCCAGAGGACACACCAGCGAACTGTAACCGCAAGTGTTCGCAGGAAGAAGAAAGAGCAAGGAAAATTATGCAACCCTCAGGCTGTTCCGGAGACTTGCACCACCCTCTCAAATTACATATAATACAGGTAAGAACGACCAGAAGATGATATTTTCATGCCGGCTGTTAAACGATTCCCCGGCAAATCGTCACCTGTTACAATTGTTACGAGTGACCTGAAACACAGAAACAGATTACCATGACTGATCTGTCTACATCATGATTTTGGAGGAAACATCATGGAAAAAGCAAAGGTCTATTTTACAGATTTCCGTACCCATCCGCAGGGTCCGAGCCTTCCCGGCAAGCTTGCAAAGCTGATCCGCAGGGCCGGCATCGGCGATATTGACATGGATGGAAAGTTTGTCGCCATCAAGATGCACTTCGGAGAGCTGGGCAATATTTCCTATCTTCGCCCGAACTATGCAAAGGCTGTGGCTGATGTGGTTAAGGAGCTTGGCGGCAAGCCGTTTCTCACCGACTGCAATACCCTGTACCCGGGAAGCAGAAAGAATGCCATTGACCATCTGAGCTGTGCAGAGGAGAATGGCTTCAACATGGCGACGACCGGATGTCATGTCATCATCGGCGACGGACTGCGGGGAACGGATGAGGTCATCGTGCCGATCCGCAATGGAGAATACCTGCATGAAGCTTACATCGGCCATGCCATCATGGACGCTGATATCCTGATCAGCCTGACCCATTTCAAGGGACATGAGGCAACCGGCTTTGGCGGTGCCTTGAAGAATCTCGGCATGGGCTGTGGCAGCCGTGCAGGAAAAATGCACCAGCACAATTCCGGCAAACCACATGTCATTGAGGAGAACTGCCGTGGATGTCACCGCTGTGCAAAGGAATGCGGATCCGATGCCATCTTCTATGAGAACAACAAGGCACACATTGATCATGACCTCTGTAAAGGCTGCGGCCGATGTATCGGAGCATGTAATTACGATGCCATTGAGAACGACAACGAGGATGCCAATGAGATTCTCGGATGTAAGATAGCGGAGTATTCACAGGCAGTCTGCGACGGCCGTCCGACCTTCCATATCAGCCTGATCACGGATGTCTCTCCGAATTGCGACTGTCATCCGGAAAACGATGCCCCGATTCTTCCGGATATCGGTATGTTCGCTTCCTTCGACCCGGTTGCCCTTGACCAGGCATGCGTAGATGCCTGTCTTGCCGCAACCCCGCTTCCGAACAGCCAGCTCGGTGACAACCTGGCAAAGCCTGACTGGCATCATTACCATGATCATTTCCTTGACAGCAACCCGAATGTGCGCTGGAAGGAAACGCTGGAGCATGCGGAGAAAATCGGACTCGGCACACGCTCCTACGAGCTGATCAGGATGAAATAATCTCTCTGAAAGAAAAGAAAAAGCATACAATTTCGGCCCTTCCGCGCTTCCCAATCGAAGCACAGCAGGGCCTTTGTTAATAGAACCGATCCATGTAATGGGAGGTTCAGATGCGTATGCAATAAATATTTCTATGATTGTATTATGCCGAAACGCTCAGAGGCTTCCCCTCTTTTTGTCCATATATAGCGCCTGATCCGCCCTCTCCTGCACGGCAGCGATCGTCTCCTCCGGGCTGGTACAGACCGCATGGCCAATGGAAATGGTGAGCCGGAACGGAAAGCCGCGCTGGTCTGAGATATCGGCAATATTCTTTCTCAGTCCCTGCATCAATTGCTCCGGATCGTGATTCCCCGGATCCAGCAGAATAAATTCATCTCCGCCAAATCGTCCGATGATCATACCCTCTGTGGCAAAATCCTTCATGGCATCCGCAACTGCAACAAGCGCCTTATCCCCGGTAAGGTGACCGTATGTATCATTGATCTTCTTGAACTGATCCACATCAATCATATAGATTGCCATAGGATGGTCCTCTGAACAACGTTCCCAGCTCTTCTCCAGATATTCATTGATACGATAACGATTGTTGATCTGGGTCAGAGCGTCCGTATAAATATTGGCGTTCTGCATTTCGATCAGAATTTCTATGATCGACGGAAGAATGCTCAGTATGATATAGGGCACGTAGGAGATAAAAAAGCTGAAAACCGCACCGATTGCCGGATAAATAATACACCTCAGCAGAACCAGGAAGTGATGACGACGGGTCTTGTACTTCTCCTGCAACACTCTGTACAGGGTAAATATGAACGCCAGCACCAGATACACACTGTCCAGCAGCGTGTTCATAATATACAGGAGGTCAGAATCAAACCTTTCCCTTCCCAGGATGCCCGCGAAATTCAATAAATAAGACACAGTGATCACAGCTGATGTGACAAACGGGAGTGCTGTAGCGATCTCCACCGGTGTGCTCTTTTCACTGAAATCATTTAAAAAACTGTACGCAAACAGAAACCAGAAATACGTGAACAGTGCCAGGATACCGGAATCTGTATATTCAATGAATGTTATGACTTTTGTCAGATTGGTGTGAAAGGACAGGATGACCCACAGCATGTTCTCAGCTGTATAGGTCACATATACCCAGATGATTCTCTTGAGAGCCTTGATCTCATTCTCGCGGCCAATCGAGGAATATATTCTGCTGTAAATCTGCGCTGAAATCACAAGACAGACTGCCAGAAATGCAATGTAAAAGGGCTCAATCGCCTGGTCAAAATAATATTGCGGCGAGGTATTCATAAACACTTACCATCCTTGCAACAGATCTATTTCATTTCTTTTGCGTAATTTAGAAATGTTTATGTAATAAGTATAACTCTGATAAACTATTTATGCTATATCCATATTGACACAAAAACCTGCCGCGAATACAGTATAAGTGATTTATTTTTGAAACAAGGGGCTCTTTGGAGGATGATTATGAATCAGCAATACCGTATTATGCAGTCTCTTCTGGATTTTGGAGAGGAGCTTCTGGTAAGCGGTGCGGAAATCAGCCGGGTAGAAGATACATTGAACAGGATCGGCACAGCATTTGGTGCGGAAATGATGAATGTCTTCGTCATTACATCTCATATCAGTGTGACCATCTGCTGGAAGGATGGAACGTCCCTGGCACAGACACGCCGGATCCGCAGAGATACGGACAATGATTTCATCAAGCTTGAAAGTCTGAATGCCTTGAGCCGCCGGTTCTGTCATGCTCCCTTCTCTGTCGAAGAATTCGACCGGAGGCTTGACAGAATCCGGAAAATACATGCCTCCAGAAGGGACAGGCTGATCGGGAACATTCTTGTAGCGGCTGCATTTGCACTCTTTTTCGGCGGTAGCCCGGCAGATGCCATAGCCGCGGGGGCTGTGGCTGTATTCATCTTCTGGATGCAGATCTATTTCCGGCCATTCTGTCTTAATACGGCATCTTTCATCTGCGCAGGATCCTTTTTATCAGGTTTTGTCATCGCACTGCTTGCGTTACTGATTCCGGTTCTGCACCGTGACAAGATTCTGATCGGCGATATTATGCTTCTTGTACCAGGAATCATGTTCACAAATGCGTTCAGGGAAGTGCTGCTTGGCGACACGCTTTCCGGTGTCCTGCGGCTTCTGGAGGCGATCCTTCTCGCCGCTACAATGGCTCTAGGCATTATGGCAGCCATCTGGCTTGCGGGGCGATTATTCTGAACACCTTTACAGGAATTGCTCTTCATCCTGGAAAACCATTTGACAAGCTGTGCGTTTTTACATCCTGCAGATATGCATTTTTACATGCCATTTTTGCATACCACTTTTACATACAATGAACAACAGTCATGCTCCAGGGGGATTTAAATATTATGAAACAGACTATCATCCAGTTAATTGCCGGCGCCTTCGGGTCTGCCGGTTACGCACTCGTTTTTCATCTTCGCCGCAGGTATATTCCTCTCGTCATGATCGGAGGCGTGATCGGATGGGGCTGCTATCTGCTCGCAGCTGCTCATTTTCATGGAATTTTTCTCCCCACATTGATCGCCGGATTTGCAACAGATCTGTACGCGGAAATTCTCGCAAGAGTATGCAAGGCACCCTCAACACCATTCTTCATCACCTCAGCAATACCACTGATTCCGGGAGGTACGCTGTACTATTGTATGGATGCGATTGTCAGAAATGACCTGGATAAGGCAGGATATTATGGACAGACAACCCTGTTCTACGCACTTGGCATAGCAGCAGGGATGGCAATTGCATGGTCACTGTGTGATTTTCAGAGGAAGATGGCGCAGATACATACTGCAAAAACAAATCCGCAATCATAAAAAACGCCAGAACAAACAAATTCGGATTACTCCGTCCGTACAGCGATCATCCGTTCCGGGCCAAGAGACCCTGCATTGATTTTAACCCGTGCTGTTCTGTCTTTCCATCTCCAGCAAAGCCTGCTTCATGGCCAGTCCGCCGGCATATCCGACAAGACGGCCATCGGATCCCACGACCCGGTGGCAGGGGACAGCCAGCGTCACCGGGTTCCTGTTGTTGGCCATACCGACAGCCCGGCTGGCTCTTGGATTTCCAATTTCGATTGCAATTTCTTTATAGGTGCGGGTTTCTCCATAGGGAATACGGCACAGAGCATCCCACACTTTTTTCTCAAATTCTGTACCCTCCAGACGGTATGCGAAATCAAAAGCTTTGCGCTTTCCTTCCAGATATTCCATCACCTGGGAAAAAACCTGATCGGAGAAAGCCGTTCTCTGTCCTCGGGACTCCGCCTCATCTACCTTCTTCAGGAATGTCACCGTGTCATCCACATAACCGATCCGCAGCAGTCCAAACGGAAAATCATATATGGCAAATCCAGTCAACCTTTCCACCTCTACTACTCATTTTCTCTGCCCAGAATGATGTCGGGCATTCCCTTGCCACGCTCAAAAGCTGTCACCATGCTCTTCCGGAATGCTTCCTGGGTCACATGCTCTGAATGTGTCCCCTTTACTATTTTCACATCCGGATAATGCTTCTGAATAACCTCAATATATTTGTTGACAAAAGGACAGAATGCCATCATCCAGTTGGAAATATGCAGATATTCCGTGCGGAACTGCATCACGGAATCCACCCGCTTCAGGATTTTTTCAGGATAAGCCCTGGTGGGACATCCTGCGCAGCTGATAACCCCCACCAGCCGGATGTTCACATGCTCCGGGTACTGCGCAAAAGCCCCTCTCCTCTTCTGCAGATCTGCGAAGCAGCTGACTGAGCAGCAGTTCAAGTCCCGTGTCGCATTGGAGCAATTCAGCATACTGATTCTGACCTCTTTTTTCTTTCCTTCCATGGTCATTACCTCCTGTCATAGCTATCATTTTCCAAAATACCGATTAGCGTCACCGTAACTGAAACCGCAGGCGAGTATCTCCTCCGGATTTCCTGCTTTTATGGCGCGGGCTGCGGCGATCACCTTGTCCGCAATGTAACGCACCGGACCGGATCCAACGCTAAGTCTGCGGACACCAATCTCACGGAGACGATCAAAATCGTGAAATCTCCCGTTCAGAATCGTATTGAGCGGCGCGTGGATTCCCTGAACCAGTCCTCTCACTGTTTCCACATCCATAGGTCCCGGTACAAATACGCAATCCGCACCTGCTTCAGCAAATGCGTTTCCTCTGTCTATGGCAATTTTCATCATCTCTTCCTGCGAGCCGACATTCAGCCAGTATGCACAGGTTCGGGCATTGATGACAAAGTTGATGCCCATCTCTTTTTTCAGGTCAACTAAAGCCTTGATTTTGGCTATCTGGAGATCCATGGAGGATAACTTCCGTCCAGGCTCTGCCTCGGGTACACCATCCTCAATATTAAAACCAACGGCTCCTGCTTCAACCAGCCGTCTGGCATTCGCCTTGACCTGGTCCGGATCCTCTGCGTATCCGCGCTCGAAGTCAGCCGAGACCGGAATATTCACCCTGCGCACGGTATTCGCCACAACATAAACCAGGTCATCCAGTGTGATATCCTCGCCATCCGGATAACCCAGTGCATAGGCTACACCGGCACTCGATGTCGCGACGCAGGAAAAACCCTCCTTCTCATAAATATAGGCGCTGCCTGCATCCCAGGAATTCGGAATCACAAACATCCCTTTCTCCCGGTGCATCCTCTGGAAAAGCTCCGCCTTCTGTTCCTGATTCGTATTTGCCATGATGTGCCTCCCCGTCAATACTGGTTCATTGTCAAAACTGGTACATTTCCAGGTGTTCGCTGGAAAAGCTGGAGAAGGGCGAGCTGGACCGCTGTCTGGTAAATGTTGAAGAGCCATTGCTCGCTATGTATAACCATGCCATCCTGACGCGGGATTCCTTTGTGTTTCTTTTCTCAACAGAATCGCCTTTTAGCAGTAGAAAATATGTTACAGCACAGGACCTGAAGGGATATCCCCTGATTCTGCAGAACAGCGACTCCGCCTTGAACACACAGCTTATGAAGTCTCTGGACCAGACCGGAGTCACACCAAATGTACAGATGTACAGCAGTCAGCTGATGACTATCCTGAACTTTGTGAGTCAAAACCAGGGCGGAGCCTTTCTGTATAACAGCATGATCACCAAAGACGGACATATCGGATATGAGCATACCGGATCACCGTTGCCCGAATCACCGTTGCAGCGGGAAGATCTTGCCATACACTCTATCCCGTTCCAACCGGAGATCCGTATTACATTCGCTTTGGTCTGGGCAAAGGGTGGTTACATAAACCGCAACGTCCGAACATGGATTTCGTTTGTAAAAGAAACTCTGACTCATTGATACTATTCTGCTGTTTTGGAAGTACTTCTCATTTGTCCGTAGTCTTCGCTCCAGAGGACTGCATGAGAAGCACCCTCCCTGCAGGCTTATTGAGCCTATTGAATTGCAGCTTCCTGTAAGATCTGTAAACTAATAAACTAATAAAGATTATACCATATGCATAAAAAAGTGCCTTCGGCACATCAACTCCCCCTGCCCCCTCATTCATGAGGGGA
>JBJEMO010000075.1:0-16634 GCA_051879715.1 Bilifractor sp.
AACCCACGTATCCAGCTTGGAAGGCTGGTGTTCTACCATTGAACTACACCTGCATTCATTGATCCGGTAGTTCTCTGCCGTGTCAACGAATAAAATTATATAACAGACCCTGATGTCTGTCAATCATTTTTTTACTTTTAGATGCTATTTTTTGGTGTCCTTTTCCGGACGAACTGTTTCCCTGGTCAGCATCATTTTCCCAATCTGCATTCAGATCACAAAATTGTTCGCCGCCTGCGCGCTCCAGTTCATGAGATCTTCCAGCGTGTACTTGTCCACAACGCTGCGGATGGCATCATCCAGCTCCTTCCACAGGCGAAGCGTCACACAGATATCTGCCCGGGGGCAGGTATTCTCATCTGTTGACAGACATTCTACCGGCGAGAGATTTCCCTCTGTGAGCCTTAGAATATCCCCGACCACATATTCATCGGGACGGCGTGCAAGACGATAACCACCCTGCGGTCCGCGAATACTGATCAGATAATTTGCCTTTACGAAAATAGAAACAATCTGCTCCAGATATTTCAGAGATATATCCTGGCGGGCGGAAATATCCTTGATCCGAACCGGTTCCCCTGTATCGTGCTGTGCAATATCCAGCATCATGCGAAGCGCATATCTTCCCTTTGTTGAAATTTTCATAACTCACTCCTGTTCAATGCAAATACGAAAAGGCTCCTCATGCTATACTGACAGATCAGAATTGCCTGAAAGGAAACGGCTGCCGTGGAGGACACAGCAGCCGAAATCTCAATCACAGCTTTTACAAAACGCTACAGGCAATGAATCCTTACTGCTATAACATGCTGCAGGCATGAATCCTTGCTGCTACAAAACGCTGCAGGCATGAATCCTTACTGCTTTACAGCCTGAAAAGCCTCTTCCAGATCTGCGATGATATCATCAATATGCTCTGTACCGATGGACAGACGGATGGTATTCTTCTTGATACCCTGATCTGCCAGCTCCTCATCATTATCCTCAGAATGTGTAGTGGATGCCGGATGGATGACAAGAGACTTCACATCTGCAACGTTTGCCAGAAGGCTGAACAGCTTCAGATGATCAATGAAGTCCTTCGCATGTCTCTCATCGCCCTTCAGATCAAAGGTGAAGATGGAGCCGCCGCCGTTCGGCAGATATTTCTTGTAAAGCGCCTGCTGTGCCGGATCCTTGGATGCCGCCGGATGGCTGATGTATTCAACCTCAGGCTTTGTCTGCAGGTATTCAATAACCTTCTTGGTGTTCTCCACCTGACGCTCCACACGAAGGCTCAGTGTCTCAAGGCCCTGCAGGAAAATCCAGGCATGGAACGGAGAAAGGGTTGCTCCCTCATCACGAAGGATGATGGCACGGATATAGGTGACAATGGTAGCCGGTGCGGTATCCTTTGCGAAGGTCAGGCCATGATAGGACGGATTCGGTGTGGACAGCCAAGGCCACTTCGGTGAGTTGTAGTCAAACTTTCCAGCGTCTACGATCACACCGCCGATGGTTGTTCCATGTCCACCGATAAACTTTGTCGCGGAATGAACCACGATATCTGCGCCATACTCAATCGGGCGGATCAGATAGGGTGTTGCGAAGGTGTTGTCGATGATCAGCGGAAGGCCATGCTTATGTGCAATGTTTGCCCAAGCCTCTATATCAACAACCTCGCCGTTCGGGTTGCCAAGGGTCTCGATGTACAGAGCTTTGGTGTTGTCCTGGATTGCAGCCTCTGCAGCGTCAAGATCAAAGGGATCAACAAAGGTGGTGGTTACACCATAGTCCGGGAAGGTATGTGCAAGGAAGTTGTAGGTCCCACCGTAAATGTTCTTCGCAGATACGATATGGTCACCAGCCTTGGCAACTGCCTGAAAAGCATAGGTGACAGCAGCTGCGCCGGATGCTACAGCAAGTGCCGCAACACCGCCCTCAAGGGCTGCAATTCTCTTCTCAAAAACATCCTCAGTCGGATTGGTCAGCCTTCCATAAATATTTCCTGCGTCCTTCAGTGCAAACCTTGCCTCTGCATGATCACTGTTGCGGAATACGAAGGAAGAGGTCTGATAGATCGGTACCGCTCTGGAGTCTGTAACCGGGTCTGCCTTTTCCTGACCCACATGAAGGGCGAGGGTTTCAAAATGAAGCTTTCTATCTGATAATTCGCTCATAGGTGCTGTTCTCCTTTTCTTTTGATAAGGTGACGTAACTGTTCGTCTCTGTTTTATACTCGTATGTGTATGTATAGTAAAAGTGTATAAGGAATTATATTAGGAATGAATGTAACCGCATGATTTATCTGCTTTTCGTGGAACGGTTCTGCAAAGATGCCGTTCTGCAAATGCGCCGTTCCACAATAGGATCATCGTTATATTAATTTTCAAACAGGGCTGTGGAATAATATCTGTCACCGCTGTCAGGAAGAAGTGCTACAACAGTCTTGCCCTTTGCTTCCGGACGCTTTGCAACCTGGATTGCTGCCCACAGTGCGGCTCCGGAGGAAATGCCTACCAGGATACCTTCCTTATGTGCCAGCTCCTTCGCAGTCTCAAAAGGAACCTCGTTGTCTACGGTAATAACCTCGTCATAGATCTTCTGATCCAGAACCTTCGGAACGAAGCCTGCGCCGATACCCTGAATCTTATGCGGTCCGCCGTGTCCCTCTGTAAGTACTGGTGAGGTGGTCGGCTCGATTGCAATGACCTTGACACCCGGCTTCTTCTCCTTCAGATATCTGCCTGTGCCGGTAAGTGTGCCGCCTGTGCCGATACCTGCCAGGAAGTAATCCACTGCGCCGTCTGTATCGTTCCAGATCTCCGGTCCCGTGGTCTCATAATGTGCCTTCGGGTTTGCAGGATTGTCGAACTGCTCCGGAAGGAAGGCACCCGGTGTAGAAGCCGCGATTTCCTGTGCCTTTGCGATAGCTCCGGTCATGCCCTTGCTGCCGTCTGTCAGGACCAGCTGTGCGCCATAGGCTTTCAGAATGTTGCGTCTCTCAACACTCATGGTCTCCGGCATTGTAAGGATGACCTTGTAGCCCTTGGATGCCGCTACGGATGCAAGTCCGATACCTGTGTTGCCGGATGTGGGCTCTACAATGGTTCCGCCCGGCTTAAGCTTTCCGGACTGCTCTGCATCCTCGATCATATACTTTGCAATTCTGTCCTTGACACTTCCTGCCGGATTGAAGTACTCCAGCTTGACAAGAAGCTTTGCCTCCAGGTTGTAAGCCTTCTCAAAGCTTGTCAGCTCAACCAGTGGTGTATTTCCGATTAACTCTGTTGCGTTCTTATAAATCTTAGCCATGTCTGTTCTCCTTTTCTGTCCAGGCTCCCCGGCTTCTTCTGTCAATCTGTCCTTCGGCCTGCCCGTGTTTTCTCAAATGAATTGTTATTGTTTTGTTATCTTGAATTGCTGCTGTTTTGTTATCGTTTCGTTTTCGTTTTGTTTTTGTTTCTTCTGTTATGCATCAATATTGCTCTTGTTGCAGGCTTTTCTTATAAAAATCTTTTGGAGGCAGCAACATCGCATGACGCCCCGTATGCCAGGATGTTCATAAATCCGTATTCTCAATTTCTGTTGCACCTCCTTTTTCCTTGTATTCATATATTTCCTAGCTGTTAAATAGGATTATAGGGAATAGATTCCCATTTGTCAATAGGAATCTATGAATTTTTTAAATTATTTTCTGCGGATCCGTCCTGCAGGATTGTACAGGGTTCTCCTTCCCTTGCGATCCGGTTTTCCCATAGTCCACGCCGGTGCTTTTCCCTCCGTACGTGACATGCCTGATCCGGTACCGTCTGCTCCTGAACCTGCCGATGTATCATCGGGGACATTTTCTCCTGCAAGGCGAAGGATATCCTCCACCTCGTCCTCGGAAATGTGCATATATTCAGCCAGCTCATCCACATAGACCTTGCGGCCAAGCTGCTCCTTCAGATTCGTGATGCTCTGTTTGAGCTCCTCGACTCTCTCCACCATCCGCTGATCCCGGGTATGGACCTCGCGCTGTTCTTCAAGCATCGCCAGAATTCCCTCATGGACTTCCTCGATCAGCTTCTGTCTTGCCGCATCACGTTCTGCCAGCTGCATGGGGTCGGCCTGATCAATGTACAGCACAAGCTGCAGGCTTCCCTCCTGGATCAGGTCTGAGAGATGCAGTCCGGGCTCATACATCTTCTTTGCCTCCTCCACAACAGCCGGGAGCAGGAGCTCTGACATTCTTCGCCCGGAAGTCCGGTCGCCGCTTTTCAGCCCTGCAACGAGCCTTTCCCATTCACCGTCTTTCTCCGGAGGGATAGCTTCCAGCTCTCTGCGGTAATCCTCCAGCCAGGCCTGGTCTTCTTCGGTCCACAGATAGCCGTCTGTTTCTCCGCTTTGCTCCCCGCTCTCCCCCTGCGATGTGAACTCCGGCGCAAATTCATCCGCCACATCTTTGTCATAGCCTTCTACGAGGATTCCTCTGGACAGCAGAAAGCTGTATACCAGATTCATCTGTTCATCCGAGAGGTGCTCCTCCCTGAAAAAATCTGCCGCCTCGTCCTTTGCAATATGTCCATCCTTCTCTGCGGCAATCTGAAGAAGCTCCTGCAGCTTTTCCCGGAATTTCTCCGGCGTCATATTTTTTTTCATATATACAATGCCTTTCTTATTTCTGCTTTCTTATTTCTGCTTTCTTTCTACTTTCTTCGCCAATCTTTCTATTATTAATGCATCGACGGCCAGTCACACCCGAACTGTAACAGACCAGGCGCTGCTGACTGCCATATACGCTATCGGAGTCAAAATGTAAATATATATATGAAATTGTCTTGAAATTCGAACATTTGCAGACATACCAGAAGAACCATAATACTTCCTGCCTGTCGAAACCGTGAGAATTTCAAGACAATTTTATTAGCATACATCTTTAACCCTTACATCAGATCAGATGCGCCTTATATACCCTGACATCAGATGCGCCTAATATATCGAAGAAACAGCACTCAGGCTGCTGCATTCTTCACATCCGCATATCGGATAATTCTGGAAAGAACCACCTGCGTCATGACATAATTGTACACATTATCTTTCCCGTTTGTACTGATCAGTTTATCTGTCGTAACACCGTACTGGTCTACCGCCTTTTTCAGCTCCCGCTTATAAGCGGGGCTATCCTCTGAGAGCTTTTCCGCTTTCACCAGAGCGTCAAGCAGCAGCCTGCTGGCCGCCGCATACCGTCCGTTCTGCTCCTTCTGCTGATTGTAGGTTTCCTGATCTATGCCTGTCTGTTCTATGTACTCATCCAGGGAAAGTCCGTATTGCTTTGCCTCTGCCTTGACATTATTCTCAAAGGTTTTCTCTCCTGCGTCCACATAGTCCGCCGGCAGAAAATGATAGACACTTGCAGCCTCTACCTGATTCCATGCATCTCCCTGCAGTGCTGACTCGGCATCACTTTTACTCTGCTGCTCCAGTGACTGGCGTACGGAGCTCCTGTAATCCTCCACGGTGCTGAAGGAACCGTTCGTATAATCCTGCACCCAGGCATCTGTCAGCTCCGGTGTTCTCTTGATCTCATGCAGCGTGACAGTAAAGACCACATCCTTGCCCGCCAGATCCTCCGAATAATAGGAATCCGGAAACTTCAGATGCAGATCTCTGCTCTCACCTTTCTTCATACCCACGACACCATCCTCGAAACCATCGATGAAAGTGCCGGACCCGAGGGTCAGATCATAGCTGTCACTGGATCCTCCTTCAAATGCCTTTCCGTCGACCTTGCCTGTATAGGCGATATCTACAGTGTCACCGTTTTCTGCCGTGGCATTTTTATCTGTCACCTCTTCCGGTGTCATCTCTGAATGTATATAAGAAGTGACATCATCCTCCGTTACCTCCTGCACCTTTTTGGTCAGTGACAGATTCTTGTATGTTCCAAGTGTAATCGCATCCGTCAGCCTGAAATCGCCATCCTGAATCGGAAGCGCCAGTAAGCGCTCCGTCAGACTCCCGGATCCCGATGAGGATGATACTGCCAAGAGAGAGGAAGAGGCCTCTGTCTCTGCATCGGAATCTGCCACGGAAGCCGCTGCAGAAACCGTACTCTGGCTTTGCAATGAAGACGCTGCAGAATCCGTCTTGCCGGCAGATGCTGCACCGCATCCGGTTCCGGAAATGCTGACTGCCAGGCATAATACTGCGGTGAGAATTTTCTTTTTCATTTACATCCTTTTCCTGTTTTTCTGGTTTCGTTTTGTATTCGTTCTGCCCTTACTTACTGCAGCTGCATCAACTGGTCGTAATCCGCCTTCGAGCTGATCGTATGTGTACCGATTCTGACATAGTTGGTATCAATCTGTACCCAGGAGAACACCTGATCATTCTCTGTCAGATAATAGCGGAATCCAAGCTCCTCCAGATACTTGTAACGTTCATCCGTCCCGGAATAGCCGCTCCAGCTTCCAATATCCCCGCCATGGGGAAGCAGCAGGATGTCCGTATCTCCCAGCAGACTCCCGATCTCATCAGCCCAGCTGTCTGCGTCTGTCTTCACCAGCTTGGCATCACTGGCATAACTGATGTCGGCATAGGTACCGCTCGCAAGATGCCATCCTTCATTACGAAGGGTGCCAATCAGAGTTGTAAGTGTCTCTTTATTTTTCTCCACCTGTGCTGTTGTCACTTCAGAAGCTGCTGTACTGCTTCCGGTGGTCTCTGAATTACCTGCAGTACTTGTATTGCCTGAAGCACCTGTATTTTCTGAAGTATCTGCGTTGCCTGAAGCACCGGAATTATCCGTATTGCCTGTGGAAATCAGGGATTGCCCAACACTGCCTGCTCCAGATGCAGAAGAAGAGGAGGAAGAGACAGCTTCACCAGAAGCCTGCTTTATCGCATCCGCGCTGAGCTTTCCAACCTGCTTTCCGGATTCCTTCAGCGCATAGCCAAGCATCCCCTGCTCTCCGGTAATACCCAGAACCCCACGTGCATCCTTATAGGAAAAATCCGGATGCGCCTCGATAAAGGTGTCCAGACAGGCGGCAACATCTGCATCTCCCGTCTGAAGCCTGCCACCCGCATCCGTATAGGTGTTGGTTATACCGCCGCTTCCATCTTCTACCATCTGATCTGCATGACCATCATATCCGGATTTATATCCTACGCCGGTCTCCGATATGACAAGAGGCTTCTTTCCCTTCGGTACAGAAACCTCGCCTTCCTCAAATCCTGTCGTCGTACTCTGTGCAAGACTGTACACATCAACCAGCACATAGTTCTGATTATAAAGATCCTGCAGAATATTCTGGAACTCTGTAACAGTGAGGGTGCCTGATGCTGTATTATTCCCGGAAACTGTAGAAGACGCTGCCGTTGTATCACCTGTATCTGAAGTTAAACCATCCTCTGTTGTACTGTTTTCGGCGGATGCATTATCACCTGACGCTGTACTGTCTCCATCTGATGACCCATCACCGGCCGATGTCCCATCTCCGTCTGACGTGCCACTGTCTGATACATTACTGTTCCCGGTCTGTCCCGAGGACACCGCTTTATCCAGCGTCAGAACCGGAAAACTCAGATGCAGTACCTGAGACGCCGGATAGATATCGGTCGTCTGCGCCGCCTGAGCCGCAGCAGCCGCCTCATCTGCCGCCTTTTTCTGATCACCCTTGTATTTCCGCACAACTGCAAGTATGCCGGTCAGAGCGAGTACAGCGACCGCAAGGCATAGAAAAACCCGGACCAGCGCAATGATCCGGCGCCGTTTTCTCCTTCTTCGCTCAAGTTCCCGCCGACGCTGTCTCCTTCTTGCTTTCTCCCTTGCAAGTGCAATCTCGTCCTGTTCGCCCGCACGTCCCTGTTCCGTCCGCAGCTCACGCATACCTGTGCTTTTTTCTGAATGCACATGACTACGGGTACTGGTGCTGTTATTGCTGCGCTTACCATTCTGCTTTCCGCTTTTCTCAGCCAAAATAGCTCCCTTCGACAGCTCTTTCTGCCTGTTACCGTCACAATTCTGGAATGATCATAACGCAATTTTCTCTCTGTCGCAACATACACGCTTATACGTTCCTTTTTAGAAGCCTGCCATGAGAATTGTCCTGCCTGTCAGATCTTTGAACCGTCATCCTATTTCTTCAGATGAAAAAAGCGGGCGCTGTTACACATTGCCTTTTAGACGCAGGAATGCTAAAATAATGTAGATATTTTGACAAACGTAGGAGGTACGAGAATATGCCCTGGTGGGGAATCCTGATCATTGTAATCGCGAGTGTGGCTGCCGTGATTGCTGTCCTGTATTTTCTCGGGAAACGCGCTGAGAAGAAGCAGGCCGAGCAGCAGGAGCAGATTGATGCAGCAAAACAGAATGTGACCATGCTGGTCATTGATAAAAAGAAAATAAAACTAAAAGACGCCGGTTTTCCGGACATCGTCTATGAGAAGACGCCGAAGATGCTTCGCGGACGGAAGTTCCCAATCGTAAAGGCAAGGGTAAATACCGGGCGGGGCGCCATGGTTTCTTCTTTTATCTGTGACAAGAACATATTCGAAGTGATTCCGGTCAAGAAAGAGGTAAAGGCCACAATCTCCGGTCTGTACATCACAGATGTAAAGGCCATCCGTGGCACCCTTGATAATACCGGCAAGAAGAAAAAGGTCAGCAAAATGGAGCAGCTGCTCCGCAAGGGCCGTGGCGAAGAATAAATTCAAGAATGCCGCATGTACCATGTTTTTCATGATGCATGCGGCATTCTTTTCTCATACGGCTGTCCGATCGCACGGCTGTCCGATCCAGCCGGTACCATTTCATTCTATCCGTTGCGGGTCTGTCAGATGTCAGGTGGTCAATTGTAAATCTGCAGAAAGTCAGGCTGCAGCCTGTCAGCTTGTCAGATGAAAGCCTCCGCCGTGGCGTGCTTCGATACGGATCTCGATCTCACACTCCGCGGTCACGCCCTGTTCAATGGTCAGGGAATATCCTACCTTGTAATCGATACGCTTCTCCTGCTCCTTCAGTGAGAAGGATGTGGCTGAAATCTGCATGTTCATCAGCCCGAAGGGAGTCTGATAGGACGCAGATGTCCGCTTCTCCTTCTCAAAGAGCATCTCCACGTCGACCGTTCCCTTCTTATGCACCAGAAGACGGTTTTCCGTGAATTTCAGGATATTGTGAGTCTGTTCATGCGTGCCTTCATGCAGCTCATCATATACAACATAGTGCTGGCCGTTTTTGTTGAAATAGGTGCCAGGCACCAGCACTTCCACCGGCTCCGCCCTCTCGTTGGACGGAATATGCTGAAATCCCTTTAGGGAAATGATTACATCTTTTTCCATAGCCTATGCTCACATCTCACATATGACAGACATTTGAGGGATCGGAGGGTCCTTTGATGGAGGGGAACTTCTTCTCGGCTTTCTTCGGGTCATCGAAGATCTCATCCATGGTATGCCATCCGAGAACTGCACATTTTACCCGGGCGGGCATATGGGAGATATCCTGCAGCACACCGGCTTCCTCCAGCTCGTCCCTTTCCTCATCCGTGATCTTTCCCTTGATCATGCGCAGGAAAATATCAGAGAGGTGCTTTGCCTCATCGATTGTCCTGCCAATAACCAGATCCAGCATCATATCCGCGGACGCCTGGGAAATGGCACAGCCGTCTCCCACATATGCGCCGTCTGCAATTTTTCCATCCTCAATCTTAAGCTTGAGAACGATGTCGTCTCCACAGCTTGGATTGACACCCTCCAGCTCATAGTTTGCATCCTCCAGCTCATGCTTGTGCGCCGGATGCAGATTGTGATCGGTCAGGATTTCATTATAAAATGTATTATTCTGCATAACCCATTTCCTTCCTTACAGAGTTCAGTGCCGCAATCAGGCGGTCAACCTCATCCTCTGTATTATAAAAGCAGAAGCTTGCCCGCGTGGTGGATGGAACGCCGAGGAATTTCAGCAGTGGCTGCGCACAGTGATGGCCGGCGCGGACATCCACATGCATGCTGTCAAGAATCGCTGCGATATCATGGGGATGCACACCCTCGATCTTGAAGGTTATGATGCCGTGATGATTCTTCGGGTCCTGAGAACCCAGAATCGTAATGTATGGATTCTGCTTCATCTGCTCCATCGCATAAGCGGTCAGATGCTCCTCCCGCTCCATGATCCGCTCAAATCCGATTCTGTTGTAATAGTCGATTGCCGCGTGCAGTCCGACCGCACCTCCGGCATTGACGGTTCCGGCCTCGAACTTGTGCGGCAGCTCTGCATAGGTAGCACCCTCGCGGGTCACATATTCAATCATCTCACCGCCAAACAGGAAGGGCTGCATATCCTCCAGGATCTCCTTCTTTCCATAGAGCACACCGATGCCCATCGGAGAGAGCATCTTGTGGCCGGAGAATGCCAGAAAGTCCACGTCCAGGTCCTGCACGTCCACAGGGATGTGAGGTACGCTCTGCGCACCGTCACACACAAATACGGCTCCCTGTGCATGGGCGATGGCAGCAAACTTCTTCACGTCATTACGGCATCCCAGGACATTGGAGACCTCGGTCATGCAGACCAGCTTTGTGCGCGGCGTGAGGGCGGCACGGAACATCTCCTCTGTGATGGTCCCATCCATTTCCGGCTCCAGATATTTCAGTACGGCGCCTGTCCGCTTCGCGGCCTGCTGCCAGGGAAGCATATTACTGTGGTGCTCCATCACGGTAATCAGAATTTCGTCTCCTGCCTTCAGATGGTCCGCGGTCCAGGAATAACCGATGAGGTTCAGACCCTCTGTGGCATTTCTGGTAAAAATAATCTCTTCTGTGCTTCCGGCATTGATGAAGGCACGGACTGCCTCCCGGGCATCCTCATATTCCCGTGTTGCCTCCACGCTCAGGGCGTAAAGACCCCGGAGCGGGTTGGCATTAGACTTCTGATAATATGCCGTCACGGCATCCAGAACACACTGGGGCTTCTGGGTAGTCGCAGCGTTGTCAAGGTACGCCTCATCAGGAGTCAGAAGCGGAAAATCCCTGCGGATCTGCTCGTCTTCTTTTCTGCGTTCAGTCCCTGTCATCCTCCGTACCTCCTCCCAGATATGCGTTGATTTCCTCTTTTGTCTTCTCATCCGGGATCATCCGTACTGTGGCATCAATCCTTGCCTTTGCCATCATCTCGTAGATTTCTTCTTTATTCAGACCTCTGGATTCCAGATAGAACATAAGGCTCTCATCCAGACGCCCGATGGTTGCGCCATGATTTCCGACAACGTCCTCCTCTGTACACAGAATCAGCGGAATGGTCTGGTTTCTGACACCGTCATCCATCAGAAGTACGTCTTCCTTTTCATTTCCAACCGCGCCAACCGCGCCTCTCTTCAGATCGATGGTTGCACGGAGGATCTTGGATGCCCTGTCACGCAGAACACCGTTGACATTGATCTCGCACTCTGTCTTTCTGCCTGTATGATTTGCGAAATAATTCATATCCAGATGGCCATCTCCGGCTACCTGATAGGCGATGTCCGTCTTCAGACTGCTCTTCTCGCCTGCAAGGTCAATCTGATATCCCTGGTATACCTTGTCTCCGGAAAGTACCACGTGAATCACTTCTACTCTCGCACGGTCTCCGGCCCTGCCGCCCAGATCATTGATAAAGCTGAACTTCTGTCCGACACGTACGATCTGCACCAGACGAAGCACTGCATTCTCTCCAACAGAAAACCTGGTCTGCACAGCTGCAGCTCCGGATGCCTCCGGATCTGAGGTGTAATCCATGACGACCGTCATGTCGCTGTCCTTTTCCGCCACGATGTTGACCAGATTCAGTGCCTTGTCCCCGTCTTTGTACTGATATTTCAGGCGGAGCGGCTCTGTCGTCTTCACACCCTCTGCAGCGCTCCAGACCTGTACGCTGTCTGCCGCAGATTCTGCAGCCTTGCAGAATGCACTTCCGGCTCCGGTCGGCTGATCCGGAAACAGGTCCTTCTTCTCCTCCCGGAAGGAAACGCCCCTGGGCGCCTCTGCCTGGGCGTCGACAGGTCCTTCCAGATCCGCTTCCACACTTGCCTCATTCATATTCAGCCAGTACCAGGTGATCGCCGGCAGCCGGTTGAGTCTGATATTCTTTGTTTCTCCCATGTCTGCCTCCTTAACCTATACTGCCCTTCATTTCAAGACGAATCAGATTGTTCATTTCTACCGCGTACTCAAGCGGAAGCTCCTTGCCGACATTGTCTGCGAAGCCGCTGACGATCAGTGCACGGGCGTCTTCCTCTGAAAGGCCCCTGCTCATCAGATAGAATACAGCGTCGTCGCTGATGCGTCCGATCTTCGCCTCATGTCCGACATCAGCCTGCTGGGTGCGGACGTCCATGGCAGGGATCGTATCCGAGCGGGACCGGGCATCAAGCATCAGGGACTGGCAGGATACAGAGGACTTACTGTTCTTTGCCTGCCGGTTGATGACAACAGAGCTTCGGAACGTACTGATTCCCCCATCCTTGGAGATGGATCTTGTGCTCACATAGGAGGATGTTTCCGGTGCGCTGTGCACCATCTTACATCCGGTATCCAGATTCTGTCCCTTACCTGCAAAGGTAACGCCGGTAAACTCCGCACGTGCGCCCCTGCCCGCCAGAATACTCATCGGATACAGGTAGGAAACGTGAGAGCCGAAGGATCCGGAGATCCATTCAACCTTGCCGCCCTCTGCGACACGGGCACGCTTTGTGTTCAGGTTGTACATGTTCTTGGACCAGTTCTCGATGGTGGAATAACGAAGCGTGGAGTTCTTGCCTACATAGAGCTCTACACAGCCCGCATGCAGGTTTGCCACGTTGTACTTCGGTGCAGAACATCCTTCGATGAAATGCAGGTAGGCATCGTCATCCACAATGATCAGCGTATGCTCGAACTGTCCGGCACCCTTGGCGTTCAGACGGAAGTATGACTGCAGCGGAATATCAACGTGCACCCCCTTTGGAACGTACACGAAGGATCCGCCGGACCACACTGCTCCGTGCAGGGCGGCAAACTTGTGATCGGTGGGAGGTACCAGCTTCATGAAGTGCTCCCTGATCATATCTGCATAGGGACCGCGAAGTGCGCTCTCAATATCCGTATAGATAACGCCCTGGGCTGCGACCTCATCCTTTACATTATGATAAACCAGCTCGGAGTCATACTGGGCACCGACACCTGCCAGGGATTTCCGCTCTGCCTGGGGAATACCGAGACGCTCGAAGGTATCCTTGATCTCGTCCGGAACATCGTCCCAGTCCTTCGCCATTCTCTTGGAGTTCGGACGCACATAGGTCACGATATTGTCCATGTCCAGTCCCTCGATGGACGGACCCCAGTCCGGGAACTGTGTCTTATTGTAAATATCCAGGGATTTCAGACGGAAGTCTCTCATCCAGTCCGGATCATTCTTTTCCTTTGAAATTTCAAGGATGATTTTGGGAGTCAGGCCTTCCTCGATTCGGAACTCGTCCTTTTCCTCATTGCGGAAGTCGTACATACTCCGGTCAATATCCTCGACGTATGTCTTTTCCTTTGCCATAATCTCTCCTTATGCCTCTTCCTTGATAAATCTCTCGAATCCGTTCTCATTGATCTCGTCTACCAGAGACGCATCGCCATCCTCGACAATGGTACCGTCGACAAGCACATGCGTTGCGTCTACATGGAGAGATTCGAGAATCCTTGTGCTGTGTGTGATGATGATCAGAGCGCCGTCACGGTTCTTCTGGTATTCCTCAACACCCTTGGAAACAGTGCGGACTGCATCGACATCCAGTCCGGAATCAGTCTCGTCAAGAATCGCCAGAGACGGGTTGAGCATCAGAAGCTGCAGGATCTCTGCCTTTTTCTTTTCGCCTCCGGAGAATCCTACGTTCAGGTCACGCTCTGCATAGGAGTGGTCCATCTGCAGAATGTCCATGGCTGCCGCAATTTTCTTCCGGAAGTCCCAGAGACGGATTCTCTGTCCGGTGCGGTTCTCCAGCGCATTGCGGATAAAATTGGAAAGAGAGATACCCGGCACCTCCAGCGGGCTCTGGAAGGACATGAACAGACCGTCCTTTGCCCTCTGGTTTACCGGCTCGTCCAGAATGCTCTTGCCATTGAATATGATGTCACCGCTCTTGATGATATATTTCGGGTTGCCCATCAGCGCATTTCCCAGTGTGGATTTTCCCGCGCCGTTTGGTCCCATCAGAACGTGGGTCTCACCCCTCTTTACTTCAAGGTTCAGACCTTTCAGGATATCCTTGTCCTCTACACTTACAGACAGGTTTTTCACCTGTAACAAAGTATCTGCCATAACATCCTCCTCAAACTCTTTTTGTGATATGACTGCAAAAACATGATGCAAGCATGATAAAATAGCATTTTTGCCGCCCGGAAAAATCCGAGTAAAACGCTATACTTTTTCTGTCGCCTCATTATATAACACTGTTTTTTTAATTGCAAGCAATATTATAGGCAATTCCAGGCTTGTTTGCGCCAAAAAACATAGGAAAAGCAGAGCTTCCCCGCCGTCAGGGATTAGCAGCCGGAAGCAAATATTAAACGGTAGAATATGTGCTATGTCAATTGAATCTTACAGCAGTGGTGCGACGAATCGCAGAAAGGCGCGGACTGCACGCTGCAGGATGTTCTGGGCTCCTTTGCAGTAACGATCCGTCACTTCTTCGGACTGTGAGAACATCTTTTCGAAGTCGGCCCGGATTTCCGGTATGATACTGCACCTGTGAAAGAGAACACCGTCTTCAAAGTGAAGATACAGGCTTCTGTAATCCAGATTGATGGTGCCGACGGTGGCGGAGCGGCCATCGACGATGCTCATCTTTGCATGGCAGAAGCCAGGTGTATATTCATAGATCCTGACCCCGCCGCGGACCAGTCCTGCATAATAGGACCGTGTCTCCTGGTAGACCATTTTCTTGTCGGGTATGCCCGGCGTAATAATGCGCACGTCTACGCCGCGCTTTGCGGCGCCGACCATCTCTCTGCGCATCTCATCGGTGATCAGCAGGTATGGCGTGACAAAGTAGGCGTATTTTTTTGCCGTACGGAGCATGTTCATGTAGACTTCCTCACCGGTCGGCTCATTGTCCAGGGGACTGTCCGCATAGGGCTGCACATATCCGTCGTTTTTCACATCGTATGGATATTCCGGAAGATACTTTTCCAGATCTGTCTCCAGACTGTTACGGCAGATCAGGTCCCACATCTCCAGAAAGATGAGAGAAAAGCTGTGGACAGCGGCGCCCTTCAGCCGGACGCCGGTATCCTTCCAGAATCCGTAGGGCTCCGTGATATGAAAGTACTCATTTGCCATATTGTAGCCGCCCGTGTACGCAATTTCTCCGTCAATCACCATGATCTTTCTGTGGTCCCGGTTGTTGACAAAGATGTTCAGAAACGGGAGGACAGGATTAAAGCGGACGCAATGGATGCCTGCCTCCTCCATTTTCAGATTGAATTTCCGGTTCAGGAAGGAAATGCTCCCGATGTCATCATAGATCATGCGGACCTCAACACCATCTGCCGCCTTTTCCTTCAGAATCTGAAAGACCCTGTCGAAGGCGCCCTGCTCCTCAATGGCGAAGTACTCCATAAAGATATGGTGCTTTGCATTCTGCAGGTCCTGAAGCTGTCTCTCAAATGCTTCTGCCGCATCCGGAAAAAATTCCGTCTCCGTATTCTGGTATACCGGGAATCCGCAGGTTTTCCAAAGGTAGTTGGATGCGCCGGCAGAGCGCTGGTCCTCCTTCTCCAGTGCCTGCTGCGTGTCCGGGTCCTGCTGCATCTTCCGGAAAAGAATATGATCTATCTTTTCGAATTCCTTCCGCATGCGCCGTGTTGAATTCTTCCTGCCCATGGCTACGTACAGGACAATGCCAACGATCGGAAAGGACAGTACAATCAGCATCCAGAACATACGGTATGCTGCATTCAGGTGTCTTGCCGCAATGGTAAACGCCAGCAGCATGGCGCCGAAGGTGATTACGGTAGAGAGCCAGGGCATTCTGGATTCAAGGTTCGTAATAAGAAAGATGATCCACCAAAGCTGCACCACAATCAGTATTACAAAGAAAAACAGCCGGATAATGCTTGATTTTGTCCAGCTTTTCTGCTCCACTCTCATTTTCTCACTCAAAACGCTCCCTCTTTCTGCCTTCTGCGTCTGTCCTGGCATTTCCTGTTTCCAATCTGATTTTATTATTACTTCATTAATGCTTTTGTCTTGTCTCTCGCTGTTACTTCTGTATTGATTTACGCTGTTACTTCTGTATTAATTTACATTTCTGCTGCCAGCTGCAGCTTAGCCGGATTCGCTTTTAGGGCTGTTATCTGTCTTTTTATTTTCTGCCTGACGCCACATCAGTCAGAGCCGCCCTGCTCTGTCCCGGATATCCGTGGGCCAATCTTTAGCCCAGAATATATACCGAGTGCGGAAGCTGACAGATACCGCATCTGATGTGCCCATCCGTCTGCAATGGCCAGGTACAGTGCGTGGTTCTCCCTGTCGCTGCTTTCGACTTCGACTGCGCCGTAGCAGATCACATGGTGCTTTCCATAGCAGGGATGATGCCGGAGCTGAAGAGACAACAGCTTCTTCTGCCTTGCGAGCTCCAGGAAGCGTCCTTTTCTGCCGGGAA
>JBJEMO010000076.1:0-2372 GCA_051879715.1 Bilifractor sp.
GACAGGTATGCTTCTGTAGCCATCCCGCACCGCTTTAACAGGACATACCATACACTGTCCGTCATAAGATCCCGGAACTCCACTTCCTGGTTCTGCTCATCCAGTTCTTCAAGAAATGTCCCTTGCACATCCAGTTTCAGTTCATCAAACGCATCCGGAAGCCACTCCCGCACACTTTCCTGTGCTGCCTGATGCAGGGTTCCGGCAAGCCCGCCATCTCCTTCGTCCAATCCATACGCTCTCTGCAGATAATCTGCCGCAATGGAACGGTCATCCTGTGGCAGCACCCACAAAGCCGGGTCTTTCCCCAGATTCCGCACCTTATAAGTATCCGAAATATCAAACACATACCGCAGGCGGTTTTTCGGGCTGGATGTATAATCAATCAGGGCAATGCCTTTTGACCCTTTCCTGATCCATCGGTACATCCGCTTATTCCATACCTCCATGGATGCCACAGCGGTTGCTTCCGGTCTCTGGGCAAAGATCAGGAGCTGTTCATCAAAGGTGTATTTATATAACCGGGATGCGGTATCCAGAAAACGCATCCACTCTTCCGGCTTTGCTGCGATGTCCTTTGCGACTTCTTCCGTCAGCTGTTCCATGGCATATAATTTATTTGCCATATCTGTTCATCCTCCTCTCATTCTATCGTCGTTTCCCGTTTTTTCTTCACACCGGATGTTTTCTGACCGGATGTGATCTTTTTCCGGTTTTCCTCCAGGGATTCCTTGATTGATTTTTTATGTGGTTTTTCATATCCGTAATTCTCTGCTTCCTTTTCTGCTACTTTCAGATTGATATCATTCAAATCCACAGAGTATTGAATCTGCTCCATAGGAAGGATCTTTTTTTCCCGGAAAGAAAAATAGGACTGGTCATTTCCAAGAATCACATGGTCAATCACAGGAATCCCAGCCAGCATACAAAGCTGCTGCATCCTGCCTGTAAGTGCAATGTCCTCCTTCGAGGGTTTCAGGCTGCCGCTTGGATGGTTGTGGAACAAAAGAATGGAAGCGGCATTCGATAAGAACGCCGCCTTTAATACTTCCCTCGGATGCACCAGTGACTGGTTCAGTGTCCCCATACTGATGATGGTCATGTTAATGGGAACATTGTCACTCCGAAGATGAACCACTCCTACCACCTCCCGGTCATAGTCTTTAAAGGTATCTCCCAATACCCGGATCGCATCTTCCGGTGTAGAGATCTCTTCCTCACTCAGGATCGGTGCTTCTTTTACAAGCCGAACCGATACCTGGTCAATTCCGTATTTTCTTCTCACTTTCTGATGCTCCTCTCTTTAAGGGAATTTGAAGAATAAACTCCTGGTCTTTTTGTGACTCCAAGCATTTCCGGAGATATCCGGATAACCTTTTTCTTTCTTCCTCTTTCATTTTGCTGCTCATTCCCCTTCTCCCTCCACGACCTCTTCCATAACATCTGCAATCCGTTCCAATTCCCTTACAAGCGAAGGGAACTCATAACTGTTCCTGGCTTTTCCAATCTGATCCAGTAAGAATTCCGGTACATTGTTGATTGCTTCCGCTATCAATGCTTTTACTCTTAAATCCTCAATAGTCAGAAGTTCTTTGAGTCCAAATTCTTCACCAAAAACTCTCTGATAACTTCTCAGGTCATCCAAAAGATATTCTGGCTTCAGATCTCTTTCAAATGCTTCTCTTTTCTCATCTCCGAATAAACACCATCCTGACATATACATTCTCCTTTCAACAAAGCGGGAACCACAACCGCAGTTCCCGCCCCAAATTATTTACCTACATTACCATAGCCGTATCTCTCGTTTTACCCTGTGGCTTTCCCAGGACATTCCCGGCTTTCACCTCTTCCTTCGCCTTTTCCAGCTTTCCATGAAGCCCGGTTTTCTCTACCGGCTTTTCTGCCGCAGCCGCTTTTTCTTTTTCCAGACGTGCTTCCCGTTTCTCCGCATTTTCCATCACGGCTGTTCTGCCATCACAGAACTGCACTTTATCCGAAAGAATATCTTCCAGTGCTACTTCTGTTGCATTGACTTCTTTTACCATGGCATTCAGGGCTTTCACATCGAAATCCCCATTATCCGGCAACAGAAGTGTTTCATGGATGGAAGAAGGCAGGATATAATAATCACCCTTCATAAACTCCCCGATCTGTTTACGGATATCCTCATGCAGGATCAGGGATGCTGCATTCATTTTCGTTTCGTTCGTCAGGCAAAACATGGGCATGAAAAACTCCTCTGCCCTCCTGTCTCCGTTCAACAGATTCTGGGGTTTTTCTCCCATAATGGAGGACTCCATCAGATCATTTATTGCGTATAAAGCCGGTCCACGGCTCTTATCTGATGCCATCGCATCCTGATGGAGAGTCTG
>JBJEMO010000077.1:0-16581 GCA_051879715.1 Bilifractor sp.
CGGCACTGACAATAGAAGTCTGCTCTATGCTCACCGTCGTTGTATTGCAGGCACAGATGACAGGCGCCATTTCCTGCACCATCTCCGGTGCCAGACTTCCCCATGTAACCATATCCGTGCTTGAGGTAATATCGATATCAGTAAAACTGCTGTCAGAGCCTGTGCTCTCTGTTTCCAGATAATCACTGAGTTCATCCTGATTATTCTTATCCAGGCACATGCTCACAAAATTCTGCACAAATGTCAGATAACCGCCAAAATCTATGCCGCTTCCCTGTACCAGTCTGGTATAGTAATAGACATCCTCCCCGGATTTCAGACGCAAATCAATCCGAAGCATATATTCCTGATCTGATCGAAGATTTGACCTGATTGAAAACGAAGCAGTCATTGTCCCGTCTGTTCCTTGTTCAAGATCAGTAATTTCTCCGTTTTCCACCAGACTTTCATCTGCAATGGACGTGAGCTCGTAACTTGCCCCCTCTATCTCAGAATCCTCTGGGTTTACCTTAATGGATAATTTTTTGTCCGTAGCAAGCGGTGTGACAGATTCTCTCTCAAATGACGCCGGAATCTCGCCTCTGATCCCAAACATCTCGTTGACATCTGTCCCGTCTACCTGCATGTAAACCACAGGCAGAGTCGGGCCAGTTGCCTCCACGGTGTCTGCTGTCTGTTCCTTCCGGCTGCTTCGATACCTGAAGAAAAATACAGCTGCGATACCTGCTGCCAATATCACAAGCAAAATAAGTATCAGACGAACTTTTCCTTTCATAGATCCCCTTATACTCCCCTACAATTTCAATCAGATATTCTTTGTCACGTGCATCTGCGCAAATCTGAGCCGGAGAAAGGCCACCTGCACCTACGAAAATCCAAACTCAGAAAACGCTCTTCCCTCCGGCACGATCCGTATATCAACCTGCTCTCTGGTCCATGGATCAGAAAAAGCCAATTCCGCTGCACACAGTGCAGGAAAACAGCCCGCCACATCTTTGCTTCCCCGGATATCCGCATCCATACCATACTTCCGGTCACCAGCAATCGGCATACCGGCATGGGCGAGCTGAAGGCGGATCTGATGATGCCGCCCTGTATACAGATCAATCTCCAGAAGTGCTCTGCAAAATTCCGCCCCGCCGGAACGTGCACTCTCCTGCAAATGATCTTCCTGTATACATTCCTGATATGCAGGATCCTGATCTCTGTGCATGTGTTCGGGAGCAGTTTTTCTGATGATCCTGTATTGTAATTCCGCCCTTTGTGCACCAGGTTCCCCAGCGCTCACGATTCTGGACTTATTTGTCCGTCCATCACGAACCATATAATCTGTCAGCCGATACCATTGGTCTTCTTTCTGGGATGCTTCTGTGTCCAGAAATACTACTGCCAGATATTTTTTGGTAAAATGATGCTTCTGCAGCATCTCCGACAGCCTTGCAGCCGCTCCGGCGGTCTTTGCGAAAAGCACAATGCCTTCCACCGGCTGGTCCAACCGGTTAATCACTGCAAGATACGGATGTGCGCTGTCTTTCCCGCCCGTTGCATTATGCATCTGACGGCGCTGCCGGCGTATCATCTCATTCATCATCAGATTCATCAGATCCATCCTGCGCAGATCTGCAGACTGAACGGCCATTCCGGCAGGCTTATAAACAGCTATATATTGATCCGTCTCTTTAAGAATCCTGAGTCTTTGACTCATCTGTGCAAAAACCTCAACAAATCTCTTCTGATATAAATTCCAAGCAGAAATTCTTCGCTATGTTTTGCATTATACACCATACGCTCCGGGCTTATCTACCAAAAAGTAATGGCCGCCTCATCAAATGCAACTTCAATCTGACAAGACGGCCATTACTGAAATGGTTCACTACTATTCAATTTTCTACACTTTCTCTGCCTGTTTTTCAGGTTGTTCAGATTTATCCTTACTTTTATTTCTGAAAGTCTATCTGAAAAAATGCTGCGATCTTATAAATGAATCATCCATATGCGGATTGATCTTTAGCTTACGGGCTGCTTCCTGAACAGCTCGTCCTTTCTTTTGGTTTATCGTCTTATTTGTATTTTTTCTATTCTTTCATGTATAACATCTCGCAAGCCTTGCAAAGCCTTGCAAACCGTTACACAAACATCCATGTGACTTTACACTTATTCACTCTGAACCCGGATCCTTCTATACAGGAACTTTCCTGCGATCCTTATAACTTTTCAGAAAATAAAAGTACGATAATAAAATATATATGTTCCCTGCCTCGCCAGGATATTACATCCGCTGAAATAAACTCTATCTGATCCGCTTCAATGACATATCATATGTCCCCGCATCATTCAGATCTTTGCAGCTCCTATGTCTCCTGCTTAGAAAGTTCTGTGAATTAAAAAAGTTTTGTCCGATTTATCTCGGCAATAACAGATGCACATCCTTCATCTGCTTCAGCATTCATTTCTTTACACGAACGCCATTCCTTCAATAAATCTTCCGTGGTAGATACTCAATATGAATTGCAGGCTTCACATTACCTTTCATATCATGGATTCCGGAAATTCCAGGAATTCTCTTACTTTTTTCTATCTTATAAAAGGTCTTCTCTGAGGGAACTGCTTATGCAATACCACTTTCATATTGAGGATGATGTGCCGGTGGAATTCCCATTGGACTATCCTCCTTTTCGTAAACTCTATTAAAGAACCGGACTTAACGTTTATTCGATCTGAAATCAAAGGCCACTCTTTATATTCAACTGCTTCTGCTTCACATTTTACATATTGAACACTTCAGAGGGAACTTTTATCGAATTAATTCTGTTGCCCTTCTCTTTAATGTGACTATAGAATAACATGCCCTCTTTTATTTGTCAATACATTATTTAAATTATTTTAAATCTGTCTTTCTTATTCCTATGCTATTTTATATTTACTTTGTTTTTTATGTATTTTATATTTTATTCAGAATTCTTATGTTGTGGAAAAGCCTCCCTGATCATAAAAATCAGGGAGGCTTTTCTTCTTTCATATTATTTTATTTTTCATATTGTCTTTTTACACTGCGGTCTCTGATAACTGTTAACTGTGACTGCCGGCGACTGCGATCACAAGTTTTATTTTATCTGTGATTGCGGTAGTAATTGATCAGACAACCGTCCAGAATAATCTCCCTTTCATCGTCCGTTAATGCACCAAGACGAAGGGCAAACTCCGTCAGTGCGTTCTCGCCTACCACATATGCCGTAATGGTATCCGCCTTCTCTGTAATCGCCTTGCGGATTTCAGGAACAAACAGATAATCGCCGTTTTTGAAGGGAAGTTTTCCCTCCGGAATCAGGAACGGCAGCATACCCCAGTTGATCAGATTTGAACGATACCTCTTAGTTGCATAATCATTTGCGATATTTGCCCATCCTCCCAGTACCTTCTGACAGGAGGCAGCCTGCTCACGGGCGGAGCCGTCACCCGGCTTGACCGCAAAAATCGTAGATCCGACTCCCATATTATGATGACATACATCCGGGAACTGTGTATGAATCACCTTCATAACCGGTTTCAGCTCCGGAAGCGCATCTCCTGCACATCCGCCCTCTTCAAGTGCCTTTTGGGCCTTCTGTACCTGCTTTGCCCTGCCCACATAGAGCGGATCCTTTCTGGAGAGCGCGAACTCCGCAAGTCTGAGGGGATTGGAACGATAGGATGATGTTTCACCAGATGGAATCAGCTCATCCGTGGTCGTAACCGGATCATGGATTTCAGACACGACCTTCAGGATCAGATTCTCCGGTAATGCAGACATCTTCGGCCAGTCCTTGATATTCGGACCAAATCGTACTTCTACCGACGGATCGGCAACCCCATGGCTGTCAAATACCCTGTGCGCATAGATATTGGAATCAAAATGATATACCCTGTGCCGATACTCCCCCGCAAATTCCGTAGCCGGGGTCAGATAACCCTGGTTTGCTGCGGTTGCAGCGATAGACCGCGCATCCATCAGTGCAACGCCTGCAACCTGTCCCTCCTGCACCTTGGATCCCTCACGATTCGGGAAATTACGTGTGGAATGACGAATCGAAAGGTCACCATTTGCAGGCGTATCGCCAGCTCCAAAACATGGGCCGCAGAACGCAGTTTTTACAACCGCACCGGTTTCCATAAGCTCAGCAATGACGCCGTTTGCTGCTAGCTCCTTATAAATCGGTGCACTGGCAGGATAAATATCCAGTGTGAAATCGTCACAGCCGATATACTGACCGCGGAGAATATCCGCAGCCTGGCAGATGTTTTCAAAACCGCCGCCCGCACAGCCTGCGATCACGCCCTGGTCGACAAGGAGCTTTCCGTTGTGCACCTTTTTACGCAGATTGTAATCGACCTTTCCGTTGAATGCAACCTGGGCGCGTTTTTCTACATCATCCAGCACATCCAGCAGGTTTGCATTGCAATCCTCTATGGTATAGACGTTGCTCGGGTGGAAAGGCATGGCAATCATCGGTTTGATCTTGTCGAGCTCTACATAAATGCATCCGTCGTAATAAGCCACCGCACCCGGACGCAGCTCATTATAGGCCTCCGGACGGCCGTGCTCCGCATAGTACTCTTTGATCGTATCATCTGTGGTCCAGATTGATGACAGGCAGGTTGTCTCAGTTGTCATGACATCAATGCCGATACGGAAATCTGCAGAAAGAGATGCAACGCCCGGTCCGACAAACTCCATCACCTTGTTCTTCACATATCCCTTGTCAAAGACTGCTCCGATAATCGCCAGTGCCACATCCTGCGGGCCTACACCCGGTACCGGTGCACCTGTCATATAAACGGCTACAACACCCGGCATTGCAATATCATAGGTCTTGCCAAGAAGCTGCTTTACCAGCTCGGGTCCGCCTTCGCCCATTGCCATTGTGCCCAGTGCCCCGTAACGGGTATGAGAATCTGATCCGAGAATCATTTTCCCTGCGCCGCTGAGCATTTCCCGCGCAAACTGATGTATGACAGCCTGGTGTGGCGGTACATACATGCCGCCATACCGCTTTGCGCAGGAGAGTCCGAACATGTGATCATCCTCATTGATCGTTCCTCCCACCGCGCATAGAGAATTGTGACAGTTTGTGAGAACATAGGGAACGGGGAACTTCTCGAGTCCGGAAGCCCTGGCCGTCTGAATGATACCAACATACGTAATATCATGAGATGTCAATGTATCGAATTTGATCTGTAGATTCTCCATACTGCCTGAAACATTATGCGATTTCAGGATCCTGTATGCCATGGTCTCCTTTTTTGCTTCGTCTGCGGAGGGTGCCTTGCCAGATGCCTGACGAAGCTGTGCTGCCGCATCAGGTCCATCCGGAATCACGGTCTGGCCATTTACCAGATACACTCCGCTATTCTGTAATTTTATCATATTAAATCCTCCTGCCGGTGCAATTAAAGCCGGCGTTTCATACCAAATAAAATTAAAATCAGAAACTTTGCATCACTTCACCTTTGTGGTTTGCAAATTACGTGCTTATCATATATTATTTAGACTGATTTCGCAAGCAGGGAGGGAGAAGCAAATGCGCATTTGGGGAAAAATGATGAAGAGCAATCATATGCTGAAGGATATGACCGTTACGGATGACAGCTCTGATACAAGGACACACAAGATTCTTCATGCACTTGAACAGATCTGCCATGCATGGGACCTGAGCGCACCGATCTGGCTGGATGCCAATATACGGGAATTTCAACGCACCAGAAAAGTCCGTTTCCGGCAGGATAATTTCGTTGGCGAAGAAATTCCCTTTGACTACCTGGAGCTTCAGGTCCTGGAAGAAGATTAATGTTCAGATCTTTTTCAGCATGCCGCACACAAGGCGGACACAGTGCTTTACGCAGTCATCTGTAAAGCTGTTATCATCCGCAACAGCGCTCCCGTCTGCCTTGTCTGAAATCACCCGGATGATCAGAAATGGGATCTTATTTCTCCATGCTGTCTGGGCAATGGCCGCTCCCTCCATCTCCGTGCAGTATCCGCCGAATTGTTCTGCCAGCTTTACCTTTACCTGATGGTCAGAAATAAACTGGTCGCCGCTGACTACCATACCGCGAAATGTATGGATGTCGGGATTTACCACAGCATTGACCTTCTCGGCTAGCGCAATCAGCTTTTCAGAGGCAGGAAACTTATAGGTACCCATACCCGGCACCTGACCCGGCTGGTACCCCCAGACCGTCGCATCCATATCATGCTGAACCGCCTGAGATGAAAGCACAATATCCCCGATATCGATCCTGTTCTGCAGACTGCCTGCGATACCTGTATTGATAATATAATCCACATGAAATTCATCTGCCAGAATCTGTGTACACATTGCGGCATTGACCTTGCCGACACCACTTTGCACAACGACTGCAGGTTTCCCCTCAAGAACACCGCGATAAAATTCCATCCCGGCTTTTTCCTTCACCGTCACCTCATTCATGAGGCCCTTCAGTTCAGCTACTTCCTGCTCCATTGCGCCGATAATTCCGATAATACTCATAAAGATCTCCCTGCTTTTTAATTGTCCTGATATGCTTGTTAATTGTCCTGATAAGCTTGTTCCTTTACGTCTCCGTATAAAATTGTCTTGAAATCCGAATATTGCAGACATGCCAGAAGAACCTTGGTACTTCCTGCTTGTCGAAACCATGAGAATTTCAAGACCATTTCATGAGCATACAGCTTTCGACCCAAATATCATACTGTATATACTATCTGTCCCATTTATCACAGAGCGCATTGATCTGATCCGTGAATTTTGCAAGATCCTTATTCGCTCCGCCCTCATTCCTGCGAATGACGGCCAGCAATCTCTGTCCCGCGGCAAGCAAGCGGTCATATACGGCAGCTGCCCTGTGATGTGGCTGTCTTCCAGTTCCGGCCTCACCGGCAATTCTGATCCCGGCAGGTGCCTCGAGGATTTCTCCGGTCGCAATGTCAAAGACCGTCCCGCTGAAAGGAGCAAAAGAATCATATCCCAGCTCTTTCCTGAGCCTTTCGGCAAATATTTCCGTGACAGTGTCCTCGCCATGGCACACAAATACCTTCTTTGGCTTTTCCGTAAAGGAAGATGCCCATTTCATCAGCCCTGCATTGTCCGCATGACCACTGATGCCTGCCAGGATTTCTATATGTGCCTTAATGGCAATTTCCTCTCCAAAAAGCCGGATGCTTTCTGCTCCGTCTGCAATCGCCCGTCCTGGCGTACCCACAGCCTGATAACCAACGAACAGAATCGTACACTCGGGTCGCCACAGATTATGCTTCAGATGATGCTTGACTCTTCCTGCATCACACATACCACTGGCGGAAATGATCACCTTCGGATTTTCGTCAAAATTGATTGCCTTGGAATCCGCTGCAGTGATCGATGTCTTCAGATTGGAGAAGGCAATGGGATTGATACCTTGGGCAATGAGCTGTTTTGCCTCTTCATCATAGCACTCATCCGGATGCCGCTGAAAAATCGTTGTTGCCTCGATCGCCAGCGGACTATCCACATACACGGGAAAATCCCCATGCCCCTGCACCAGGTGCTGTTCCTTGATCTGCCGTATGAAATATAGCATCTCCTGCGTCCTTCCGACAGCAAAGGAAGGAATAATCAGATTTCCGCCACGATCAAAGGTTTCCTGGATAATCCTGGCCAGAGAAGCTACATAGTCCGGAACCGGCCCATGGCTGCGGTCCCCATAGGTGGACTCCATGACTACGTAATCTGCTTCATGGATATACTGGGGATCCCGGATCAGCGGCTGATTCAGATTGCCGATATCACCGGAAAAAACTATTTTCCGTGTGGTCTGCCCCTCGGTAAGCCAGATTTCAATACTGGCAGAACCGAGCAGATGTCCTGCATCCACAAATCTGACCCTGATTCCATCTGCCAGAGTGATGATCTGGTTATAGGGCTTGCCAACAAGAAGATCAATCACGCCAAGCGCATCCTTCATCGTATAGGGAGGTACATAAGTTTCCTTTCCCGCCCTCTTCCCCTTGCGGTTTCTCCACTCAGCCTCAAATTCCTGAATGTGCGCACTGTCACGAAGCATGATATCACAAAGATCTGCCGTTGCCTCCGTCGTATATACAGGTCCGCGGAAGCCCCGCGCATAGAGCACCGGAAGCATGCCGGAATGATCAATGTGTGCATGCGTCAGAAGAACAAAATCAATTTCAGATGCAGGAACAGGAATCGGCTTGTTCTCATAAATATTTTTTCCCTGTTCCATTCCGTAATCAACCAGAAACCTCTTGCCAGCAGCCTCCAGGTAATAACAGCTGCCCGTCACCTCATGTGTGGCCCCCAAAAAAGTTACTTTCATAGACAATCCCCCAATCGTCGTTACACTGTTTTTGCCTATTTCATTATAACCAGCTTCTGATTTCATTTACAAGTACATGGCCAATTGATTTCCGTCAGAAAATCAGCTAGTATAAGGAATGCAAAAACAGCCGGGAAAACATAATGCAGAGGTTTTCTTCAATATGGCACGATACTACGGAGGCACATATGAAGCACATTGTTCTGACAGGCGGAGGAACCGCCGGACACGTAACCCCGAATATTGCTCTGATTCCGGGATTAAGAGAAATGGGATATCAGATTTCCTATATCGGCTCCTATAATGGAATTGAAAAAAGTCTGATCGAGGCGGAAGGAATTCCCTACTACGGAATCTCAACGGGTAAATTACGCCGCTACCTTGATCTGAAAAATCTCTCGGACCCCTTCCGTGTCATCAAGGGAATATCCGAAGCCAAAAAACTCATGAGAGAGCTGAAACCGGACATTGTATTCTCCAAGGGCGGGTTTGTAGCAGTACCGGTCGTACTTGCTGCAAAGAGCAGAAAGATACCGGTCATCATTCATGAGTCGGATATGACGCCCGGTCTTGCAAATAAAATATGTATTCCCTATGCCGCCAGAGTCTGCTGTAATTTTCCTGAAACGCTCCGGAATCTGCCGGAGGGAAAGGCCGTTGTAACCGGTACTCCCATACGAAAGGAGCTGCGTGAGGGAAATGCAGAAAAGGGAAGAGCTTTCACCGGCTTCAATTCTGAAAAACCGGTAATCCTTGTCATGGGGGGAAGCCTCGGATCTGTCAATGTCAATAACCATGTACGTGAAGCCCTGCCAGAACTGCTGAAGCAATATCAGGTGGTACACCTGTGCGGAAAGGGGAATCTAGATCCTGATCTGGACCACACCGACGGGTATCGTCAGTATGAATACATCAAAGAGGAACTGCCGGATCTTTTCGCAATGGCAGATCTGATCATATCCCGCGCTGGCGCAAATGCAATATGTGAAATCAGTTCTTTGGCTATTCCGAATCTGCTCATTCCGCTTTCTGCCAATGCCAGCCGTGGTGACCAGATACTGAACGCCCGCTCCTTCGAAAAGCAGGGTTATAGCGAGGTCATTGAAGAAGAAAATCTGACAAAGGAGACGCTTCTCTCCGCCGTTCATAAGCTGTATGAGAATCGCGACCAATATATCAGTGCAATGAAGAACAGCCAGCACACCGATGCTATTCCGGTTATCCTGTCCCTGATCAGGGAATATACTGCATAACTGTATAAAAGTATTAATAATTGTATCAAAAAGTATTAATAAAGCCGGCCTTCCCCGGACGCAGAGCGTCTGGAGAGGGCCGGCAAAGCTTAAACCTTATAGAAGCAGTCATTATAAGCTATAAGCCCAAGTATCCAGATATGCAAAACAGAATGTAACCGGATGTGCGCCTTTTACCATAAGTCAAGGTAAAATGTACGCCTCGCCTTACTTCAGTTTTTCTGCCTTCTGCAGAATTTCCTTCTTTACATCTTCCGTCAGTTCGCCCGGTTTCCAGGTGACCCCTGCACCATCTCCCGCATATCTTGGAATCAGATGAATATGAAAATGGAATACCGTCTGTCCGGCTGCTTCCCCGTTATTCTGTACTACATTATAACCATCACATGGCAATTCCTTCATCATAAAGGTCACGATCTTCTTGGCCAGCAAAGCTGCCTTTGCCAGAAGATCATCTGGTATTTCCTTAATATCAGCATAATGCCTCTTTGGAAGAATCAGCGCATGCCCCTTTGTAGCCGGTCCCAGATCCAGTATGACTCTGAAATCCTCATCTTCATAAATCGTCGCCGAGGGAATCTCTCCTGCTGCAATCTTACAGAAAATACAATCACTCATGAAATTATCCTCCAGATCTTATGATATATACAGCTTTCGAACACTTTCCCCTATTATACACACTTCTGCCAGTCTGAGACAATCCCGCTACAGGATTACCTGCATGCAGTTTATAAAATTGTTACAGTTCAGACGCCTGCCGGAGATGGCTGCTGAACAATAGAGTATTATTCCGCTGCTATATACTGTTGCAGGCAGATATACTATTCATAATGATACACAAAAGATTGATCGGAAAATCGGATCCGGTCGCCATGATGAAGCAGACAGGATTCCCCGGACATAAGCATCCTTTCGTTGAGAAATGTACCGTTTTTTGAATTCATATCGATTATATGATAGCCATCCTCCTTCTGCACAAACCTGGCATGAATCCGGCTCACAGTCGGGACCTCCAGGACCAGATCGGAAGATTTTCTGCTTTTTCCAAGAATATGATGCGGTTTCCACAGATCAAACGGCTCTGTGCGTACCTGGCGGGATTTGTATTCCGGACCGGCAGCCTCCTGATCCGGAAGAAGTTTTGCCAGAATAGCTTTCTCCTCTCCCTGCTTCTTTTTGTCTGCAAGAAGCATGGTTTCTGCACCATCGTCACGCACAACCAGGGATCCGGCAACATTCTGCCTGTCCATTTCTGCAGAATGTATGCTCTCTTTTCCCCGGCTTTGCCTGCGATTCTGCACATCATCCGGATAATGCTCCGGAACTTCCTGCACACCCGTCTGTTCCTCCCGGCTCATTCTTCCTGTTCCGGGATCTCCCCCAGATTCCTTCTGCTTCCTTCTCCGAAACCAGGTCCTCAGCCGGGCAAATATTCCATCCTCATCGGCAGTGTCCTCCTCGTTGAAAAATTCATCAAGAATCCGCTCTCTCTGTTCCCGTTGTTCACAGTTTCCTTCTTCCGCTTCCCCGTCGGATACTTCCCGGCCCTGCCTTCTGTCCTGGCATCCCTCCAGAAGCTCATGAAGTGTCTCCGGTGAAAAATCATCATCCACCGTTCTCTGGTAGAAGGCATAACCCATAATGACCGACTGCTTATCGGAATGGTCCAGATGAGGAAGAATCTTTTCTCCAAGCGATCTTAACTGTTCCGAAAACGTATGGTCCTGATCAGGATAATAGATAAAAAAGAGAGACGTCCTTTCTGCATTCATGAATATCAGTTCCGGACTCAGCAAAATACCCTGTTCATCCAATAGAAATTCTTCCAGATTCTTTATGGCACGAATCAGTGAAGCGTATAACAGCTCCAGAAATTTTCCGGAAACCTTTTCTGTTACAAGCATGTCCTCAAGAGATTGCAGGGATGTGACATCATACAGAAATTTCATCTCTGTATCCACCTCCCGGATCTTACAGTCCAGAAATCCCGGAATGCGATTATCTGTCAGCATACGGATCGTATAACTGTTCCGCTCCGGTGTTCTGCCCTCCGACAGAATCCGATAATTATGAAACATATCCCGGCTGCTTTCTATCCTCATCCGTCCTCCTTCTCCCCTTCCTTCATCTCTTCCACAGCACGCCTTACCGATCTGGCAAGCCTCAGTGCATCAACCGGAGCCACTTTGTCGACATCAGCACGAACTGATAGCTGAAAAAAATTCCGGAAAGCAGGGAAGCGCTGGTTTGAAAAAGCAGCGGAGGTTCCGTTCTTTCCGCAGACCACCTCAACCTCAGGCTGGCTTGCCGGCATAATCTGCAAAGAAGCCCGTTCCATCGCCTTTGCTCTTGCCATATCACCGGCATTAACCCCGGTATCATACCTGCTGTTGCCTGTCAGACACACCTCTGCCGCTGCAGCCTGATACCAGTTGCGATTATGTACGTAGAAAAACAATACCATAAGCATTGCAACAAGAATTACCGTCATCGGAACAATCACTGAGGCCTCCACCGTCAGACTTCCCTGCGAAAGCCATGATATAGTGCGCTTCTTTGTTTTATCCACTGATCGCTTCATGGCGAACAACCTCCTTCAAACAACTCTGTCCCCAGAATAAATGCCTGCTTTCCGGACCAATTACCATGCAGACTGCAGATTCAAGGCAAGCTGCAGCATCCAGGAAAGACTCAGAAAGGGAACCAGCGGAAGTGTTACTTTCCTCCGGTGAAGGATCTTTCCAAGAACCATACCGGTCAGAAAAGCAGCCAGCAAACCGGGTATCAGAATACCGCAAATGGTCAGCAGATCTGTCCAGGCTCCACAGGATAAAAGTACGATGCCATCGCCGGCCCCTACCTTTTCATGGGTCAGAACCGTGCTGATCAGAAAGAGAAAACCAGGCAGCATAGCTGACAGATGCATGCCCTGGTGAAAGATTATACCCGCAACAAGCAGGATCAGTGAAAACCAAAGCAGGATCCGGCGTCTTTTCAGATCCGTATAACCATTGACAGCCAGAATTAACAAAACCATCATCTCTGTCATTCGCTTCTGCTGCATTTCCACCCCATCCTTCATAATTGCAGCCATAGACCCGGTCCCATTTCGCCCGGGTATAACCATTTCATCCTGTTTTGTCCGATCACAGCCATTTCATCCTGCTCTGCGCGCTTCTGCCGCCCCGCTTGCCGCACAACGGCTGCAGATATGCTTACCCTCTGCCTCGGATATCGGTATCAGATGCACATTCCGTGTCAGACCGCTGCAGCTTCCCGAGTTATGATAACGGGTACCCTCCTGTGTGATATAGACCAGACTGTGCATGCCGCCTTTACCCACACACTTTTCACATGCATGATATCTGCCTCCTCCTTCATTTCGCAGCGCCGGAACCAGAACAGCCGGTACTCTCTGAATTTTTAACTCCAGATGGGTACATCCGGAATGCGTATGATATACACTTCCATAATCTGTCATATATACCAGCCGGTTATCTTCTGCGGAGGGGACGTTCTGATTCTCCCGCAGATCTCTTCCTGTCCACGCATGTACCCTTCCGCGGACAGCCACTCTTTTCCCTGAAATCGGAACAGGAAACCACTCCGGTTTGTAAAAAAATGGAACACAGAGATCGATTACCGGATCAGCCTGCAGTCCTGCAATCCCCTGTGCGGCACCTGCTTTCTCTGCCATTTCCTGCAGACGGACCAGATTCTTTACATACAGGCCATAAATATTCATCATGCAGATCAAAGAGGTTACGCAAAGGAAAAATAAGGGTACCGCCCAGGCAGCCTCCACTGTCAGACTTCCGGCCCTGAGCTTTCTGCACAGCATTCTCCGGTTTCCTCCATGGGTATTTCGTTTTTCTTCGTCTGCAGTCACATTTTTTTCTGCCCCCACCAATCCGCTATCGGATCGGAGAAACGGCCCTTTCCAGTGTATCTGCTCACGTGAACGCCAGAACATACTTATTCCTCCCGGGTCGTCCCTTTCCGGAACGAATTGAAAAAACAGAATAGATACTGTACTGTCCTTTATACCGCACACAGTTGGTAGTGCATGAAATCCGTCAGACTGCCCTCCGGATGCATCTGAACCCCAGAACAGAAGATTCGCAGAATTATCTCATGTCCTTTCACATGCTGAATGATCGTAAATAGTTATCTCAAGCGGGATGTTCCAGCGTTCTGCGCAAAACGGAAGGCACTCTGCCGGATTTCATGCTGATTTCAGACTTACGGAATGGATAAGAGCAGCTGCCATGATCTGCACAGCATGCCAGAACTGCTGCACCCGTCACATATCATATCCATAGCTTCTCTCCGCCTGATAAAAATTGTCGCCAACAGAGGCTCCGATTTCTATGCGGACCGCATCTATGCAATGATCCAGGCGGAAGCTTTCCTTCCCTCCTCGTTCTCTGATATTTAATTCTGTGAGATTCATGATTCTCCCTGTAAGAAGCTTTTCGCTCCTGGTAAACAGAAGTATCCTCAGATAGTCCTCATAATCCAGTCCTCCCGGGGAGGATTTTCTTTCTGTTTTAGCTGCCTCTGAAAATCTTCCGATATTTTCAATAGAGAGCTGCCATGATTCTGCCGACTTGACAAGCGGGATCTTTCCGCCCTGAACCAGCACCTGAAGATCAAGAATGGACTCTCCATACGCCCAGGCTGTTCTGATTGCAAAAGACAGAAACGGCGCAAGCTCCGGATTAAGCAATGCGGCACTGATTCCTGCCGCCATAAGGTCCGCCTGTGCCCTTTTCTCTGCATCCGTCATCAGAAACGCCATATTGGAAGCAGCTCTGAGGATCTGCATCTCTGAAAGCACCGCCTTAAGATTATCCCTGTCATTTTTCTTCCCACCGATCACGTACTCAGCCTGATAGGAGAGCACCTTTTGCTGTTCACCATCCGTATAACACGGAAAATCCTCTAGCAGAAATTCCTGAAGCAGAGTTTTTTCCAGCAGTCCATCCCACCGTGTCGGCTGCAGGCCCATACCACTTGGGTGCTCTCTCTCCGTTAACAGAGCCTTCCGCTCCACGTTTTTTCCAGATATACCTGCTTCATCGCGAATAACCAGTTTCAGAATTCCTCTCCCGCGAAGCTGATTATATGCAACGAGGGGATTGTCCCGGATGGGTACAACACCTCCTCCAAATTCAGCAGCAATCTGCTCTGCTGTAATTTCTTCAGTCCCGGAAGTCTCCCCGTCTCCGGCATTTTCCTTCTTTGCTTCCGGTCTTGCTATAACCGGTATTGGCGGACACAGTCCTTCAGATACATCCCTGTTATAATATTTCTTTGCATTACCGGCATGCCAGGTTCCTGCCTCTCTTTGAAGCGCATCTGCGCTTTCCCTCTGCGAAGAAGAGCTTCCAGCTATTTTCTGCAGCAGCACCTCCCCGGCCTGAAGCTTCATCTGCTCACAGACCTGTCTGATAAAAGGTGTGTTATCCTGATCCACGGCAAGTACATAACCCGTCACAGAACATTTCTCTCTGTTCAGCTCCAGACTGAGCAGATTGCTTCCACCTGTAATGTTGTTTTTTGTCGGATCCAGAATATATTCTGCATAATCTTCTGTTTCCCTGAGTACCTCGTCAAGCCGCAGCTCCCCGGTCCCGTACCCGCCATCAATAAAAAGTAATCCGTATTCTTCAAAGAGTGCCCGGTCATACTGGGCAAATACCGAATATAATCCCTGCTCCAATCCGCTGACCACGGCAGTCCGTGCGGCTGCCTGCCGCATGGATTTCAAGCCTGCAAAGATCAGTCCCAGAAGAAGCAGAAGGAGCAGGCTGACAAACAGCGTGATGCTGCCACGGCCAAGCTTCTGAAATCCTGACCATTTTGTTTTTTTCTTCATATTCCTCCAGCTCTCCTGGAAACATACGCAATTATTTTCCGGATCTTTGTTTTCTTAACAGAACCTCTGTTTTCTAAATACTGTCACTCTTGCTGGTGATCTTGCTCAGAATATTTGATACCAGACTGGTAAGCTGGCTCTTGAAAATAATGACAAGACCAATCAATACCACGATGATCAGTACAATTTCAACGGTGCTGATTCCATCCTCCTCTTTCAGGAAATCCACCAGATCCCTCCCATAATTTTTCATAATTTCCTCCCTTCAATTTTCATGCATTTTATCTTTTTCTGCTTTTACCTCGTTTACCGTTCACTGGTCTGTCAGGGATGGCACTGCATGACAGGCCTCTGAACAATCATTGCACCTTTTCTGACTTTGTTTTTCCGACCCGCCAATGCTCTAAAGCTCCATGAGTGACGGTATGATGATCAGAATCAATACTATGCCCAGCATCAGGAACATTGGAAAAAGCATTCTTATCGTGGAACGTTCGCCCTCTGCTCTTGCCTTTCTCTTTCTCATTTCAAATGCATCCTGCACCTCCTTTTCCAGCATAACTGCCAGCTGACTTCCACCTTTTTTCTGGCTCTGCACCAGCAGAAGCGCCAGTTTTCTGTACTCGGGCGTTCCACAGCGCTCTCCGAAATGAGCAAGCGCATCCTGCTCATATACTCCGTTGTGCATCTCCGCTACAGTGCATGCAACTTCCGGATATTCCTTTGCAAGCCTCTCCATGGCTTTCCGGACACTCAGTCCCGCTGCCGTCAGAAGCTGAAGCTTGCTGATCAGCTCCGGATATTGTCTTGTCAGAAGCTTTCGGCGTTTCTGCTCTTCCTTTTCTTTCTTTTCCTTACCGGTGAAAAATGGTGCTGCACCTGCGAGCAGGATCAGAAGACACAGATAGGCCCCCTTCTGCTCTGTCCTCTTATACCAGGTAAGCTGCTGCCCGTCTGACACATCCGGAAGAAGGTATTCGCCGGCATCGGTATTTCCCTCCTCTATCGCTCTCCGGTTCAGCTCTTCACTATCCCTCTGAATCCGTTCCTGCCAGGCACGTTCTTCCCTGGATGGGAAAACGGTCATTACTCTCT
>JBJEMO010000078.1:0-16509 GCA_051879715.1 Bilifractor sp.
AACAGCAACACGTGGAGTGTTGGAATCATCATCATACAGATGATTCTTAATAGATCAATACCATAATTACGAGAATTTACGTTTATCTGTCTGTCTGCCAAAATTCTCTCCTCTGCAATTTTGTTCTGCCAAGATATCTTATTCATTCAGCCCTTCGATTGGCTGTTCCAGCTATTCTATTCATTCTGCTCTCCGTCGGGCTCATTAACTGACTCGTCATGCTTGCGGAAGACAAAGAGCTTGCTGAACAGATAATTTGCTATGGTTACAACTACCTGTACGATGAGCTTGGCAATTTTATCACTCATTCCCATTATGGTCACAAGAAGAAACATGATGCCCATATCCATCAGGAGCGTACTCAGTCTGGAACAATAGAAAGAAAACGCCTCACGTCCGATGTTCTTATTCTGGCTGCGGAATACATACTTTCTATTGGTAAAATAGGCGAAGGTCACCGCGGCGATCCAGGAAATCACATTCGCGACCTGCAGCTGGACAGGGTTCCTCGGATTCAGAAATGTCAGAACTGATCCGTAATATACTCCAAGGCTTACCACCGTAGTCAGACCGCCGACAATCAGATAGCTGACGATCTCTCTGTACTTGATGCAAAGTTCTTTGATTTTTTTCATCCATTTCCCCCGAATTCTACCCGGATGACTCCTGGAAACATCTCTCCCCATGGCACACAAAAACACCCGCCGCATTGCTGCAGCAGATGCATTTACCCCGGAATCAATCTTTCATTCATGATAGATAAGATAGATAAGTCAATCATGATAAATCTGTCAATCAGCAGTCTCTGCTTTTTCAATTCACAGATCATATCATTTTTTGTGCTATTCTGCAACAGCTTCAATGTGATTGCGGCAGCATGACAAGGAGCCTACTACTATGACTTGGTGTGACAGGGGTCCCTACACCTTGTCACATGGTGTGACAGGGATCCTTACACTTTGTCACGCTGAGACAGTTTGTCTGACACTTTGTCACACGTTGGCCATCCGGTAGATTTCTTCTGCCTCTTTCTCTCCGATGGGGCGGATGCGGGACAGACGAAGGGTATCATTCATAGTGACGTCCATGGAAAGGATGCGGATTTCATCTGCACTGAGGCTTCTGCCCATCAGCTCCTTTACGGATATGGGAAGCTGAAGCACCTCATGGAAATACTGCTCGGTTGCTTCGATGCCAAACCTGGCAGCTGTCAGATCTTCCTCCTCCTGAATATGCCAGATCTGCCTTGCAAAGCGGGCGAAACGATCCGGGCAATCCCTGTACTGGAATCTTGCCCAGCTTCCCCAGCAGGCTGTAAGGCTGGCGCCATGGGTCACGTCGTACTTTGCACTGAGTGCCTGTCCAAATTTATGTACGGAGAAGTCCTTACCCCTTCCAAGCTCTGTCAGACCGTTGTGAGAAAGACTGGAGCACCACATAACCTCAGCCATGGCATCATAGTCCTCCGGATTCTGCATGACCCTGCCACCATTGTCCACGACGGTGCGAAGCAGCCCCTCAGCGATCTCATCCGTGATCTGGCAGGAAATACCTGAGATGAAATACCGCTCCATCGTATGCATCATGATATCAGCGATGCCACAGGCCAGCTGATATTTTGGCAAAGTAAAGGCGAGCTCCGGATCCATGATGGCAAATCTGCAGCGATTCAGCCTGTTGCTCAGGCCCTTTTTCCTGCCCAAGGCCTCGTTGGTAAGAACAGCCGAATCGCTCATCTCACTTCCAGCTACAGCGATGGTAAGCACGGCGCCAACCGGAAGCGAATGCTCCAACGGAACCTTCTGTGTCCAGATCTCCCACAGGTCCGCATCCGGATTCGAGGCACCATGGGCAATGGCCTTCGCAGTATCAATTGCACTGCCTCCTCCGACTGCAAGGATAAAGTCTGCGGCAAAATCCACTGCCTTTCTGACTCCCTCCTGTGCATGTGTGAGCGTAGGATTTGCCTTGGCACCGCCGAATTCCTCAAAATCAATGCCCTTCGCCTTCAGCGATGCCTCAATATTTCCAATGAGTCCGCTGCGCACAGCACTTCCGCCTCCATACACCAGCAGTGCCCTGCCTGCGCCATAGTGTTTCGCCAGCTCGCCTGCACGATGCTCTGTTCCCTTGCCAAAGACAACCTCTGTGGGAGCATAATAATCAAAATTATTCATGTCTGTCTCCTCTCTTCTTTTCTACCTCACACAAACTCACACAAATTAATTTTGCTGAAACATGTATCAGATATGTTCGCTACAATATATGTATCAGGTTTATTCCATACAATAAATATATGTCCGGTACAACAAAAGCCAATAATAAACAATAATAAATCTGTCCGGATACTTGTCTGCATTTTCATTATACAGTTTTCACCCGGTTTTTTGTTTTCATTTTTTGTTTTCGTTTTTTGTTTTATTCTGCTTTTTGTCCCCATCAGGTATTCTATCCCCTTCAGGAAATGCTCATGCTGCCGGACTGACTCCCGGTGGATGTTCTGACAGAATGGGCATTTACCTGGTATTACAGGTATTAAATGGAGCTATTTCAGACGCATTTCTTTTGCGGTTTATCATCCGAAATACCCGCCCCAAAAAACTACACGAAAAATCCCCCTTGCCAGACCCGGAAATAATAACGAAAAAAACCAAAAACACTACACGAACGGAGATAAAAATGCTTTATTTGTGAACAATCTGTGATAAGATTGATGCAGGAAGATATTACTCACGGAGGTAGGAGATTATGAAAAAATGGAAGCAGCTTCTGGTGACGGGCCTCCTGTCTGTTACCATGACACTGTCTGCCTTTCCGATTTATGCGGATGAGCAGACCAGCACCTCATCCACATCGGAATCTACGGTTCAGACAGACAGTACCGCTATGGACAGTACAGATAAAGCCGGTTCAGATGCAGTCAGTACGGATCCAGCCAGCACAGATACTGTCAGTACCGATGCAGAAAATACCAGCAGTACGTCAGAAGACACATCCACAATATCTGCACCGGCAGCGGCCGACTCTTCGTCCTTTGATGCAGAGGAACCCTCTGCAGATGACGCCCAGCCGGAAGTCAGCACTGAATCCGTAGCTGCAACGGAGACCACTCACAATCCCACGATATCCTATGACGTCCAGGTACAGAACAAGGGATGGATAGGTACTTATTCCAACGGACAGGCAGGTGGAACATCCGGAGAACATCTCCGCATGGAAGCCATGAAGGTCTATCTGAACAGCGACGGAGCGGACCTTGGTATCCAGTACCGCGCACATGTTCAGAATATCGGCTGGGAAAGCGCGTGGCATACCAGCGGCCAGCAGGCCGGAACCACAGGCCAGGCACTCCGGATGGAGGCTGTGCAGATGCAGCTTACAGGAGCAGATGCAGTGAACTATAACCTGTATTTCCGTGTGCATGTGCAGAACATCGGCTGGATGGGCTGGGCAGTGGCAACGGGCGGAAATTCCGCCATCGCCGGAACAAGTGGAGCCTCTTATCGTATCGAGGCAATTCAGATCGTGCTTGTAAAGGCCGGCGATGCAGCACCCTCCACAGATGGACAGATAACCAGCGCAGCTTATCTTCCGGCGGATGACTTCACCTATCAGGCCCATGTGCAGAATATAGGCTGGCAGAACTCTGTATGGAGTGGGCAGACTGCAGGTACAACGGGACGCAGCCTTCGTGTGGAAGCACTGCGTATCAGCACGAACAGTCCTTCTGTCATCGGATTCCAGTATCGTGCGCAGATACAGAATATTGGCTGGGAAAACACCTGGCATAATACCGGAGATTTCTCCGGGACCACCGGACGGGGCCTGCGTATGGAGGCTGTTCAGATCAGACTTACCGGAGAAATGTCCAGATTCTTTGATGTGTATTATCGCGTGCATGCACAGAATTTTGGCTGGATGGGCTGGGCCAAGAATGGCGAATCTGCGGGAACAGAAACCCTTTCGCTCCGTATGGAAGGCATCCAGATTGTTGTCCGTCCGAAGGGGGCGGGAGCTCCCTCTGGCGGTGGAGCAGCCTTCGTCAATTGGGTCGATCCGTATACGGATATGAATGCCAAGGCTCAGGGATATTCCAGCAGCAGCAGGTATCTGATCCTGGTTAATAAGTCCAGCCATACTCTCAGCGTTTACACAGGATCAAAAGGCAGATGGACGAGAAACAACAGCTGGAAAGTTGATGTCGGCGCTCCGGGGATGAGCACACCTTCCGGCGTATTCCACATGGGCTCGAAGCTGGTGTATTTCGATTCCGGATCATGCAGATGCTGGTACGCAAGCCAGGTCTACAACGGTATCTTTTTCCATTCTGTATTGTACTATCAGACCAGCTCGCCCACGCGTATTATGGACGGCAGACTGGGCATGAGCATCTCCCACGGATGCATCCGTATGGCGTTGAACAATGCAAAGTGGATCTGGGACAATGTACCTTCAGGCACAACAGTTGTAATTTACTAACGGCATACTAATGGTTTGCCAGCGTTTTGCTAATAATATACCGACGCACTGACAGAAGCTGCCTCGTTGCTGCGGGGCAGCCTTTTCATGTCCGGTGCTGTCCCTGACCGGAATATGCAATAACAACAAAGGAGAAATAAAAACAAATGGTTAAGAAACGGTGGACAAAAATTGTGACAGCAGGAATATTAAGTGCAGTTCTGTGCTTTTCCAGTGTTCCGGCAGCCTTTGCGGAGGATCAGCCGATAAGCAGTTCCTCCCGGATAGAAAATCAGGAGGAAGCCGGCTCCCCGGACCAGAGAACGCAGACTAATGGGCAGGATTCTTTCGGGCAGGATTTTTCAGAGCAGAATGCTTCCAGGCAGAATGCTTCCGGGCAGAATGCTTCCGGGCAGAATGCTTCCGGGCAGGATTCTTTCGACCCGGAGGAAACAGAAACGGTCACTTCTTCGTCAGATTCCTCAGACAACATAGAGAAGAAAGATCAGCAGAATACGGAGGATACCAGCAGCCGCGATGATGACGCGTCTCAGGTCAGCAGTGATATTGAGGATCTGGTCAAGGCTGCGGCACAGATTTCCGATTACAGCACGGAACAGGCCGGGCAGATCAGTCAGCAGATTGCCCAGACCCAGAATGCGCTGGATTCTCTTTCCGAGGAGGAACAGGATATTCTCTCCGGCAGCAAAGAGGCTCTGGAAAACGCTGCAAAAGCTGTCGATGACTACCAGAATCCGGAAGTGGAGGGACATTTTCTGGCTGCTGACGATGGACACCAGAATAGTTTCCGTTATATAAACGGCCAGCCGGTTTCCGAGGCTCTGCAGCAGGTAAGCCAGGAGAGCGATGCCATCGATGCCTATGCAGACGGGGAATCCGATACAATCGTACAGGGACTGAAGAATGGTACCGTGACGAAAAATACGGCAGAAAGCTCCGCTCTTAAGAACAATGGCGCAGGCGGATCTGACTCCCAGGCTGTCCTTCTGGGAACAGGAAACGTCTCTGAGGGAATCGATGTGAGTCATTGGCAGGGAACAATCAACTGGGAAGCAGTCAGGAATTCAGGCGTGCAGTTTGCTATGCTTTCATGTGGATTCGGAGATGATCTGTCAAATCAGGATGATTCAAAATTTATCTATAATGCGGAGCAGTGTGAGAAGTACGGGATTCCCTATGGCGTTTATCTGTATTCCTATGCCATTGATGCTGCAGGAGGGAGAAGAGAGGCAAATCACGCACTCCGCCTTCTGAAGGGGCGCAATGTATCTCTTCCGGTTTATATCGATCTGGAAGAGAATAACCTGAGAAAGCTTGGAGCTTCTGCGGTAACTTCTGTTGCCAGCGAATTCTGCAGTATCATCTTCTCTGCAGGCTATCAGGCAGGAATTTATTCCAGCACCAGCTGGTGGAATTCTGTTCTGGCGCCTCTTGCCCACGATACTTCCTGGTCTCACTGGGTTGCCGAGTGGAAATCAGATGAGGTACATGCCAATGCGGATTGGCAGATGTGGCAGTACTCCGCCGAGGGCTCCGTAAGCGGAATCAGCGGAGATGTGGACATGGACCGCTGGTACGGGGACATGGGATATGCACAGCCTGCAACATCAGATGGTACCGGTGTGAGATATCAGACACATGTTCAGAATATAGGATGGCAGAATCCAAGATACAATGGAATCACCTCCGGCACAACCGGACAGGACCTCCGTATGGAAGCCATCCGCATAGGCATCACCGGGAACAGTAACGTCGGGATTTCCTATTCCGTTCATGTGCAGAATATTGGCTGGATGAATTCTGTCAGCGACTGGGCGGATGGAGGAACCACCGGACAGGGTCTTCGTATAGAAGCCATCAGGATCAGCCTGACAGGGGCAGATGCTTCAAAATATGATATATATTACCGTGCGCACGTGCAGAACATCGGCTGGATGGGCTGGGCAAAGAACGGAGAATCAGCGGGAACAGAGGAATACAAATACAGGATGGAAGCGATCCAGATCGTGCTGACAGATAAAGGGGCACAGGCTCCTTCCAGTAATGATTCTGCTGTCTCTGATGCATTTCGGGTCAAATCGATTCACATCAGCTACAATTCCCATGTGCAGAATATTGGATGGATGGACAGTGTGGACGATGGAGAAACTTCGGGCACTACAGGCAAAGGGCTCCGTATGGAGGCCATAAGCATCAGCTCTCCGGTTGCGGACCTGCAGTACAGAACCCACGTGCAGAATATCGGCTGGCAGGACGGCTGGACAGATGAGGGAGAAGCAAGCGGAACTACCGGGAGAGATCTGCAGATGGAAGCCATTCAGATCCTGCTGACAGGTGACTCCGCTTCGCAATATGATGTCTACTACAGAGTACACGTGCAGAATATCGGCTGGACCGGCTGGGCGAAAAATGGTGAATCCGCTGGAAGTACCGGCTATTCCTACCGCATGGAGGCGATCCAGATTGTTCTGGTGAACAAAGGCGGAGCTGCGCCCGGAAGTACAGCAGGCGCATACTATCAGCGCTGAGAAAATGCTTTTATAGCTCCAAATTGCAAAATCGCCTCCACCCGTAAAACGGGTGGAGGCAATTGCTGCATATGCTTCATTTATTGTAAGTCGGAACGCCCTGCAATTCTTCCCGAAGCTGAGGCTTCGTTTTCCGCCTTCGTTGCCTTCTCTTTCTTCTGCCCGTCCGGCGTGAGCGTTTTCCCCACCCCGTATCCGCCAATGGCAGAAGAAGAAACATGTCGAAAGCCAGCTCCGCCATGTGATGCTCAATGGTGCAATGCATCGCCACTACCGCAAGGATGAAAATACAGACATAATCTCTGCCTGCAAAAGCTCTGAACGATGAGATCAGAAAAATCAGGATGATACAGATAAAAACAGCGCCACCCAGAGTCAGCAGCATATTGACATAGGAGTTGTCCAGGAAAAAATAAGGCTCACCGGAATCTCTGATGCCCCCTGCACCAGCCATATGAACATACTGGCCAAAAATCCGGGTATTGTAAAGGTCAAATCCCTCTTTCCCCTGACTGAGCCGATTGTTGAATAACTTGTCCAACACAGCCATCCACCCTATATCAGGATTGTAAAAGCGGCACAGCAGAACCGATACTACAGCAAATACCGGGGTACTGAAACAGGCAAGAAACATCATAGGTCTGCCCAATCGCCCCTCATGCTTTCCATCTCTATACCGTTCGGCAGCTTTTTTGTGTGTCTCTTCCTGTGCGGCAGTTTTCTTATGTTTTTGCTCTTGTAGGAAAGCTTTCTTATGTCTCTTCCTCAGGGAGCGAATATCCCGACATCCCTGTACTACCAGGGCACCCACTCCCAAAAGCAGCAGACAGATGGCAGAATTCCTGGCATGACAGTAACGGTAGGAAAACCACGCCAGCCAGAGGACAAAGCATCCCTCCAGATACCATATCTTCTTCCTGCTGACCCAAATCAGCCCACAGGCAAGAAAAAACAGCTGTGCGCAGAAGTCCGTCCGGTATATGCTTCCGAACGCACGGGCATATCGGTGTCCGTAACCGAAGAAGTAAGCCAGGTTCGTGATATATCCATTTAACGAACAATAAACTGTCACAAGAACCGCGGGAATCTCCACAGCCAGGTAGGTCTTTACGATCCTGTCGAAGGAGATATGTCTGGATGCCAGAATCAGAATCAGGCCGAAAATCATATTCAGAGAATGCACAGTCTTCCAGCACCCGTAAAAGGCAGCAGAAATAAGTCCGGCACAGAGAATCTCCCGCCATTTCCAACGATCATCCATCAGGATTTTTACCAGAACAATTGCATACCCCGTCAGAATCAGCGTCTGTTCCAGGTAAGCAGGCCACTTGATGTGAAACATGGTGGAAAACAGATATTCATACAACACAACAACCGACAGATAGCAGAGATAAACAATTTCCAGCGCCAGTGCGATCCTCCTGCCATCCTTCTCTTTATCCAGAACCCGCGCCAGCCCCATCGTCACGTACCACTCCTGTCTGTTATCTATGTGAAATTTTCAGCGTCTTATCTATTCGGACGCTCTCCGGCTGTTCTCTTCAGAATGTCCCCATGCCCTGCTGTTTTTATAGCTACGCTGAGGGTTTGCATTGTTTATATAAAAAGCCTTATATAAAAATCAATTCACCTATAATCTGAATGATCCCCTGCTTTAAGAATCCATTCTTTACAGCTACCGCGATTCTCCTTACCTTGTTTACTTCATATAATCTGCTGAATCTGGTAATCATTCCGGCATCATCTGCATTCAGCATATCTGCATAGGTATGCAGGAAAGATTGTGCCTGCGCAACAGAAAGGTGCACCGTTTCCCTCACATGTGCACTTCCAGTTAATCTTCTGATAATAAAACCAGCTGTGTTAACCTTCATTGCCCCAACGACATTATCTCCGTGCTGCCTGTACAGGATAGTCGGCTCCTCTACAAAATCAATCCTACCAAAACAGCAGGCTGCAAGCGCCATCCACCAATCGTGCATAGCAGCTCCGCCACCGGACAGATCAACGATATCATTCAGCTTTTTGTTCCACAGCATGGTACATCCGGTGATATTATTCTGGATCAGTAAATGCCTCAGGTCACGTTTATCAGGATCCAGAGCCCTGTATCTGAAAAAAGATTCACCCAATGTATGCAGATCTTTATCCACAACTATTAAATCCGTATGTATTAAGACCGGACCATCAAACGAACGCTCAGCACTTTTTATCTTTTCCACAGACACCTGAATCTTATCAGGCAGCCAGACATCATCCTGGTCGGAAAACATATAGTATGGAAAGTTGTAATTTTCCCTGACCCAATGCAGGATACACGCAAAATTCTTCTGAGAACTTCCACCCACAAGACTCTCATCATGAATGACTGTAATCTTTTCCGGGTGTTCAGAACTATACTTATTAAGAATCTCCCGTGTCCCATCTATTGAATGATCGTCTCTGATAAATAAATGGAAGTCCTGAAAAGTCTGGGCGAGGATACTGTCCAGCTGTTCCGCAAGATATTTTTCCCCGTTAAAGGTAGCAAGACAAATGGCTACACTGCCGATTGTATCAGTCATCCTTTTACACCAAATACTTTCAGATACGCATCGCTGATGTATTCCCAGCTGTAAGCAGTCCTGATCCGTTCTTTCGCTTTTGCACCAAGTGCATCCAGGTCATCCGGATGCATCGCATCGGCCCTGTCAATCAGATCTGCCAGGTTTCCATCCTCCTTAGTCCAGTACAATGCTGCATCCTGTCCTACTTCCGTATTGAATGCAACATGCAGCACCAGATTCAGCTTCGTGCTGCCCAATGCCTCTAAAAGGCTGGGATTCGTTCCGCCGACTTCGTGACCGTGGAAATATCCATATGCCTCTTCCCGGATCTTCTTGAGTAATTCCCTGTCATATACAGTTCCCACAAACCTGATCCTGGGATCTGAACGGAAGTGCAGCCTGCTCTCAAGATCATCCAAAAATGCCTGATTATCGTTTGTGATGATTGCAAAATCCTTCTGTGTATGGCTCTTCATATACTCCCTGATCATTATCCCGTAATTGTTTTCCGGAACGAAACGACTGACAGCCAGATAATATTGACCGCGTTTCAGACCTTTACGCTGAAGCCAATCCTCAAACTTCTGCTCAGTGCACCTGCTGGCCCTGGTTTCTGCGCCATATGCAATAAATGTGGTGTTCCGAACGCCATAGTATCTCCTGATATACTTCTCAATGTTCTCAGAGTCGCAGACGATAAGATCTGATCCTGTAACCATTACCCTTTCGCTGTACTTCCAGTATCGCCTCACGGGAACAGACCATTTACCTCTCTTCCACTCATGGCCATCAGGATTCAGATACACCTTCCCGCCAAGATCCCTGATCTGCCTGGCATAGTAATTGAAAAACGGTCCGATGCGGCATGCCATGATGTACACAATCGGATGCTGAAAATGTTCCGCCCTGATCATTTCAATAGACTTGTCCAGTGCCGCGCAATCGTAATGGATTGCCTGAGCGGATCCTAACTTCTCGGGAATCCTGATTTCAAAACAATCTGCATTGTGATAGATATAAGTAGACGGAGAGGTGCGCACCGCCTCCTTCGGCATGCGTGCACCTTGTCCATTCGCCTTAACTGCAACATGGTATTTGATATCCGGATTGTCCTGATGATATTCTGTCAGTTTGTCAATAAAAGTCTCGTACCCGCCATATGCTCCTAAAGACTTCGCCCCAACCAAAAACACATGTTGCATGCCCGCACTACTTCTCCCTCGTTTTTATTTGTACCAGTATATGTCCCGTGATCGGATCCCTGCAAAAAAAATCCGGCTTTGTTACCACCTTGTTCATAAGATTTACTTTCTCTGAAATATAAATTAATTATACTATAAGGTTCACAAAATGGACACAAAAAAGAAAGGAACCTGGTAATTATTCACTGTATTCTCTGCCTGCCCTGACAGCTAACACACCACTGTCATCCCGGTGTTCCGACCGTTGACCGGCCTGGCACCTCAATGATCCGCATATGCCCCAGGGCGGCACTGAGACGATGTGAAACAGCAAGGACAGTCCTGCCCTCCGTAGAATTACGCAGTGCATGGATCACATTTGCTTCCGTTCTTGCATCAAGACTGGCAGTCACTTCATCCAGCAGAAGAATCTCCGGATCTGCGACTACCGCCCTGGCGATAGACAGGAGCTGTATCTGTCCCGGAATAACCGCAGCAGACGTTCCGGAAGGCAAGTCCCACCTGAGGGGCAGCGGCAGGCCGGGATGGTATATCATCCAGCGAGTCCTCCACTACAGGCTTCATGAGCGGCTGGATTCTGTGCCAGGATACCGTGGCCTTCTGCACAGCATTGAACAGCTTGGCAGCATGCGATGCCTTGACTGCAAGCTTGGTAAAGCAGGCGAGGAACGTAGTAAATGCGGCAATGTCCCAGAGCTTCCATCCGGTTCCGGACACATTTTTTGCGCCAAAATAAATGACCATCACCGCGCCGAACATGGCAATGGCATCATAAAGTGGTGTCATTGCGCCTTCAAAGATATTGGCCACGGCACTTTTTTTCTCATAATCAGTCAGGAACTTTTCGTAATTCTCATCGCGGTCCTTCTCTCTTCCATAGAGGCGGTAGGTGACCGCGCTGCTGATGCGGTCAACGGTAACCGTGTTCAGCTCCGATGCACTCTTCTTGTATGCAGCATTAGCGGAGGTTACCGCACCCTTCAGTCTGTCCGCGGCGAAGTAGGCCACCGGTGTAAACATGCAGGCCAGAATGGCAAGCCGCCAGTCGTAATACACAAGCATGCAGACATATGCAATCATGACGACCCCGGTGTCAAAGATCTCCGTCGTAAATTTCCTCATGCCCTCCACGCAGGCATCCACGTCGGCGATCGCCTTTGTCAGAAGCTCTCCAAGCCCCTCTGATGCCAGTTCCTTCTGACTGGCGTGGACCATATTGTTGTAGAGACATCGACGCATGGACCTGCTGACATTATTCGCAAACCTCCGCACGCCAAAGCGCTTGACCGCCCGCATGAACTGCACCACAAAAATAACCGCGACAAAAGCCAGGGCCAGCACCAGCATATCCCGAAATGCGGCGCGTCCCCGGATGATATCATAGAGGCACTGGGCCAGCTTCCCCTCAAAATAAGGCCCCGCCAGCATTCCCACATTGTAAATCAAGCCGGAAATAGTCACTACAATCAGAACCGGGACCTCAGCATGAAAATACGAAAGAATACGATCCGGATGCTCCGGTATCTTTTCACAGGTTTTCATTCCGGTGCTCCTCCTTCTTTCTTCTCACTTATCGGATCGTCACTCCTTGTCTGACCGATATCCTGCTCCTGTACCTGCTCCGTGTCCTGCAGATATCGGGCGACATGTACAAAGCCGGAGAGCGATTCCTTCTTGTTCTGCAGATAAATCTTGTGCAGAAGCGGCATGAAGACTTCATATTCCTCCGCACTCAGGGAAGAAAACAGCCACTCGTAATATCGCTTCTCCACGATCACCTTCGAGATCTTCAGCTCTTCCGCTTTGGGTGTGGCATATAGAAAACTGCTCCGCCGGTCTTCCGGATTTTTCTCCCTGATCAGATATCCCTTTGCCTCCAGACTCGCTGCCCGTCTGGCACAGGCACCCTTGTCCAGACCCAGCAGTCCACGCAATTCCACCTGCGTTATGCCAGGATGATGCCGCACCGCATGGATAAAATCGAATTCAGCCGTACCCACACCCTCAGCCTTCATGGTTCGGACCGTAAACTTAGAGACCTCTCTGGCTATCTTCGTGATCTCCCTCAGTGACTGCTTCAAGACTTACACCTCCTCCAAAAATCTTCGGATGTAAAAAAGATGTACTATCAACCATCTGGTTAGATAGTACGCCCCTTTTCTATAGAATGCAAGCATGAAGTGAACGTAAATAAAGTGAGCCCTGGCCCGCTGTCACGATATCATTTTTCTGCGATATCGTGACAACGAGTTGTGGCAGTGAGTTGTGTGTGACAGCGATACTAACACTTTGTCACACGTTGGCCATCCGGTAGATTTCCTCTGCCTCCTTCTCGCCGATCGGGCGGATTCTGGAGAGCCGGATCGTATCGTTTGTATGCCATGATACCTTATATGCCAGAGTTGACTGCTCAATCCCTTAATGTTCAGATCGACTTTAACTGATCTCCATACAACTGTTCCACTTCTCTTCTCAAATGCTGAAATTCCGGAATATAATGTCCAAGGATTTTCTCTACAAGAGCAAGTGCAGCCTCTTTATTGTAGATATGTGCGGTCTCATTCCTGGCGTTTAGCATTTCCAGCCAGATTTTCTCATTGATGAATGGGAAAATCCGATAAGCCTCCTTGAGTATCTGTCTTGGGGAACCAGATGCAGAAACCAAATCTCCTTCATATTTCAAGAGTTCCTTCAGAAGCTTCCATGCCAGTTCAAACTGAATCATGAACTTATCGATAATACCGCTGACAATGAACTCATTTGTAAGATCTTCTTCTCCGGCCCGTTCCAAAACCTTCAGGTTATTACAGTAATTCTCATACTTTTCCATAAATCAGCACACCATCCCGGTTAATCTCTTCTTTAAGCTTCTCTGACACTTCCTCATCCATATTAATCAGGTCAAATCTTAATAGTGTCGGCAATTCCTCATTCATCTGATATTGAAATTCCGAGAATTCCCTGCATCCATAAACTGCCAGATCTATATCACTCCTTGGAAGTTCCTCCCCACGGGCGCGCGATCCAAAGAGAACCAGACCACGGATCTGATTCTTCTTGGCCATCTGGCGAATAGCATTCAATGTCTGTTCAGGAATATGAACCTGTATCGATTTCATAGTGTCCATTCATTCTTCTCCGGAAACCTGAAAAATTTGATATATCCAATTAAATTATACATCATTGTGGTAATTATTTGACTCTGGATTTTTCAAGTGTGATTGCCTTTTGTGAAGTGGGATTCTTAATAGATACAGGAGGCATTCACAAGTCAGCGTTTCCCAGCGGAACTCAGTTCTTAATATACCTTGTTCCTCGTCCGGATCCAATCTTTCGAACTGCTCCCTCTCTCACCATTCTTCCAAGTACTGCCTCAACTGTGGTCGCGCTTACATCGGGCAGGATTTTCACAATATCTGCTTTTGATACCGGAGTAAGACTGTTCAAAACGGTTGCCTCCACCCTTGCCTGCTTGGTAACCCGCTTACTTCCAACTACTGCGAACCGCTTGTCCAGCTCTTTGTAGCACATGTAAACCGTAGTCAGAAATTCCATGATGAAGGCAGAATAGTCACATTCGTTCTCATGCCATCCCTGCGAAGACTTCCCTAATGCATCGTAGTAATTTCCTTTTCTCTTATTGATCTGCTCCTCAAAGGAAATATATTTTCCTGCATCAAATCCATTTTTGTAAAGAAGCAACAGAGACAGCAGTCTGGAAATTCTGCCGTTTCCGTCTCGGAATGGATGAATACAGAGGAAATCCAGAATCACGCATGGAATCAGGAGAAGCTGGTTGATATTCGGGTTATCTCTCGCCACCTGATATGCAAGTGTGAGCTGCTGCATTGCCTCTTTAGTATCCGCAGCTGAAGTCGGATGAAACCGGACCCATCTTCTGCCGCTTTTATCCTCTTCAATAATGTCGTTATCAACGGTTTTATATTGTCCAGCAAAGTTATAGCCCGCAATATTCAGCATAATGGCATGAAGTCGTTTGATATCGCTTTCTGTAAAGTCTATGTCCCGATAACCGGCATGGATCTGCGCAAGCGCGTCTCTATAGCCAGCGATTTCCTGCTCACTGTGATTCAGGGGTGCACTGTTCTCATTAACGATCTCCCGGATACGTTCATCCGTTGTAACAATGCCTTCAATCTCATTAGAACTTTTGACTGACTGGATCTTTGCGATTTCCTCCAAAGCTGTGTACACTTCATTGTATTGGTCATTACGTTCAAGCGACATCGCCCGAAGGGAATAAATGTCTGCTGTAATATTGAAAAGTCCTGCGGGAAGCAGACCATTGTCCAGAAAGCTGTAATCGAATTGGTGCATAAGCTTCTCCTTTCTGCATTAATTATTACCGTGTTATGTGCAGATAGTCAAGCTCTACTGCATAAAGTTTAAGGCTATTATATGCAGTTATTCAATCCCCTATGCATAAAGCGGCAGGGATTTATATGCAGACAGCTTGTCCCATATGCCATAAAATCTTGCTTCCCCTGTGCAGAAGGGTCAATTTGTGAAAGAAAAATCAGATAATCCTCTTCGTGTGAAAAAATTCTTTTTCTCCGGATACCCCTGTGCATGATGTATAATTCACACGAACCTACTACTCCCAGCAGGATGGGGTCAGGCACTGTTCACAAACGGTAAGAGATCTGTAACGTCAGGAGGGTGTCGGGATCTTCGAGGTCCAGGCCGGTGAGGCGCCGGATGTGATCCATTCTGCGGCAGAAGGTTGTCCGGTGGACGTACAGCTTTTCTGCCGCTTTTGTCATGTTCAGCCCGGTCTGCAGGAAGGTTTTCAGTGTCAGGGACAGTTCCGTCCCGTGTTTTCTGTCGTAATCCTCCAGGATATGAAGGGCGGGATGCTCCAGCAGGGAGACCGGAAGTTCGTTCTGAGCCTGCTGCAGGAAGTAGTCCAGCCGGATGTCATCAAAGAGATAGTACCAGAGGTAGGGTTTTCTGCTCATGCCGATCCGCAGGGCTTCCTGGGCAGCCCGCACGCCCTTCCCCAGCTCTGAAAATTCGTGAAACAGCGGGCTGACACCTGCGCGGCAGACATTATCCCGTACAAAATACGCCATCTGCTGCATCACATCCTGGTACACAGACCTGGCACTTTTCCCGTTTTTCCCTGATTTCTGCAGGATGGTTCCATCCAGAACCAGCACAATCTCTGATGCCGTGTGGACGGCGCAGGAAGACAGCCACTGCTGCTCCAGCTTGGATGTCAGGAAAGGAAGCGTCGTCTTCAGCTGCACCTCCCACCCTTTTTCGGGAATGAACCGGATGACCACAACAAAGAACTCGTCCTCCATATTCCAGCCGTACCTGCCGATGATATCCGCCGCCTGATCCCGGGCGATGGTCTCTCCCAGAAGCATCTGCCGGATTTCCTGCCCGGGCCTTTCCATTTCCTTTAGACTAAGTTCTTCTTCTCCTGCGTCCTTTCTCTGCTGTCTCCAGGCAGCCAGAAGCATCGCCGTGGTGATCTTCATTTCCTAAACCTCCTGTCCTCTGGCAGATACGCTTCACTCTGTAGCATCCGCATGGCAACATCTCACGGAAAAGCGTCTGTAAAGGCGGCCATCCTGTCGCTATAATTCATAGTATACAGTATTTTTCCGCCAGCGGAGGCAGAAAAAGCAGAGAATAAAAAGCGCACGAGTCGTGCGTTACTTTGTAGCAGAAAAGGAGCTTCCTGTATGATGTAAATATAAGGAATTCCGAGAAAGGTGGTTGAGA
>JBJEMO010000079.1:0-2358 GCA_051879715.1 Bilifractor sp.
CACACCTCCCGACAGCCACTGCGGCGGAATCGGTCCGAGCCTGCTGCTCTGAATCAGGTTCTCCGAAATCACCATAAAAAATATGCAACATGCTTCAGTCCTTCTTACTCCCCTGAAACCCAGATCCACTATCCTCCGTGATGATATGCTCCGCCTCAAACACCGGATCAGGAAATGAAGTATACAGCTGATACATCTCGTTATACACCTGCTCCGCGTTCTTATACCGCGAATGGTCTGCTTCACGAAGCCCATAAATCTCATGGATACTGTATGGCAGCTCATACAGGCTGTCGCGATTAATGATCACAAAGTAGTTGTCACTCCCCATGATCGCTCTCGCGAACTCTTCCGTCTTGACAAATGAGCTTCCCTCGTCGATGAAAATGATTCTCCCGCTCATATGCGCAAGCCGCAGTTCCCAGTCCTCCGCCGTCAGAACAGTGCACGGCTTCTCACAGATCAGCGTGATTCCTGATGATTCCCCGCTTCGCCCGAAATCAGTCAGAAGCCGCACCAGCTCGGACTTTCCCGACGCAGAATTCCCCTGCAGCACAGTAATATTCCGCTTCACAGTCAGGAAATAATGTACCGTCGCGTTATAGAGTTCAATGTCATACTTTCCGGTCATACATTCTCTCTCGCATCGAATTCAAAAATTGTCCGCTTTTCCTTAAACAAGAAAAATCCTTGTTTTATGCGGCTTTGTTGCCCTGCCTTGTTTAAATCTTGTTTAAATCCTTGGCTACCATCCCGGTTTTAATCAAGGTCTAGGCAAGATCCAGTTTGATGTCAAAAGGACCTCTAAATCATTTTTTACCAATCGATGGCAATATACTTAACAATCATACTAAATGCTGAGCGGCCAATGGTCAACTCCATCCGTTTATTGGATTCTGATACATCACTCGGAACTAAGGCCGCAAAAGAAAGCTGAGAGTGAAGGTGCGGCGTCCGCGACTACCACTGCAAAAAAGTTGACCGCCAGACGTTCATCATTTAAGATGACTATGTAAACAGCATCTCAAGAACTACACGCAGAGGAACTTCTCGATAATGAAGAAATCAGAGCAAGATGATGTACAGTCTATGGCTGTTTTAAAACCCAAGCTTTCACTAGATGAGCAAATAGAGTATTTGAAAAAAAAGGGCGTGCGCTTCAATATAATGAATGAAGCATCCGCCAAAAAATACCTGGCATACAATAGCAATTACTTTAAACTGACGGCATATAGAAAAAACTATAGTAAACACCCCGCCGGGGCGGACAAGGGAAAATATATACATCTTGAATTTGCGTATCTAGTAGATCTTGCGGTAATTGATATGAAACTTCGTTACAAAATTGTCCAGATCGCGTTAGATATTGAACATCATACAAAGTTACAAATTCTTCGCGAAGCAGATCTGCATAATGAAGATGGCTATCAGATCGTTAGCGATTATACAAACTCTCTCAATAAGCATCAACTAGCCTTTTTCGAGTCCGAGATTTCCAGAAACAAAGAGAATGTTTATTGCGGAGATATTATCGATAAGTACCACAACACTTTTCCTGTATGGGCATTGCTGGAAGTTATTCCCTTCGGTCGATTGGTTTCCTTTTATGGATTTTGCGCAGAACGATTTAAGGCGGCCTATATGCAAGATAATTACTATCGGCTATTAACCTGCAAAGAAATCAGAAATGCAGCCGCACACAGCAACTGTATATTAAATGAGCTAAAAGCACATACAGCCAAGCACAAGACAAATACAGATGTCACAAAAGAGCTCATGAAAATCCCCGGCATAAGCGCAGGCTTCAGAAAAAGCAGAATGAGCAATGCGCGAATACAGCAAATTGTCACATTACTCTACATGCATAAAACCATGGTTTCAAGTGCCGGATTAAGACAATCGGAAACCAATGGATTGCACGAGGTTGTTGATCGTATCAAGAAACATTATGAGTTTTATGAAGACAATCCTACGATAAAAAGCTCTCTTGATTTTCTAAAATTAGTTATTGACAACTGGTTTCCGATTGGATAAACTAGATGTACATAGAAAAAGTTTAACTTTTGCGGAGCGACATTATATGAAAGTATGATGTTAGCTCCGATTTTCTTTTGATCCTATTAAGTATTCCGCTGACCTCCTGCGCGAGCCTTCTCCATCCCCCACTCCGCCACAAGCGGTATCGCAATCCCCACTGCCACATGTTGATTTATAATTAAGACTGACCCATGTTTAACGTTTAAAACTGACCCACCCCTGAAGATGGAAAGTACCTGGCCAGTGCAACTACTGCAACAGCGTTATGTGAACTTTTCAAAAAAGTTACACTAAACGCCCTCAGGGCTTCAAAAAGGTTAT
>JBJEMO010000080.1:0-2356 GCA_051879715.1 Bilifractor sp.
AAAGCCATCCACATCATTTAAGGTGTATGGATAGCTGGTCTCTGCAACCATCACCTGCTTATGATACTTCTGCGCTATCTCCTGAAGGTTTTCCTTTATAGAAGCTGCCGTTCCATGCCAGAATGGGTAGGCAGATGTAGCGAAGACATCGTAGTTTACATTTCCTTTGTCCAGATTCGCGGCATATCCGAGCTGCTTTCCGCTATCCTGCGGATCTGTAAAATGAACTGCGGCAAGTATTGTTTTATTATTAGATTTTGCAACTGCATGAACTGCGTCACAGCCTGCCGCATAGACCTTATCGACATTTGCTGTCCAGTCGCCCTTGGCTGATACTCCTGCAATGCCGTTGTTTGTCTCATTTCCTACCTGGACCATCTCGACATTAACGCCGGCATCAAGAAGTGTTTTAAGAGACTCTGCAGTATATATACTAACTGCCTCTGCTGTCTTATCCGGATCTCCGTCAAAGGACTTCCATGCCTTTGGCGCTGTCTGCCTGTCAGGATCTGCCCATCCATCTGAATAATGGAAGTCAATCAGGACCTTCATTCCGGCGTTAGTGGCCCACTTGCCCATGGTGATAGCCTTCGCCAGGTCATTGGTTCCACCACCGTAGCCGTTTCCATTAGAATCATACGGATTGTTCCAGACCCTGATTCTTACCCAGTTCATTCCCTGCTTTGCAAGAAAATTAAAGAAGCCCTGATTCCTTATGATATTTCCATCAAAATCCTTGTATCCCCAATCAGTCCTGCCAAGGTACTTGTCAGCATTCATCTGGTCAAAGGCTTCCTGAATCGAGATATAGGCCGAAAGGTCTCCGCCACGGATGGAATCGGTTACAGCGTTTTCTGTTTCTTCTGTATCTGTTTTGCTGCCATCTGTGTCTGAACCCTTAGTACCATCATCTGTGTCAGAACCAGTTGTATCATCGCTTGTATCTGAGCCACTTGTGGCATCTGAACTCTTTATTATTTCATCTGTGATTCCATATGCATCAAGACTAAATGAAACCTTCCAATTTACAAGGTCTAAAACAACTGTCTTTCCCTTTGCTGCAACTATATCTGCGAAATAATTACTTCCCCAGGCATTTAAAATCCTGCTGTTATCATTTCCAGTATAGTCTGAATAAATACCAAATCCACCATTGGTATCATCCGAATTTACTATAAAATCAACCCGGAAGAGTCCAGTTCCTTCCTTTACTTCCTTTAAAGCAGCATGCTCTAAACCCCAACTCGCTCCTGAAGCTGTCTCATAATCGTTAATATCATCCTTAGCAAGCGACAAGGCTTTACATTCATTGTAAGTCAGAAGATATAATTCTTTAGTACCTTTAGCTGCCTGGATAAATACAATGACTTCATTTCCCTTCTGTGATTCAGAAGTCTTCTCTGTATTACTATCCGCGGACTCTTCTGAACTTTGCTCTACAGATGAATCTGCTTCGACTGATGTGCCGTCTTTGCTTTCCTCTGCTGTCTCTTCGACACCAGCTGCACTCTGCTCATCTGCCATCGCCGTTGTCAGGTTTCCTGCCCCGAAAATCGTAGTGAATACGAAAATAAGCGATAGAAGAACCCCCATTACACTGCTTTTTAGATTCCTTCCTGGCATTTGTTCCTCCTTCTGCTGCACCGTCTTTTTCAAAATCTACTGCACCTTCTTTCTCTAAAAAATGTTGATCCATATCTTTTTAAAAAAAGCAGATGCGCTTTGGAAAATCGGTTGCGCAAATCAGTAAAAATAAACCCGGCTGCCAGTTGCGCAACCGGTATTTCAATATCTGATAAAACTATACAATCTTTTTGGAGTTTCTGCAAGATGGCATTTTTCACAATTTTTACTTTTTGATTTTGTGCAAAATGACGAAGAACAATGGGGACTTATTTTAATCATTGGAAAACGAGTAAAATTCTTCGCCTGTCTCCAGACATAGCTCCGCAAGTCTGCCGCCTCTTATATGCGCTCCGCAATCAATCGCGATATGGTTATTGCTTCTAAAAATGAATCCCGGGTTCGGATTTTCTTTAATAAACTGCGTAGGCGTATGCCCTGTAACAATGTACTTGTCGGGATAATATGTTACATTATAATCTGCCCGGTCCCAGACGAGCTCCTTAAGTGAATAGTCCTCAATATCCTTTCCAGGATAATAACCTCCGAGGCCTGCATGCACCAGGTTGATTGCTATACTGGATCGTGTTGCAAATACATTTGGACAGATTTCTAAAATGTATTCCATTTTACAGATGCCACAGCAGAGACAGGTTGTGACCGCTTTTACCGACCTTACGACATTTCAGCTATCTAGCATCCTAAGTTGTCTCACTTATTTTCGAAACGTCTG
>JBJEMO010000081.1:0-2347 GCA_051879715.1 Bilifractor sp.
CGCATACGGTACAAATCCAATTTTTGCTCCAAACGTCTTCTTCATTTTCTTTTCCTTCCTTGTGATTCATGATCGTTGTTTTGTTCTTGGTATTTATATCGTACCATATTTCAAATCTATATCAAGTACGCAGATTTTTCTGACATAGTATCTTGCGTGATACCATTACAAAAATCGCCATCATCATGGTCAATCTCCGGCTAAATTATGTGTATAATTGATTCGGAACGAACAAAAGCACTGAAGCAAAACCCATGCGCGGATTTTGCATCTGAATGCCGTGCTTCGTGCGGCACATGGAGGTAAGATATGGAAAAAGAAGCAATCTGGCCGGGACCCGAAGGACTGATCCCTGCACTGCCAAAGGACGCGTCGAATGCGAGCTGGCATACAAGGCGGTTTCTGGATGAAATTCTCATAGAAGAGCGTATCATCGGAACGCATGAAGCAGATATTTCGCTGCAGCTCTGGGGCAGGAAATTCACCTCACCGATTATGATGCCGGCATTTTCCCATCTGAACAAGGCAGGACTCGATCATCAGCCAATGGAAGAATACGCCAGAGCTGCAAAGGATCTGGGAATTGTCAACTGGGTCGGAATGGAGTCGGATACAGATTACGCGAAAATTGCCGACGTCGGCGCTGAGACGATTCGCATCATCAAGCCTTTCGCCGATCACGAGAAGATCAGGAGCCAGATGACTTTTGCGGTGGAGCACAGGGCCTTCGCGGTCGGCATCGATATCGACCACAGCATCGGGACGGACGGCGGCGCGGATGTCGTCGACGGTGAAAGAATGGGCACACTGACAGCCCAGGATATCGAGGGTTTTACGGCATTCGCACATCAACTTGGCGTTCCGTTTGTGGCAAAGGGGGTTCTCAGCACAAGAGATGCCGCAATCTGTGAAGAATCAGGCGCAGACGCCATCGTGGTCAGCCACCATCACGGCAGGCTTCCTTTTGCCGTGCCGCCGGCGATGATACTCCCAGATATCCGGAAAGTTTCGGGAAAGATGAAGGTCTTCGCCGATTGTTCTGTCGATGATGGCAGAGATGCCTACAAACTCATGGCTCTTGGAGCGGATGCTGTCTCGACCGGTCGCGCCATCCTGCCGGGGCTGCTAAAGGAGGGGGCACCTGCTGTCGGAGAAAAAATACGGCAGATGAATGATCAGCTGAAAGAGCTGATGGGGTATACAGGAGTAGGAACACTGGAGTCGTTTGACCCTACGGTGCTCTGGTATCATGGAAGGCACTTCTGAGCAGGGAGCGGCACCGACCGCTCACGGTTTATATTCATGGTTTCCGGGAATCCTTCCGCGCTCCCGCAGTTCTTACAGATGCAGCGTCTCCGGCGTCAGATGAAGGTCCGCAGCATGGGCCTTCATCCCTTCAATGCAGACCTCCGCCACCTCATCAATGCTCATTCCCAGCATCTCGCACCCTTTCAGGATCAGCGGACGATTGCACTTTGCAGCAAACTTTTTGTTCTTCCACTTCTTCATAAAGCCTTTGAGATCCATATCAGTAATACCGTTCGGCCGTATTCTCGCAGCCGCCTGAATAATGCCGCTCAGCTCGTCCACTGTGAAGAGGGATTTCTCCATGTTGGTCACCGGCTCCACATCCGTGCAGATCGTGTATCCATGGCTGAGGATCGCCCGGATGTCCGCATCCGGAACACCTGCCGCCCGCAGCGGCTCTTCCGTATGCCGCAAATGTTCCTCCGGGAACTTTTCATAATCATAGTCATGCAGATATCCAACCGCTTCCCAATGCTCCGGATCCTCTCCGAAATGCCCTGCCATCGCCCCCATACAGGCGGATACATTGGCTGCGTGGAGCTTCAGATGCTCCTCTGTTACCATCGTGTCGTTGAGCCTTTTCGCATCCTGAAGTGTCAGCTTATCCATGTTCGCCAGTACTCCTTCCCAATATCAGCCCTGATCTCCGGTTCAGAAGATGTTCAGAACAAAAGCGGACGCCGTTCTGTCATCACTTTCTGATGGCAGAACAGTGCCCGCCTGCTCGCATACGCATCATGACTGTCTTTTTTTACTGCCATGAAAAACCATATCAGTTATCGACCGGAATCAGAAATTCTTTAATTTTTTCATAATTTTCCGCATTGTAGCAGACTATTTCGATGGTGTCAATATTTTTTCGCAACAACGGAGGCTGCCTTTTCGCGTGCTGCCTCTTTGTTCTCCTGCGCGTGGATGGCTTTCAGCATTAAGGATACTTCCCGAATCCTGCCTCGAGGGACTACGCTGAAGACATTCCGATAGAAATGTACTGTGCAGCGCTGATATTTCGCTTCCGGAAATACATCGGCAATGGATT
>JBJEMO010000082.1:0-16345 GCA_051879715.1 Bilifractor sp.
AGTTTCTGTTCGTACACCAGTCCGGATAAATGGATGGAAAATACAAATTTTCTATTATCAATACCTATTTTGTTGCTCTTTCCGGGATGAACTCAAGCTTAAGTCTCATACCCAAGCCATTAGCAAGTCTTTTTACCATAGCAAGCAAAGGATTTCGCGTGCCATTTTCAATGCGGCTGATATCTGCCTGTGTAATTCCAGTGAGGTCAGATAGCTCTTTCTGCGTTAAGCCTTCTTTGTTCCGTGCATCAATCATTGCCTGGATAATATCATATTCTGGCTGGATAGCATCATATTCTGCTTTCACCACCGGCTCCTCCAGTGCTTTCTTTTTATAATCATTGTAGCTGCTCATCTTCCAAACCTTCTTTCATAATCTTCTCTTTATTTCCTTGCAATCTCGATTACGGAAGGAGGCGTTTTCTGCGTCTTCTTTACAAATCCGTTCGTCAACACAGCCCGCTTTCCAATAAAGAAAAAATATAGGACTCTTGTAATATCTGAACCCTGTTTTGTCCTTAATTTAAAAATCTCATCTCCAAGCGGTCCTGAATATGGAAGTCTAAAAGCTGGTCCATTTTCCTCCAAAAGGTCAATTGTCCTGAGAACTTTCGCCCTCATTTCCTCCTTCCGGTCTGCAATCCAGCCAGGATATTCCCGATTTTACTTCCCGCTGAAAGTTGTCGATTTCAGGGAAAAAACTAACTCGAATCATGTTCTTAGAAAACAATGACAGTTACTCTTACTTTGTGCTTCATATTCCTCACATGAATACACAGTCACAGAATATCCATCTCCGCCCATGCCTCCATGTGTGTCGATTTCGTTGACTTCATCTGCACTGTCAAGAGATACCATCAGTTGCTCTTCATCCTGCGTCATAGTGAATAAACTGCATCCATTCAGGATTAAAGAAAGGGCAATAAAGCTGGCTATGAAAGAAAAAGGTTTTCTCATATTTGATCAATGCTGAGCCATCAATAATTTAACAGGAGATAAACAATCGCACATACCGCCACACCTCCGATAACCATTAACCAGGTTATCTTATCCCACTTTTTCTTTTCTTTCTCAAGATCCTTTTCCGTCATGATCTTTTCACGGATCTCGATGTGATCATGCTGCAGACGTTAAAATTATTATAGCCGTTGTAATAGTTATCAACCAGGAAAGCCTGTCTCTTTTTTCCTTTCACAAAAACGTGCATGCCATTATGATCGATCTTTGCATAATCAATCTGTGAAAAAGTCCAGTGTTTTTTGAAAAACCATGCCCGCTGTCTTGTAATATCGTCATGGTCCACATGGATCTCATCCGCGCCGGGAAATGTCAGGATTAGAAGAGACAGCCCTATTTCCCATGACCGCACCTCAATACTTTTTTGTCTGTTTTTATCATTCCCCTGTGACGTCTTACTTTACCGTTTTGTCATCTTTAACCGTTTTGTCATCCTTAACCGTTCTGTTATCCTTAACCGTTCTGTCATCCTTAACGGTCTCATCACCCTTAAGGTTCTCCAGCATTATTGCCAGTATCGTTCCCATTCCTATCAGAAGGTATGGCAAGGCACTGGACCAGAAGTCATAGAAGGCTCCTCCAACCAATATGCTGATCAGGTAAATAACACCCATGGCAAGAACAATAACTGAAACTACCATGATTACCCTCTGCCGATCCTTTGAAAGCCTTGCGTCCTTTTCAATTTTATCTTTCATCTTCACATCCCCTTTCAGCAAATCATCTAAACTGATCTGATAGAGGTCGCTTAAATGAATGACGCTCACAATATCCGGCAGTGACTTTCCATTCTCCCAGTTCGATATAGTTTGCCTCGACACCATCACTTTTTCGGCAACCTGTTCCTGGGTAAAACCTGCTTTCACTCTTGCGTCCTTTAGTTCCTGCCCGATTTCCATCCGACACCTCTTTTAAATAACCGTGATTTCTACCTGTGGATCTTGGCAGCGCCCTCTATCTGAAAGGAATGTAGCATCCATTTTAGGATTCATCTAGCAAAAGGTCTTTACAAAGCTCGGGAAACAGCGTCAAAATGCTTTTACATCTGGCTCCTCAACTTAGCCGTCCACGAAATAATTTTACTCCAGATATACAATTTTCACAATGAGTTATCACACACCGCACCGCTACCCACAGACCCGATTTTCATGCTCCCACAAAAATAAGGCCCGCCCCGGAAGGAATGCTCTCCTCCCCAAGACGAGCCTGCGTGGTTTTTATTGCACGAGCGGATCTTTCTTCCACGCGTTACTCATGGCACTCAATGCCGCACTGGTCGGCTGACCAGATGAATCGAATCCAATGACCAGCATATACTGACCAGGAGTCTTGTTATCCTTTATTGTATTTAAAGGGCTAGGCAGGTTATCTCCCTCACCGCTTCAGTTATTCTGCTGCTTGCTCTTGATGTTGACGATCAGGTAATCGATTGTGTAGAACTTCTGTATGAGGAGGTCTCCTTTGTACTTCCCGTAGTCAGTGATCCTTATAGTGCGCACCGCATTGAATCACCGTGACTCTCAATTCATCCACTTCAAATATGATACGATTTTTCTTATCAATCCTCACGCTTGCGAAACCAGCAAAGTCTCCCTTCAACATCTCCACCTTTCCATAGGAGGCTGCATATCCATTTCGCATCACATCTTTGAGAAGCTGATTTACTTTCTTTAGCAGTGTCTTATCAGTTTGGATCTCCACGTACTCTTTCCAGGCATCAGACTGCCATAGCAGATCCCGCATGTTTAATCCTCCACCAGCCTATGATGCACTGCATCTCCTCTTCGTATTTCTTCAATCCTGCGCTTAAGCTCGGATGCTTCCGCCGGTGTAAATCCATTCACATCGCGAAGTGAAAAGCTCATGCCCTGATTACGTACAGCCTGTTTTACCAGCGCAAGGGTTGCTGAAGACATCGTGAGCCCAAGCGAATCACACAGTGTACTATAATCTTCTCTAGTCTTTTTATCCATCTTAAAAGTGAAATTTGTCATCTCAGCCGTTGCTGACATACTGATCACCTCCTAGAACATAATATACCATTTATCCAAGTGCTTTTCAAGTGGTTTAAAAGTGTTTTTCGTGTCTAATAGTAAGTGGATTGTATATCTTATATTCCTATCATATCATACACCTTGCGGATAATCAGCTTGATCACCGGATGCGTACATGCCTGTGCACATCCTATGCTTGCTGACATTGGTATGACCGGTGCCATAGTTAAGATAATCGGAGTTTCCAGGGATGCTGTAACCTTCTGGGTCTGTGGACGTCCTCTGCTCCCGCTGAATCAAGCAGTCCTTCAGTCTTTACAATAAATACCCTTAACGCCCATATTGACAATACTGCCTTCATAGGGAATCCCGTCAAATTCCGCGTGAACCTTTATGCTCCCTTTGCCGAATTCCTCCCGTATATCCTACGGAAAGATGACGTACGCATCGCTGTGTTCCGAATTCTCATGAATAACTGCTGAAAAAATGTACTCATTATGCTTACCTGCATCTTTCTCTGTATCTATAATTTTTAACCAAAAACGGCCTTTTCATACCGTAAGTTCGATCTGATTCCCCTCAATCCCTGCAATGCAGCTCTCATAATACCCGTCACCAGTTGTTCTGGGACCGGAAATGACCTGGTACCCTGCATCTCTAAGTTTATTCGTCAGTTCATCGACCTTCTCTTTACTGCCAAGGCTGAAAGCTATATGAATCAGACCTGTACGGTTCAAAGTTTTCTTCGGATCTTCCATACCAGGCTTATGCATGATCTCGAGACGCGTTCCATCATCAAAGCTCAAAAAGTAGGACCGGAAGCCTGTTTTTTCGTTGTGGTAACCGTCATTGGAGTTGGCACCAAGATAATCCACAAAAAAGGCTTTTGCCTTCTCCAGATCGTTTACATACATTGCAATATGTTCAACTTTCATGAATAGCAACCCCTCCTTCCGGTCTGCAATCCAGCCAGGATATTCCCGATTTTACTTCCCGCTGAAAGTTGTCGATTTCAGGGACAATCTAACTCGAATCATGTTCTCTTTTGCACGGTCAAGAGATACCATCAGCTACTCTTCATCCTGCGTCATAGTGAATGAGCTGCATCCATTCAGTATTAATGAAAGGGCAATAAAGCTTGCTATGAAAGAAAAAAGCCATTTCTTAGGAACCTATGCCATACAGATAATAATCAGTCTTCGCCTTGTTATACTGGAATAGCATCCCATCTTGTGCTGTCCAATCGTCATGATACGGAAGTTCTGAAGAAAGTTTCTGTTCGTACACCAGTCCGGATAAATGGATGGAAAATACAAATTTTCTATCGAAATAATCATCAACGAGAATGACTTTTCTGTCTTTTATGAAATACGTGCCATCGGGCCAGTCACTAGAAGCTGATGCGTAACAAAAGGAGCCTGTGCCGTCTGGATATAAGTAGACCTGTGGTCCTACGTCTTCCATACCTTTCACGCAGTAAACACCCGGCTTAACGTAACTAAAATATCTATCCAGATACATTAAAACGGTGAAAATTATCACAGCAAATAATATAAGCCCGATCACTTTTTGGGTATGTGCTTTTTTATTACTGATCCCAAGACCTTTTTTCATAAGCATCTACCGAATATTGAAGAATTAGCATCCACATATAATATATATTCTCATAGCACAGGAATATTTGCAATATTCATCTGCCGAAAACACAATTATAAAAATAAGACCCGCCCAGGAAGGAATTCTTTCCTCCCCAAGACGAGCCTGTGTGGTTTTTTCACTGTATTTTAGGATCTTTCTTCCACGCGCTAATCACAGCACTTAATGCCGCACTGGTCGGCTGACCTAAGGAATCAGCCATATGTAATCGTCCCCACACCGTCCTTATATGTGATCTTAGTCACATCCGCCCAGAAAGTAGTCTTCTCGTTGAACATCAGCTTTCCTTTGCCAGTCCAATGGATTCCTGTGATGATATCACCTTCATCACCTACCGCAATGGCAATTACGCTCTCTCCCTTGGGGATGGTATAACTGCCATTTTTGTAATCACATTTTGTGTATCCTTTTACAGATTGGGCCTGACTATGAAACTGACTCATTTCCGAAGTGGCTCCTGCTCTGTCCTGGCCTCCATACCAAGGGATTGCCTTGCTGCTAGATGCATCGTAGATATATTGCGAATAGGTCTCGCCCTTTTGAAATATACCATTCTTCCACAAAGCCTCTCTGCCATTACCGTAGGAAGATCTGTCGACTCCCATTTCTTCACCATTATAGTAATCAGTATACTCCTAACTTAGAAATGCAGCTGCACCAGCCGCCTTCGCTGAGCGGATGTTTGCCATATCAACTGCAGCTTTTGCTTTGTTAAGCTGGCTACTGAAAACAGGGATAGCTATGGCCACAAGGACACCAATTATAGCAACCACAATAAGGAGCTCAGCCAGTGTAAAGCCGTTGCTTTTCTTTAAATTCTTATCCACAGTATCCTCCCCGTCACAAAGGAATGACATTCGTAAATGTCTTGTGTGATACTAAAACACATTGTCATTATGACACATTTGAAATGATTTGAGCATAAAAATTTCGTTTGAAAATAACAAAAATACAGGACGAGGATTTCTCCCCGCCCTTTTGCATTGCTCTACGTATTTTAAAATGATACTATCCGACAACTTACTGTAATGCTGTCAAGTTTTCAATCATTGCATTTGTTAAATCATTTTGCTCGGTAGCTGTCAAGTATTCTGATGTCCGCAAAACCATAGTTCCCAGAAGGTAATCTTTTTCACTTCCTAGAATTATTGGAGTATTTATTAGGTACTGATAACGATTATTGGCCGACTCCTCATCAGGAAAAGTTTCTACTGTTCCACCTCCGATATTTCCAAGATCCACTGTATCTCCTGTATCAAAATACTGGATTTCATCAGTTGGGACTTTGTCATATCTAAAGTAAACTGTGGATGTATATCCACCCTGTTTATTTAAAAGGCCGTTTGGATCATGACTAACACCATCCGCGTCAGTTCCGGGATCTCGAACTCCAACGGTCCTTCAGCAACCAATTCCTTCATCTGCTTCCCTCTGACCCGTTCCAGAGCATCACCGCTTCTCTCCATTTCGTTCCACCTCTCTGTCTCCAGCTTTTCCACGATGCTGTTCCATGCGATGGTGAAGTCCTGCCGAAATACTCCATCCTTTCACAAATCCCATGCTGCATGTCTTGCCAGCCCTTTTCTCAGCATTGACGCACTTCCAAAAGGCTTCCTTGTTGCCCTTCCAATCCTTTCTTATTAACATTACGGCATAAAAATAAGGCCCGCAGCAGGATTGCTCCCGCCACAGGCCTGTTCTCATCTCAGTAATTCATTGACTCTTTTCTGCACTGCATTTGCGTCATATCCGGCTGCTGTCAGCTTCTGCTTCCTTATCGCACCGTTGCCCCATCTGCCGGCAATAACCTCACGTGCGACCTGGTCTACCCACTTCAATTGACTACCGTGATAATATAAAAACAAGCACGCAAAAAAGATCCTCCGAAGAAGCTCCCGATTTTGACAAATGTCCTGAGAAATGCTATATTTTAAATATCAAAAGGTACTACCGATAGACGGTTGACCCAAACATTTCACAGCTTATAGCCGCTCAGTTGTCCAGACCGGGGCGGCTACTTTTTTGTGTCTTTTTATCCCGGCTTCCGAGCTGGTAACAGAGACTGAAGCATGTCAAGCACAAACTCAACACACCAATCAGGTCCATTATGCTCATTGGCCAGCCCTCCTTTCAATGGATTTCCGTTTTCGCGGATTTCTATATAATCGGAGGGTCACAGTCCCTCCGTAGAGGGCCAACCGCCTACCATCTTGGTAGTACCCAGATCTTAACTATATCATTTCTTAGTGCTCATTTCCACGTTCATTATTGAATTTATCTAACCAGGCTTGTACCGCATTAACTTGTGAAACATGGCAGCGCCTCCCTTACTGTTTGTATATTGTACTATAACACATGCGGAGACGTGATACTATACCACATCTCCCTCAGCACCGCACAAACTACATCCGCCCCATACTCCATACCCCATACGTAATAAATCACTTTTGCATTATGGTTCCGGGAAATTACGAACAAGCGTTCAGGGATATGTGTTTTGCGAATAGGTTATGTAAAGTGGAAATAACAATCCGCGAATAAAACACATACCGGTAAAGCCGGCAGACAAAAACAGCCGTTGTTGAGAGGATTACTATGAGCTGCTGAGATTTGTAACAGAGAAATGAGTGCTGTTCAGAAACGGTATGCTGTATCTGACTCACGGAAGAAAAAGATGTATACAGTTGGGAATGTAAATGCAATGCTATCCGAGGTCGGTATTGAGGAGAGATACTGGAAAAGGTATTATGGGGTTGACGGGGTTGACTCTTTACCCGTGTGACCATCAGCAGTACGATGTATTTATTACCATCTGCAGGAAGGCACAGGAATACAAGAGGCTTCTATTAAATACAAGGAGAAACAAATGAGAGAATTTCATCCAGGTGATGTTGTACGCCATTTTAAGCGTGAGACAATTGATTCAGGATCAAACCAATATCTGTATAAGATCATCGGATCGCACTCTTCCACATGTAAGCGAATTTAACAGATCTGTGATTTTGGAAATGATGCAGTCTGAGCCACAAATCAACTCTCAACCACAGGAAGAGATCCCTGATGAAAAGATCAGCGAGCTAAAAAGCATATTGAATAATTATCTGCAAATTTACCTTCCCGACAACCCAGCGGCATGGAAATGGATTATACTGTCCTGTGTTTATCGCAGCTTTATCTGCCACAAACCAATGCATCCACAGAAAATAGTGCATTATGTGGTTTTGTATCAAAATAATTCCCCCATATATTACTGCCCTGCAAAATCAATGGACGGTAACACCGCATGCGCGTTTTGTGTATGCAGAAAGACGCAAAATAAGGAAGTGCTATGAACACCTATCTCTGCTACGGCGATTCTCTGACATATGGTTACAACCCAGCAACAGGCGGGAAATATCCCTCCGGCAGCTGGGTTGATTATTTGAACCAATTCTCATCTGACACATTTATCAATCTCGGTGTTTGTGGAAGAACCATTCCCTCTTCTGCTCCGAAAGAGCTGCATTGTTCTTCTATTCCATATGCACAGAGAAATAAAAATCCGAAAACTGCCACCTGTGGAACTGTGGAAAACACACCGGGAAAAAGATACCTGTGGATCATGCTCGGAAGCAATGATCTGCTGGATGGGCTAACCGCAGAAGAAGTCGGTCAGAGGATGGAAGTGTTTCTCTCCTCTCTTTTAAAAAAATCCAGTTACAAGTGTGAAAATAATACCGACAATAAATGGTTACCACAGAACATCCGCCTGATCGCTCCTGTGGCCTTCAAGCGTGGCACGTGGGTGGAGTCAGAGGAGGAAGTACTGGAATCTCACAGGCTGCGGGATGTTTACCAGGTACTTGCAGCCAAAACAGAAATATCCTTCACCGCTGCCACAGAATGGAATATCCCTCTACAGTTCGATGGCGTGCACTTCACTGCAGAGGGGCACAGGATGTTTGCGAGGAAAATGAGGGATGTGGTTTTGCTATCCCTCTTGGACTACAGTAATTTCTGACGGCACAGTAATCTTATAATCAGGTTTACCATTCTCCCGGCAGCCTTCCACCCTGATTTCTCCATAAGGAGTACGATGAGTGCAAACGAAGTGATTGATGCTCTCAGGCATATATGGTTTGATAGCCACCTTTCGGAATCCCGGCTCCAGGATCTGGATACCAGCAATACCATTGTAGTACCACTCGACGATGTGACCCATCATATCATGGCAGTGACTTCTGGGATTTTTCTCCCAATATTCTCCCAATGTCGTCATGCCGTCTAAGACAAACGCATAATAAGAAGGCTGCTGAGGCTTAAGAATAAAATCTGTTAATAGCTCATTCATGCCAAAGCGATTCATCGTCTGAATAATATAGGGCTGGCCAACCTCACCGCTCTTGATACAACCGTCAGTTTCCAGAACATTTCGAAAGCTTTCTACTACATCATTGACCAATTCATCCGGCACCATCCCCCAGTACAAAGGCATCGCCTCTGCAGCCTGGGACATTACCAGATTTTCCTTATTCCAGATCCTGTAACAGTATTTCCCTGTCTCCGGATTTTGAACAAGGAGTTTCTCATTATAATTTGACCTGACTTTCTCCGCATATGCTGAAAAGTCTGCAGCATCTTCTGTATGTTCTAAAATCTTTGCAAACTTTTCCAAACATTTTGCATCCGCATAGAGAAAAACTGTCTCAATATTTTCTTTTGCAAATTCACCGGAAGGGTTTCCCCAGTCCCCCAGTCCATTATTAATGAATCCGTCTTCCGTTATCTTTGACTCTAAAAAGTGCAGATATTTTTTCCCGGCGTCATAATTGTCTGAGATAATCTTCTGGTCGCCGTAAAACTGATAATGCCACCAGGTCCCGAGAATGATAGAACTCCCCCATCCAATCACATTGTAAAAATCGCCCAAACCCGGAACCGGGAGCACATTTGGAATGTAACATGGCGCCTGAGACGGGATTAAACCGTCTCCCGGAAAATATTTTCCACCATTCATATTATGAAAGTAATCATTCTTCCTAAGTTGTGCAAGTCTTGTGTCTGTCAGGAATTTCTCCCAGTGGGGTTTAACCACTTTCATATACATGATAGCTGGGGCCATCAGGTGGTTTTCTTCCTGCCATGCGAATCTCTCAATGGTCGGGCAATCTGTATGTACACCAATCATGTTTGCTTCTACAGATTTTTCAATCAGATTATAAATCTGCATATAACGCTCATCATCACATTCAAACGTGCCTGCGTTCTCCCCGGCTGAGCTGATGGCATGAAGATAAACATTGCGCAGTCTTTCAGGCGGCTGATCAATTGCCACATAACGGGCTCCCATATAAGTGAATGTCATATAGAATTTCTCCCATCTCTGGTTCTGACCAATAATATAAGTTTCCTTCACATCAATTGGAAGCCAGTTCTTGGCCATCTGGTCTACGTCACCTTCCTTATTGAGTTTCTCTGCGGGCCAGGCATGTACCTCCTGCCCTCTCTTTCCAATGGTTTCGTATTCCAGCATGCCGGCACAATTCTGACCGAAATCATAGATGGATCTTCCATGAACTGTTCCAAGAAAAACGCCCTGATAGGTCTGGATCGTGCGAACAGGGGGAATCTTCTGTTCTGTACAGATAGCATTTAAGCGTTCGCCGTTCTGTGCAATCCTGGCCTTTTTCCAGAAACATTCGTCAATCCTTATACCTGCTGATATATCTGTCATCCTCAGCGCATCTGCTACGCGCCCGTCATAGATCTCGGATCCATATACATTGCTGTGCTGTACTGGATGTATAGCCGTTTTCCAGGTTTCGTCCGCATCCACTAGTATTTCTTTACCATCCTCCATGTTAATCATAGCATGAAATCCTAGCACCAATTCCTTATCAAAAGGTTGATAGGGATTTGGATTTGGCGGCATAAATGCTGGAAAGTGAAAAAAGTACCCCTCCTCCTGATCGGCTTTATACCATCCATTTCCAACTTCACAGATGAATGTATTTTCTCCTGAATGAAGGTAACTGGTAATGTCAAACTTAACATATAGAGCTAGCTTGTGATAATCAGTCCATGCCGGGTCCAACACATGATCTGAAACCTTTTCCCCATTAATATAGAAATTAAATTGACCAAGACCACAGACCGCCGCCTCTGCTTTATTGGGTCTGGAAGGTAACGTGATTTTTTTTATTGCATAAAATGGTTTCCCACTTCCGTCTGTAATCCAATTGGCAAATATTGATCTCATTCTTTACTCCTGTGTTATTCATCTGCCTTTTCTGCCCGTTCTTTTGCAAGAATTTCCCCAATCTTCTTCTCCGGATAGAACTGAATCAGGACGATGTAGAGAATCGTTGCAATAAAGGGGATCAAAAAACGCATTGCGTTAATTCCCGTCATAAACGCTTCCGGCTCCTGTCCGATGGCATTCGCAATATAACCAGTGGCAGCCAGCATGCCTGCCAAAATTGCATTGGAAATTGCAGTGCCGCATTTATACGCAAATCCACCGATTGCTGAAATGGTGCCATTTAACTGCGAATGTGTTTTGTTATAGACAAAATCAGTCATGCCAACTACGGTCATTGGACGAAATGCATTGGTCATTGTCGCGAACATACAGCCGATAAACGTAAACACATAGATCATTGGGATAGATCTTCCCGCAATGAAAAAGCATACAAGAAAACATATTGCCGAGAGAATCTGTGTAAATGTGATTGTCTTCTTGATATTACCCTTGAAAAATCTAATGACCAGCGGCATTACGACCAGAATTCCGATCATTCCGGAAATATTAATGGTCAGCATATACGTTGCAATCAGACCCGGATTCATCAGATAGTACATGCAATAATATACGGAGGAAGCCATAATCAGATTGAAAAGTATGCATCCAACTGCCCAAAAGGCAATAAGCGGATACATTTCCTTTACCTTGAACAATGTGATTAGACTTTTTCCGACCGCTTCCTGCTCTGTTTTCTCTACAATATAGCGCTCTTTGCACTTTGCAAACGCCAGCCAGCTGGTAATAATCATGCATACAGCACCTATTCCAACCAGAATCATATAACCTTTTGATGGATTATCACCACCAAGAACCGCAACCAGATCTGGTGTAAATGATGTGACTACCATTATGACAAGAGAAGCGATAAATGTGTACATGGAAATGGTATCATTACGCTCCATTTCATTTTTAGTCATTGCAGGAAGCAGTGCATAATATGGAATCTCGATACAAGTAACCAGCATGCCATAGCAGATATAGAGAACTGCAGTATAAACGACCTTGCCGGAAGCCGACAAATTAGGCGCTGCAAAAAGCAGAACTGATACAATAGACAGGCCTATGGGTGCAGCAGTCGAACCCCTTTGCTTTTTCAAGGATACCTTCCTTGTTACTGTCAGCATTCAGTAAATTGTTTAAGCTGTGGCTTTCTGATGATGCATGAGAACCATGCAGTGCAGCTTTCACTGGCAGTCCGAAAACCCCAGAGGCCTAATTATCCTGTGCGGGATTATATCATAAGGACCCTTATCGTGCAAGATACTGACTGGAGGAAAATCCGGTGTACAGCGTCCCATTGAGACCCACCTGAATCAGCAGCCAGTTTACACCAGAGACCGGAGTATAATATCCGTAGCACCTGCATTGCGTTCCCCTTGGGATAAGTGCAAGGGCCCTCTTATTTGTGCCCGCATCATTGCGGAGATACAAATTTGCGGTTGTCCTGTATGTTCCGGCAAGTGTCGGGGCATACTTCGACGCAAAGGCTGTGGCCGTCACTTTTTTCGCCGTGGGCTGATTTGGTGTAACAGTTTTAGGCTTTGCAGCTGATCCGTTTAGAATCTCATTGACCCGATTCTGGACTGCAACCGGATCATATCCTTTTGCCTTCAAGTCGGCTGTCCTGGTTGATCCGTTTCCCCACTGTCCTGCGATAACTTCGTGCGCTACCGTGTCAATGGATTTTCCGCCGCCTTGTGTAGGTTCTGATACAGCTCCTTCTGCATCGTAGTGGGGTGTAATGAATCCACGAATGAAGCGTCCGTTGATAGAAACAGTACGCTTCTTGACCATGTTGCTTGCGTTCCCTTCTGTCACAACGAAATAACCAGCATCCTTGTTGACATAGGTAACAGTTCCAACGTGGTCAGGATTACCAGTGTTATCACCTGCGCCCGTGTCTTCCCAGTCATACAAAACAGCATCACCAATATTGGGAATATAACCATCTGCTTCCTGCCAGCAGCCCATCTTTTTCGCTTCCTCAATCAGATAATAGCAGCTGATTTCAACAGGCATGATTGCTGTGTATCCCAATTTTTTTGCAGCCGCTGACCATGTACATGCACACCATGCCCATCCGTACTGCATTTTCGTGCCGCGAGGGAACGGAGGCATGCTATTATACAGATCAATTATGGATTTGTAAGATCCGTCTGCCTCATTCTTTCCAAGCCATGAATTAACCAGATTAACAACTGCCGCCCGTGTATAGCCCATCTTATGTGCCTCCTTATCTTCATCAAATCGTGTCAAATTGTACTGATTGATAATTTTCATATTATTATCAACATATGTACTGCTGGTTGCGTATCCATCAGCCTTGATAGTTTCAATATACTTTCGAGGATCTGTAATCCCCTTCAAATTCTGGTATCTGGCAAGCCGAATGAATTCAAAGTAGCCTTTAACCCCGTCATCCATGGAATCAAATACACGGAAATTATCACTGATCTTCGTCAGTGTTCCTGGTGTATATTCTTCCATAGTACTCAGATTAACGGACCTGCCCTTCCATTTTGTGCCACATTTCAAACCAAAATAATTGTGATAGACTGCGGCAAGTTTACTTTCTCCCCACGCACTCTCAAGAATAGCCTGCGCTATTATGGGTGAGTGAACCAGGATCCCATAGCTTTCCGCGTACTTCTTCACACTTGCAGCAATGCTGGTAATGAATTCCTCATGCGTCATTTCCTTGTTCTCGCTCTCCTTTCAGCTCTTCGATTGTCGTGCTTTCTTTAACCTCTCCGCTGCTGCCTGCCGCTGCTCTTCTGTATAAGCCCGTGTAGCCACCACCCTTCTCAAACTAATCAACCTCTTTGGACATCTGAAGATTTCAGAAACGATATCATGATCAACGCGGTCTCTATCCTGCTTCACCAGAACCCAATCTTTGCTATTTTTACTGTTAAGCTTATGTAATTTTGTCCGCATAGTAGTGTCAGAGGTATAAATCTCTGCAAAATCACTATCCCTGGAAAAAGTTATTATCGTTTCTTGTTCATTCACAGGAATATTCATCTTTCATACCTCGAAGTCTTTGTAGCACACATTACGCTGTTTTTTGTAAACATCACAGTATGTTTCTCCCTTGTCTCCGTTGTGAGTTACCTCGACATAATCGCCATATTCAGAACCAGAATCGATCACATCCGTACTCACAAGCGCCTTCCAATTTTGAAGAGTTTTGCAAAACCACACTACATACATGTCCCTCGGCATTACAACCAGTTTACCCGCCATTTCGTCGATTGCTTTCGCAGCCAATTTCTTTGCATACTGAATCATAAAATCGTTATTCATTCTGTATCTCCTCTTTTCTTTCAAAACTTAATTTGTAGTCTTTTAGAAAGCACATCAACCGCCCTTCAGTTAAGTAGTAGTTTGCTGGGAGGATTACATCTGCCCACGCATAGATCCTGACCAAATCGCTAAACACAATATCATCATCAATCCCTACTACCCGATCCTTCCGATATCTCCATTTTTCACCGTCCCAATAACAGACCCCTCTTACCGTTTGATCGCAGCCGACAATTCGGGGCTTACCCTCGTCATAAGAATGATCCGTAAAGGTTACACAGGGTTTTACGACAACCAAATAGTAGCCTTCCTTTTTTGGATTTCCATCATTTTCGGTGTAATGCCATGCGTTCATATTTCTTCTCCTGATCGGCCATCATGGTCTCATCTCTGTGTAGCCGCCCTCTTCCTTCCGGCGTATATTTCCCTTCCCTCCCATTACCTTCTTCGCCCTCAATCATCAATCTCACTTATAAGCCAATTGTATTTGCACGTAGTACATTGCTCACGGGTCGGTGATACACATGGACCGTTGCTGTCGCATTCTGCTTGTTCTTCTCCATAATGGTATGGGCATTCTATGTTGGCATAAATCATGGTTTCCATCGATGATCCTCCGTCATCGATATCGAAATCGTGAAGCTTTATACCGTTTTCATACAACAGATCCATGAGCATACTGATCATGTACTCAGCATTCGTTATCTTTTTCATGCTCCCTCCCCTTTGGTTCCCAGTCCCCTGGTTCCCAGTCCATCACAATCTGCATGATCCGGAACATTACCTTCTGTGTCTCATCGTTCTTGCTGGATGAGTATGACTCATATTCCTGTAAAAACCCCATATACCGCATCCCCTCAACAAAGCACTGGCACATAAACTCGAAGGAATAAATATCATCCCTATCAAGTACATCATCTTCTTCGTCCAGCTTGTAATCCAGTTGATGGTGAAGCGTGTTCTTTATTTCATTTTCGGCGATATCATCCTCCCATGTTCCGATCATATTTTTGAAGTACATAGGCAGACGGCTGATATACAGCATCTTGTCTTTCCAGGTGTATCTTGTATTCGTGCCAACTGTAAACATCCCAAAACTTTTCTTCACCTGATCCTCAAAATCATCTGGAAGATCCAGCGTGTCGAACCGCTCAACCCACGGTAATTTAATTTGCATCTTGCTTTCCTCCTCACTCATGTGTAGCTTTGCGATTATTTTTCAATTTAAATACGAGACGCACGCCGAGACAGGCATAAGCGTTGACGCAGTTAGCATTACCGTTGTGATTCACAAATGCAAAAGCTTCGCTGGAAACCCGGTTCTGTAGCCAATACCACTGCAATTCGTCCTGTGCAAATGCAACACGATTATGACAGTCTTTCATGCCGTAAAACTGTTCTGTATGTCGTTCTTCTACTACTCCAAAAGTATTCTCGCCAAAGATTTCCTTTTCAGTGGGAACACGAAGATAGTCTCTGCACGAATCCTTGATCATCATGGGAATCATTCTGCTTCTTATTTTCTCAGGGAAAAAAAAGAGAGGAGCTTTGAATTAAGATACTTCCTTAAGTCAGAATGAATATAATCCGAATATACCTTTGGCGCGATCTTATACACAGGCACTTCTTTTTCGATACAGTCCTTCGTGATGAAAATCATTCCGTCCTCACACTCTTGCACCGCCTTCGCACAAACCCTTTCTCCAGTAGTGAGCTTGAACCAAATCTCATCTCCAAGTAAGAATTGGTCAGTATTTAAGCAGCATGCTCTACAAACATTCATATAGATTTAGTCGTCCTTTCAGAGAATTTACGATTTCTTTTGCGTCTTCTTCCGACTTGGAATAATTACGGATTATCACATTCACGGCTTTGATGAGTCCGTTATTTGATGCAATCATCATCTTCTGCTTGTTACTCGTATATTCCATTCTTACGCTGAGTGGAATATATTGGTCTAAAATCATGCTACTCATTTTCGATATTTCTTCTTTATCCAGTTTCATACATGCCACACCACCTTCTGCCGGTTTTTTAATCGCATTCGGCGCAGTATAATTGAAATCACCTGCTATAACTCCGATCTGTA
>JBJEMO010000083.1:0-16309 GCA_051879715.1 Bilifractor sp.
CAGTTGTTGTGCTTACCGGATCCGTTGATTCCCTCGAAAGGCTTCTCATGCAGCAGGCAGGCGTAATGATGCTTGTCCGCTACTTTTTTCATCATTTCCATTGTCAGCTGGTTGTGGTCTACCGCCACGTTCGCCGTCTCAAAGACAGGTGCCAGCTCATGCTGGGAAGGAGCAACCTCGTTGTGCTTGGTCTTGGCCGGTACACCGAGCTTCCAGAGCTCCTGCTCCAGATCATGCATGAACTCGGATACCTTCGGCTTGAGAACGCCGAAGTAATGGTCCTCCATCTCCTGTCCCTTCGGTGCCGGTGCACCGATCAGGGTGCGTCCGCACATCAGAAGGTCCTTTCTCTTCAGATACATGTCCTTGTCGATCAGGAAATACTCCTGCTCGGATCCAACCGTTGTATCGACATGCGTCACTGCCTCATTGCCCAGCAGATGCAGAACCTTGACTGCTTCCTTGGAAAGAGCCTCCATGGAGCGAAGCAGTGGTGTCTTCTTGTCCAGCGCCTCTCCTCCAAAGGAGCAGAATGCTGTCGGAATATAGAGAGAGCCATCCTTGATAAAGGCAGGTGAAGAGGGATCCCATGCTGTATATCCTCTTGCCTCAAAGGTTGCTCTCAGGCCGCCTGAGGGGAAGCTGGATGCATCCGGCTCGCCCTTTACGAGCTCCTTGCCGGAGAACTCCATGATTACCTTTCCGTCTCCGGTCGGGGAGATAAAGCTGTCATGCTTCTCAGCGGTCAGTCCGGTCATAGGCTGGAACCAATGTGTGAAATGGGTGGCGCCATGCTCAATTGCCCACTCCTTCATTACCGCAGCAACCGTATTTGCCACGTCCAGCTCCAGATGTGAGCCGTTCTTGATCGTCTTCCGAACTGCCTTATACACGTCCTTCGGCAGACGCTCCTTCATAACCTGATCATTAAATACCAGGCTTCCGAAGATCTTTGGAACTGATTCTACAAAATCAAGTCTTTTCTCTTCCACTTCTTGTTCCTCCTGTTCCGGTATCGTATCTCTTCATACATATTACGATGCATAAGCTAAATACTGCTCCGGAAAGCAGGCTTATGCACTTTTTATTGCACAGGCTGCATATTAACCTGTATACTGCCCATTCTGATGCCCGTACAGCGCTCATGCAATAAAAAAAGACAGGCAGAGATGCTCTACTGATTAAGCACCTTTGCCTGTCATCGATTACTCATTCTATAAGAAGACTGCAAAAATGAAAATACTTATTTTTAATTATATCAATGTTCATACCAGCCAACCGGTGTCTCCGGATGCAGGTTGATGTTGATCTGCTTTGTCTCCTGGTATTCGTCCAGTCCATGGACACTGAGTTCCCTGCCTATGCCGCTCTTCTTGTAGCCGCCCCAGGGTGCCTGGCAGTAGGTGGGCTGATCGCAGTTGATCCATGTGATGCCTGCACGAAGCTCCTTTGTGACGCGGAGTGCTCTGGCGCCGTCCTTTGTGAGCACGGCTCCCGCAAGTCCGTATTCTGTGTCATTGGCCAGATCGATGGCCTCCTGCTCCGTGTGAAAGGTAAGCACGCTCAGCACCGGTCCGAAGATCTCTTCCTTCACAATCTTCATATCGGGCTTGCAGTTATCAAAGACCGTCGGCTCAATATAATATCCCTTATCACAGCCGTTCTCTGTGTAGCGCCTGCCACCGCAGACAAGCTTTGCTCCTTCATCGATACCCGCTTTGATATAACCCAGAATCTTGTTCATCTGGTCCTCTGATACGACAGGACCAAGATCCGGATTCTCCATGCCCGGACCGATTGTGATATGGGAAGCCCGCTCTGCCAGACGCTTGATGAATGCATCATGGATACCATCCTGTATAATCAGTCTGGACGTCGCGGAGCAGACCTGCCCGGCATTGAAGAAGATGCCAATCATCACCCACTCAACCGCTGCCTCCAGGTCAGCGTCATCAAAGATGACCACAGGGGATTTGCCGCCAAGCTCCAGCCCTACCTTTTTCAGGTTGCCTGCCGCTGCCCTGGCGATTCCCTGGCCGACTCTTGTGCTGCCGGTGAAGGTAATCATATCAACGTCCTCGCTCTCGGCAAAGACATTCCCGACGTTTGATCCGCTGCCCAGCACCAGATTCGCGGTGCCTGCAGGTATGCCAGCCTCCTCAAAGAGACGAAACAGCTTTGCTGTGGAAAGCGGCGCCTTGGAGCTTGGCTTGAACACCAGGGAATTGCCCGCCGCCAGGCAGGGAGCCAGCTTCCAGCAGGACATCAGAAGCGGATAGTTCCAGGGAGTGATCTGTGCGCAGACACCTACCGGCTCCTTGATTGTCATATTAAACATCTCACCGAATCCGCGATTGGTATCATAGATACCGCCCTCAGGCTTGTCGATCAATCCGGCGTAATAACGGAAGCAGGCGGCAGCGTCCGCCACATCACCCTCAGCCTCACGCAGGGGTTTTCCATTATCCAGCGTATCCGTCACCGCCAGATCATGGGCATTGGCATCAATCAGATCTGCAACCTTGAAGAGTATCGCCGCCCGGTCTACCGCAGCCATATCTCTCCAGGTGCGATCGGTATAGAAGGATTTTTTTGCTGCTGCGATCGCTTCCTCTGCATCTGCAGGAACGCTGTCAGTGACCACCCCGATTACACTGCCGTCTGCAGGTCCGATTACATCCTCCGTATTTCCGGATATGGACTCCTTCCAGACACCGCCGATATAATTCTTTACGATTTCCATCCGCGTCCTCCATTTCTACCCATTATGTCAGTATGATAATGATATTGGGGCAATTGATGCAAAAAGCAATTGTATAAAAATTGTCTTAAAATTCGAACATTTGCAGACACGCCAGAAGTACTTGGTGATGAGATTTTGCGTTGTTCAGAAAAAGTCAACTGTCTGAGCTGCACAAGTGCAGCGAGTTTTGACTTTTTCTGAACGCTTTTAGCAAAATTGAAGAACCGTAGTACTTCTTGCGTGTCGAAACAGTGAGAATTTCAAGACAATTTCATGGGCATGCATCTTTTGACCCCTATATCATGATGTCGGTATCAAAAGCATCTATACACTCACGCCTTCTGTGCAGCTCTTACATCTGCCAGCGATTCATCCAGTCTCTCGATCACGTCCTTCATGTCCTGCTCAGAGATGACCGCCGTCGGCTCAAAACGAATGGTCTTTGCGTTGACCAGCGTACCGGCTGTCATGACTCTGCGCGCGAACAGTCCCTTTGCGGTCGCGTAGCCGAGCTCACAGCTCTGGAATTCTACAGCAAGCATCAGACCTTCTCCACGAACCTCCTGGATGATATCCGGATATTTTTCTGCCATGGACTGCAGTCCTGCCTTGAGGATCTTGCCTTTTTCTCTGCAGACACCCGGAATATCGTTCTTGAGCATGTAACGGATGGTAGCAAGAGCTGCAGCACAGCATACCGGGTTGCCTCCGAACGTCGGAGAGCCCAGCAGCCACGGGTTGTCGATCAGCTGCTGTCCCCACATCTTCGGCTTGAAGATGATACCTGTGATCGGCATGATGCCGCCGCCGAAGGCCTTGCCAAAGGTCATGATATCCGGTGTGACGCCCTCTGCCTCACATCTCCACATCGTACCGGTACGGCCCATGCCGGTCTGAATCTCATCAAAGATCAGTGCTACGCCTGTCTCGTCGCAGATCTCACGAAGCTGCTTCAGGTAGCCCTTCGGCGGAACGATGACACCGGCCTCGCCCTGAATCGGCTCAGCGATGACAGCAGCGACGCTTTCACCAACCGCCTGCAGATTCTTGATGGCCTTACGTACATCCTCTGCGTTTCCATACTGTACGTGCTGTACCTGCTGAACCATCGGGGTATAGGGAACGCGGTAGGTATCCTTGCCGCCTACAGAAATAGCACCCATGGATTTTCCATGGAATGCGCCTACCATGGAGATGTACCATCTGCCTCCGGTTGCGATTCTGGCCAGCTTCAGCGCCATCTCAACGGCCTCGGCTCCGCCATTTGTGAAGAAGCACTGCTGCAGGTCTCCCGGTGTGATATCGGCGAGTGCCTTTGCCAGATAACCTCTGAGCGGGTCCAGAAGCTCCTGGGAATGCAGTGCCTGATGATCAAGCTGTTTCTTTACGACATCCAGAATTTCCGGATTTCTGTGGCCGCAGGTATAGATACCAAATCCACCCAGGCAGTCAATGAACTTCTCACCGTTCAGACCATATACATATGCGCCACCGTCCTCCCATTCCAGAACGGCTCCGCCCTCTGAATCCGATGAGACGGATTTTCTGTACTTCAGCCAACCCGGGCTGACATAGTTGTTGAAATAATCCAGGGTCTCCGATACCATCTTCTTTTTTTCATCCTGCGGGATATCCTTGCTGTCCGTTTCGATCAGTCCGATGATCCTGTCCAGTCCTTTAATAACCTGTTCTTTGTCTGCCATGGTATTTTCCTCCTGTCTTGAAACAAAAAAAACGCATCCGCCACGAATGTGACCGATACGCCCTTGTACCAAATGCTGTATCCAATAGATTTAGCCTGATCTAATCCGATTCTTTAAGATTCACCTTCCGGCCAAATCAATTGCTTTATGTCATGTATCATAACATATAAAAACCGCAGAAGCCATCCCCGATTTTTGCGATTTTTATACCTGATTTCAGTTATTTTGATGAAATAATTCTTCATCTGTCATCAAATGCTGTTACTATGATGTCTTCTCCTATAGCCGAGAATAAAATCAGTAAAACATTTTTCCGGCAAAAGGTGCGGATACATGAAATGATGAAATCTTTCAAATACATTTTCAAAAAAAGATGAAATCTTTCAAATATAATCCATAAAAAAAATGAAATGATGCATGTTTTTTGTGGATCTTCACATGACTCGATGATACAATAGAACAAAAGATTCTAGAATGAAAATGCAGATACCTTTTGTGTGAGGCGGGACATGTACAGAAAGTTTTATGAAATACTGAAGCAATGGGAAGAAAGGCAATCGCAGGAACCCTTAATGGTGATCGGCGCTAGACAGGTTGGCAAAACCTGGCTGATCAGAAAATTCTGCGAACAAACTTACAAAGACTATATTTACATCAATCTGGAGGAACAGAGAGATATCGCATCCATCTTTGATGGAAATCTGGAGCCCGAGTGGATTCTGCGCCAGATTGGCCAGCTGATAGGACAAAGAATTGATGAAAAGACCCCTGTTTTTTTTGATGAAATTCAGGTTAGCGAAAGAGCTGTCACATCCCTTAAATATTTCTGTGAAGCAGAGAAAAACTACAGAATCATCTGCGCCGGCAGTCTGCTAGGTGTTAAGCTTAAGCGGTTTGAAAGTTCCTTTCCCGTGGGAAAAGTAAAAATCGTCAATATGTATCCCATGGATTTCGAGGAATTTCTTCTGGCGTGCGGTGAACAGCTTCTTCGGGATGGCATCCGGGATGCCTTTAGAAGCCATAAACCACTTGCAGACGGAATCCATCAGAAGGCAAACCGTCTTTATCAGGACTATCTGTTTGTAGGCGGTATGCCACAGGCAGTGCTGTCTTATCTGGAGCATGATAAAATGGCTTTTGATGTTGATACGATGCTTTATGATAACCTTCATCTGGCATACCTGGCGGATATGACCAAGTATGTGACCAGTCCGGCCGAAGGAGTGAAAATCACGGAGGTCTACCGTTCCATACCACGGCAGCTGGCCAGAGAAAACCCGAAATTCAAATACAGTGATGTACGACCCCGTGCCAACAAGAGGGATTTTCAGGGCCCGCTTGACTGGCTGGACGCATCCGGCATGATATACAGGGTACATCGCCTTGATGCTCCGCTGTCGCCGCTGCGCGGATACGAAAATGCAGACAGCTTCAAAATATATCTGTCTGATACCGGCCTTCTTTCCCATATGTGCGGCCTGCATTACAGCGATCTCATGCCAGACCATCACAATATTTATAAGGGACCTGTGACAGAAAACTATGTCGTACAGCAGCTCAAAGCAAAAAATCTGGATCTGTACTATTTTAAACCATCGGAAAACATGGAAATCGATCTTGTACTTGATCTACATGAACAGATCATTCCGGTAGAAATCAAATCAGGCCGGCACAAACGTTCTACAACCCTGACAAATTACAGAGAAAAGTATCATCCTGCATATGCGCTACGATTTTCGGAATTAAATTTCGGATGGGAAAACGGGCTGCATTCCATTCCTCTGTATGCAACCTGGTGCATCGTATAAACGCTTTCATCGACTACAACAATCCTGTGAGGTGAACAAAATGGATACCAATCATCTGCTGATCTTCAGCGACCTTCTATACTCACTTTATACCTCTGATGCATCAGATGATCCTGCAGGAATCAATCATGATCTCCTGTCTTATCTGCGCATGCTGATTCCCTGCTCCTATGCAAGCCTTCTGACCGCAGATCCATCGGCGAAGGGGCTTTCTTTCAACGGGATTTATTGTGATCCCGCATCTTTTGCAGAAGCGGAGCAGAAATACATCGGCATGTATCAGGAGGATGACACGCAATGGATGATGCATTCCAAGGTTTCCACGGTTATGCGGGAAAGTGATCTTCTGAAAAATGAAAGCCGTCTGCATTCCGCTGTTTATAGGACATGCTACCTGCCCTACAACATCTATGACAGTCTTCAGATGACCATCGTCTACAGGCGGAAATTCCTCGGTGTAATTACCCTCTTCCGTACAGAGGAGGACCCGTCCTTTACAGATGATGACATCACGCTGCTGAAGTCTCTGGACAAGCATCTGAATTATATCTATGGTCATCTGTTGCTTACAGATCCGGCTGCAGGACAGGTTTTGCGCCCGGGACGCAAAGGTGAAAAAGAAATCCTGCCCGCTGATCAGGCTGAATACCTGATGGAGCAGGCAGGACTTACAAGAAGGGAGTCTGAGATAGTCCGGCTCGTCATGCAGGCAATTTCCAACGATCAGATCTGCAGAGAGCTGCACATCACTGCCAACACCCTGCAGAAGCACATGCAGAATATCTACCGGAAGTTTCACATTTCATCAAGACTTGAACTGTTCCGGATCCTGGGAGGCACCGATCGCGAGGTGCAGTAGGGTTATTTCACACAAATATTATGCACAGACATGTAACGATTTTTTTCACTCGGACATAATGATATGTTGTATAAGAACCGCACACTTTATGCGCGGTACACATCCTTTCCTCCATACACAGTCAGCAGAGGCCTCGTCTCCATGATCTGCTCCGGCTCTGCCATAAACAGATTATGGTCCAGCACCACAAGGTCCGCCCTCTTTCCCTTCTGCAGTGAACCGATTTCATTCTCCTGATGGTAGGCTGCGGCAGCATTCGCCGTGTAGCCCATCAGCGTCTGCATCATCGTCAGCTTCTCCTCAGGATTATAACCGGTCGGCTTACCCTGGTAATCACATCGGGTGACCGCTGTATAGATCGTACGGAACGGATCAATGGACACCACCGGATAATCGGTACCTAGAGCCAATGCACCCGAAGTTTCTGCCATCGTCCGGAAGGGCCACTCCCAGCGGATCCGGTCTTTGCCCACAAAGAGCAGCTTTCCGTTTTCATCCAGCACCAGATGTGCAGGCTGCATGGAAGGAATTACATGAAGTGCACGGAACCGGGATGCATCAGAGGGGCTGAGGGTCTCGATATGCTCGATGGTGTTGGAAAACGGAAGCGGCCCCGTCGTCTTCTGTGCCTCTTCATACAGATCCAGAGCCATGCGGACCGAGCCGTCAGCGATGCAGTGCAGGCGGACCTGCAGGCCGGCCCTGTTTGCCGCAATGATGGAGCGCAGCACGCTGTCGTAGTCCTTCAGGGGGACACCGATACCGCAGGTATCAGTCCTGTCAGAATACGGTTCAAGAAACAGACCCGTGTGTGTCTCGGCTACACCATCCAGAAATCCCTTGACGCCCGGGATTCTGAAGCTCTCCGACTCATACTTCTTCTTCCACGCAAGTGCAGATGTAAAGTCATCATAATCAAACAGCCGTGGATAGAGATACAGATGCGCTGTCAGTTCTCCTGCATGGTCCATCTCCTGCACGAGGGCGCATTTATGCGCATATTCCTCTGTATAATCCCACGCAAACATCTCGCTGACCGCAGTAATTCCGTACCCGGCAAGCTCTTTTTCAAAGGATGCTATGATGTCCTTCATCTGATCATCCGGGAAGGTTCGGAACAGCTTGTCCGCCGGTTCATATGCTTCCGGCTCGATCAGCATCCCTGAAAGACTGCCATCCGGAAGCTTCCCTACGGATCCTCCTGCAGGCTGCCAGGTGGGAGAAATCCCGCAGTGCTTCAGTGCTGCAGAATTGAGCCAGTAGCTGTGCGCATCTGCACACCGGAGAACCACCGGACGGTCCGGAATCAGACGATCCAGCGTATTCTTTGTCGGAAGGACATTGGTACCCCAGGTCGGCATGAACCACCCGTTGCCCCGGATCACATCCAGGTCCGGGTGTGCATCCGCAAAGGCCTTCACCATTCCGGCGCAGTTCTCCTCTGAGGAAGAATGCTCAATCCCGGAGCAGACATAATCACTGGCAGTCAGTGCCCCCGTGAAAAAATGGGTGTGCGCGTCGATCAGCCCCGGCATCACCAGTTTCTCACCGAAATCCTCTACCTTATATTCTGTACCATCCTCATCTTTTACGTTTTTTTCCGTCATACTTCCATCCGCCGGGTCATAGGGTCGCACCTGTGCGATGGTATTGTCGCGGACCAGAATCTCCAGCGGCTCCGGCATATACCCGGTTCCCGTAAATACATTTCTGCTTCGTATACAGCGATTCATTCTTTTACGCTCCTTGCAAAAACACAGCTGTCCTGAAAAAATACAAACCCTGCCCTGCCATGCCCCTTAAGCACATCAGGAAAGTCCAAACTTCTGCTTTGCTGCGGCAACCAGGTAATCTGCAGTTCCTTCGATTCCCAGGAAGCTGCTGTTCATCATGATGTCCCGGTACCGCAGGTCTGTCGGCAGATATCCGGCATAATGCATCTGATACTGGGCCCGGGCTTCGTCTACATCATGCATCATCTTCCGCGCCTCGTCCTCCTCCAGATGCAGATCATTGATACAGTGCTGCAGCCTGTCCGCATAGGAGGCGTAGATGTAGACATTCATCTTCTCCTTCATATCCGCCAGAATGAAATCCGAGCAGCGGCCGACGATGATACAGGATTCCCTGGCTGCCAGAAATTTGATGATTCTCTTCTGTGCCTCAAAGATCTTGTCCTGTGTATCGCTGGTTCCTCTTCCAAGGGGAAAAGCCATCCGGAAAAAAGGGTCATTACTCCGCACCTTCTCTGCGGATTCCTCCGATTCCCGGATGACAGAGGCCGGGAGTTCCAGCTCCTTCGCAGCCTGATCGATCAGGTCACGATCATAAAAGTTGATACCCATCTTCTCAGCCATCCGCTTTGCGATGGGACGTCCCATGCTTCCGAACTGCCTGTTTACCGTTATGACAAAATGCTTTATACTCTTTTTTTCTTCCATAATAGTATATTCCTTTCAACAGAAAAATCATGCAGGTCCTACATCACAAATCCACAGATCAGATAGCCGGCAATAGAAGCTCCGCAGGCGATCAGCACGTAAGGCAGCTGTGTCAGCGCATGCTCCATATTGTCAATGCCGGCACTCTGTGAGGAGAGGACGGTTGCGTCTGCATAGAAGCAGGCGTGGCTTCCGAAAGCGCCTCCTGCAACAATAGCCGCCATGATCAGTGTCGCATTTGCTCCGACAGCGGCGCCCAGCGGAAATACGATCGGTGCAACAACTGCGCTCATGCCCCAGAAGGAACCTGTAGCAAAGCAGATTGCGGCGACCAGAACAAAGGTAACTGCCGGGAACACGCTCCTGGTCAGAAGGGGTTTCATGACCTGAATGATGAAATCCGTCATACCCATATCCGCCGTGAGGTTCTGCAGCGTAAATGCTACAATCAGAAGAATGAGAACAGGAAACATGTCAGCAAAGCCTTTGATGACAATGCCAAAGAAATCATTCATCCTGACAACCTTTCTCGGCACATAGAGTACGAAGCAGACAATCAGTGCAATCACGACGGACAGCAGCAGATTGCTCGTTACAATGGCAATCGCTACCAGAACGCCCATCGGAATGATAAAGTCCCAGATGCTTCCCTGCTCTACATAATTGTCTTCCTCATGATTGTATTTTCTGCTCTGCTCGCTATATACCATACCGGTCTCGGCGACACGCTGATAAGCCTTTTTCATGGCGCCAAGCTTCGGCATGATGCCCGCACAGAACAGGCCTACTATGATCAGCGTGATGATCGGATAAAACATATACGGAATTGCGGAAATATACGCCTTGATTCCGCTGGAGAAGCCCAGCGCCTTTACGGCGTCTTCCTTCTCAAACAGGCTGGAGTAGAAGACAGCCCAGGTTGAAAACGGAAGCAGCACACAGACCGGTGCCCCGGTCGCATCCAGCATATACGCCAGTGTCTCCCTCGGAATTTTTCTCTTGTCGTAAACACCCTTCATGCAGGTCCCGATCGTCAGCACATTCAGATAATCATCTACAAAGATCAGTATGCCCAGAATAAACGTTGTGAACAAGGTCTTGCGCTCCGTGTTGCAGATTTTACTGACCACGCTGGAAAATCCCAGGCTTCCGCGGGATGCCTGCAATAGCGCGATCAGACTGCCGAACAGCCCGCAGACCAGCACGATCCAGACATTATCGGAAAAGGCACTCTGCAGTGTATCACACCACTTTGTGAGGAAGTCCTTTCCGTACAATACCAGGGCACAGATAATGGATCCCACAATCAGCACCTCAGTGCATCGTTTCGTCACAATAGCCATGATGATGATGAGAAGCATGATCAGCACAGCGATCAATCCTGTTGCCATAAGCTCTCCTTTCCAGATCCGGAGCATTCATCTGTCCAGTGTCCAGCACCTGACCATACAACAGCCTGCCATATGTGACAAGTAAAAAGATAAAAAAAAGAAGCATCCAACCTTAAAAAAGGAAGGATACCTCCTTGTATCTTTTCTGAAGCCGTTACTGCGGCACCGGATGATGTTTTGTCCGTATGTTTTGTCGTTTCTCCGGTCTTTACTGTGCAGTATAGCACATGCTGCATACCAGAAAAATACTTATTATTACCCCTTTCATACTTTATAACCTTTATAATACCCTTTTTCTCTTTGACGAATTGACAGTTGTTTCCACGAAACTATAATAAAAGTAAGCGGCCGGATCAGCCTTCCGGCAGTCCTACGAAGTTTTTCAGAAACACACCGGAAAAGGGAGGTTTTTTTATGATTTACACATTGCAGAATAATTCCACGAAAATCTGTCTTGATACGCTTGGCGGAACCTTTTCTTCGATTCAGAACAGTCAGGGTCTGGAATACCTCTGGCAGGGAGATCCAGCCTACTGGAGCAGCAAGGCGCCCATCTGTTTTCCGATCTGCGGCAGTCTCAGGGACAATCACGCCTTCATCGGCAACGGAAAGGACGCATTTCTGAAGCGGCATGGATGCGTCCGGAAGAGAGAATTCCAGCTGGAAAAGCAGACAGATGATGCAATCGTTCTCTCCATCGCCACGGATGATGAAATGCTGAAGGAATTTCCTTTTCCCTTTGTATTCCACGCAGAATACCAGCTTGACCAGAACAGCATAAAGGTGACCTATAGCGTAGAGAATACCGGATCAGAAAAAATGCCCTTCTGCATCGGCGGACATCCTGGCTTCAATGTGCCTCTGCAGAAGGACGAAGCTTTCGAGGATTACGAGCTTCGCTTTGAGGAAAAGGAGACCTGCAGCGCTCCGGTTGTGCTTGCCAAAAGCGGTCTGATTGACATGAACGAGCGGATCCTCTTCCTGGATCATCAGGACACCATCCGCCTCAGCCACGACTTCTTCAACGTAGATGCCAAGCTCCTCGACAATCTGAAGACCAGAAAGGTCACGCTCTGCTCGACAAAAACCGGACATGGCGTATCACTTGCTTTTGACGACTTCCCCTACCTGAATGTCTGGTCATCCAGCAATAAGGGCCCGTTCGTTGCACTTGAGCCATGGTGCGGCATCTCTACGGCAGCCGACGAAAATGACGTCTTCGAAAACAAACGCCATGTACAGTTTGCGGAGACAAAGGAGACAAAATCCTATTCCTTCACTATTACGCTGCTCTGACTGCTCTGAGGCACACTCCGATGCATATGCATCACCCATGACCATGCAAAGAGCACCTGAAACCGGCTTGCATATAGAAATGCAGGGCATTTTTATGCCCTGCATTTCTATATGCTCCGGAATTGGGAAGTCCCTATCCTCTTATACATTTTTAACATATTTCAATCATTTCTCCGTCTTACTTTTGTGCATACAATACATGAAATTGCAATGCGTCATCCCCATTATATTGACGAACTACTTAATATACGGTAGATTGAATATATGTATGTTAATTTTTTTACAATCTTTGAATGGCCGTCATCTGCCGAAAAAATCTATAAAATGTATAAGGAGGATATACAGTAATGAAACGTCTGAAAGTAAACAAGGCTGCCGAATGCATGAATTGCCTTTCCTGCCTGCAGGTATGCGCCAACACCTACTTCAAAAGCGAGGACCTCGATCTCGCTGCGCTGCGGATTGATGTTCTGAAAGAGGATTACCCGGTAGCAACAACACCGGTAACATGCATTCAGTGCGGAAAATGTGCGCGGAACTGTCCGCAGAACGCTATCACCCAGAACAAGTTCGGTGTATATATGGTGAACAAGAAGCTCTGCACCGGCTGTGGCACCTGCGTAGAGGTCTGTCCGATGCATGTCATGCGCATGGATCCTGCCACATCCAAGGCCTTCAAGTGCATTGCCTGCGGCAAATGTGCACAGGCCTGTCCGATGGACTGTCTCTTTATCGAGGAGAAATAAATCTGCATTTTTCCCAATATTATTTCATATGTGACACATCCCCGCCCATCAGTATCCTGATGGGCATTTTTTATCCCGGCTTGCAGACGCAGTTCATTAAAAAATCATTGATTCACCTGGTAATCAGCAAACCGGTTCACCGTGGAGACATCTGTTATCAGGAATCATTGTGGGAATCTGTTACCAAGATGACAGGCAGCCTCTTTTGCGGTAAAATGACAGGTAAACGCAATGGAGATCGAAAAGGAGATTGTGCAATGACAAAAAAGACCGCTGTCATCAATGACCTGTCCGGTATGGGACGCTGCTCCCTCGTAGCTGACATTTCCGTTTTGTCCGCCATGGGTATAACCGCAAATCCGGTACCGACTGCCATTCTGAGTGCCCAGACTGAGTATGAAGGCTATTATGCCCGCTCATGCACGGAGGATCTCCCACATTACCTGAACCACTGGGCCTCTATGCATGCCTCCTTTGACGGTATCCTGACCGGCTATCTGTCCGATGCATCACAGACTGCATTTGTGAGACGGTTTCTGCATCAGTTTCACACAGATCATACCATTCTGCTGATCGATCCCGTCATGGGCGATGACGGCTTTACCTACGCGAACTATTCGGAAGATCTTCTGAAGGATATGCGGGAACTGGCTGCCTCCTCTGACATTCTGACCCCAAATATCACAGAGCTCTGCCTTCTTGGCGGTGGCAATCCGGCACAGCTTGCCGCAATGAACCACTCTGTTCTCCTGCAGCATATCCTGGGCTGGGCGCAGGCGTTACTCAACAAACCCGGCAAGGCAATCCTGGTTACAGGCATACCCGGCGGGCTTGCACGGTATTGCCCGGAAAACGTCTCCGTATGTGAGACCACTTCTCTCTCTTCTGGTACAGCCTTGTTCCCTGAACATTCCGATGCTTCTACAACTGAAGCTTCTGCAGAATCCGCTTCGCCTGAGAAATCCGCTGTATCTGCTGCTTCTGCAGCTGATCCGGCTGTTACCGGACTCTGCTCTGCTGGCGCGCATCAGATCGGTAATCTGCTCGTACAAAAGGGCAGTGCATCTCTCTACCTGTTTCCACACATGAAGGGACATTTTTCCGGTACCGGCGATCTCTTTGCCGCCTCTGTACTCGGCGGCCGTCTGAACGGACTGGACTGGGAAAAGACAATAAAAATCTCCGGCAGCTTTATATCCGCCGGAGTCCGTGATTCTATACATGCCGGCACACCCTTCAATGACGGCATCGATTATGAACAGCATCTTTCCATGCTGTTTCCGGAGCATTCCCCCCTGATCCGATAAAAATATCCCTGCACTTAGACATCCCTGCACTTAGATATTCATGCATATAAATATGATGTTAAGGTCAAAAGATGTCTGCTCATGAAATTGTCTTATGCATTTACCACTTGACCCCAATATCATAAATATCCTTATATATAGATGATGTCAGGCCTTTTGGCAGCAATACTTCCGCATCAGGCGCCCAGCAGAAGCGGAAGTGTCAGCTTTGCAAGTCCGAGGAAGATAAAGAATCCCAGAACATCCGTAGCCGTCGTCACGAAAATCGATGAGGCAACGGCGGGATCAGCATGAATCTTGTCAAGCAGCAGCGGCACCAGAAAACCAAAGACACCAGCCACAATCATGTTGCCGATCATGGCAATGAATACGATCACGCCAAGATAGAAGTTGCCGTAGATCAGTGTGACTATAACACCCGTCACGACACCGTTAACCGCTCCGTCGATGATACCGAGCAGAATCTCCTTGAAAAAGCCCTTCACCGCTTCCATGACCGTAATCTTATTGTGCGATAGCTCACGGACAAGAACAGACATGGTCTGCGTTCCGGCGTTTCCGCCCATGCCGGATACGATGGTCATAATTGCTGACAGCGCAACAACCTTGTTGATCGTGCTTTCAAACGCCTTAACGGTAAAGGATGCCAGAAATGCCGTCGCCAGGTTGACCAGAAGCCAGGGAAGACGGAACCGCACGGACTGGCCAAGGGATGTCTTAAGGCTTTCCTCCGAGCTGACACCAGCCATCTGCAGCATATCCTCATCATGCTCCTGGATGATGACATCGATGACATCATCGACCGTGATGATACCGAGCAGCTGCTTGCGTGCGCTGACAACGGGAATCGCCTGAAGGTCGTACCTGGATACCAGCTTTGCTACTTCCTCCTGGTCTACCTCTGGTGTGACATAAATCACATTGTCATGCATGATATTCCTGATCTGTTCCGGTCCCGGTGAAGAAAGCAGATCACGCAGGTCAACGGTTCCTGTCAGACGATGCATCGGATCCGTCACATAGATGGTCTCAATAACCTCTGTCTTCGGTCCGATTTCATGAATCTTGTGAATGCCCTCAGAGACAGTGAGATTCTCATTCAGGGCAAGATAAGCCGTAGACATCAGGCCTCCTGCTGATTCCTCCGGGTACTGCAGGAGATTTGTAATGATCTGCCGGTCATCCGCCTTCATCAGATCGAGAACCTCTTTTCTCCTTCCTGTCGGGAAATCTCCCAGCATATCGACGATATCATCCTTCTGCATATTGGAAAACAGATCCAGAAGTGCATGATTGTCCAGGGTTTTTGCCAGCCGGAGACGCATCTCATCACTGGACTCTTCTACCAGCGCTGTCCTGTTATCATTGTTCAGAAGCTGCATGACACCGAAGATTTCATCGTCCTCCATAGACTCCACAATCTGCGCAAAGTCAATGGCCTCCATATCCTCAAACATATCATTCAGTGCCTTGCCATCACCGGCTTCGACGCACTTCTGAATCTGCTCTTTTCTTTCCTCCAGCTCCTCTGTCTCCATTATTTCACTCATAGACAGCTCCTCCAGATCCTCAGATTTTCCGCGGAAGGCGCCTCTTCCCTTATTGACCCTGCAACGCTGTTTTTGACTCTGAAAACAGCCGGAATCCGCGTCATTTTCCAAACACTCCGATCATAGCACACTCATCAGACGATTGCCACCGACTGACGCAACGTAAAGCTGATTTTACGCATCGTTAATATATGAAAAACAACCCGCCTGTGAATCAAAATCACGAAAAAAAGGCAGGCTGCATCTCTGCAACCTGCCTCATAACCTGCATAACCGGATTTCTTGCATAACCGGATTTCTGATTTCTTATACAGCGGACGTTTTCCAATATCCAATAACTGCCATCTCAGATTACCGGATCAGACCTCCTTGTAATCCGCATCAACGACATCATCGCCATTATTGCTGCCGCTGCTGTTTCCGGAAGCGCCGCCCTGCGGACCTGCGCCGGATCCCGGATTCGGG
>JBJEMO010000084.1:0-16291 GCA_051879715.1 Bilifractor sp.
AACCAGCTTACTGTCCGTTTACGAACGGAAACAGACAAATGAGAAGTGTCCTCCTAACCTCTGAACAGTAACCGGTTTATTTTTTCTAATAATACTTGCATTCAGCAGGTATTCGTGTTATTTTAAAAATGTTAATAGTTGACTAAAGCGGGAGTGGGCGGATTTCAGCCCACTCTTATTTATTGCCGTAAGGGCGTCTTCCCGTGCCGTATTTTCACTGCTGCATGGGATACACCCGGGGCGGTTGTGACGTGAAAGGAGAGATTGCGTGAGCAGTAGAACAGATGCGGTCGAGAAGAGGGCGGAAGCCATACTGATTCCGATTCTTGACGAAATGCATTATGAGTTCGTAGACCTGGAATATGTCAAAGAAGCCGGTACCTGGTATCTCAGGGCATATGCAGACAAGGAAGGCGGAATCACTGTCGATGACTGCGAGGAAATCAGTCATGCATTCGGCGCCAAGCTGGATGAAGAGGATTTCATCGATGATTCCTATATCCTGGAAGTCAGTTCTCCCGGGCTTGGAAGACCTTTGAAGAAAGAACGGGATTATCAGCGCGCCATGGGGCAGAGAATTGAGATACATACGTTCAGGATCATCAATCACGCAAAGGAGTTTACCGGGGTTCTGACAGCCTGGGACAAGGACACAGTCAGCATTGCAGCGGATGACAGTGGAGAAACCCTGACCTTTCCAAGAAAAGACATCGCCCTGATACGCATGGCGTTTGATTTTTGATCAGTGCATTTTAACGGATATCATACCAGGAGGAAAAGGAAAAAATGAACAGCGAGATACTGGAGGCTCTGACGATTCTCGAGAAGGAAAAAGGAATCAGCAAGGATGCGCTTCTGGAGGCCATTCAACAGTCTCTTCTGCAGGCATACAAGAACCAGTATGACAGAACGGACAATGTTACAGTGACAATGGACCCGGATACCTGTGATTACCACATCCTTTCAGCGAAGAAGGTGGTAGAGCATGTAGAGGATCCTGTTACGGAAATTGGTCAGCAGGATGCTTTCAAGATCGATTCCGGTGCACAGATCGGAGATGTTGTGCAGGTTGAGATCCAGTCCAAGAGCTTTGGACGGATTGCTGCCACAAACGCAAAGAATGTCATTCTCCAGAAGATCCGTGAGGAAGAGAGAAAATCTCTCTACAACGAATATTATGAGAAGGAACACGATGTTGTGACTGGCGTTGTGCAGCGTTATATCGGCAGGGACGTAAGCATCAATCTCGGAAAGGTAGACGCCATCCTGAAGGCGAAAGAGATGGTCAAGGGTGAGAAACTCAGGCCAACCGAGAGAGTAAAGGTTTATGTGCTGGAGGTAAGAGATACGCCGAAGGGACCGAAGATCCTGGTTTCCCGCACACATCCGGAGCTTGTCAAGAGACTGTTTGAGGAAGAGGTTGCCGAAATCCGGGATGGCGTCATTGAGATCAAGGCAATTGCAAGAGAGGCAGGTTCACGTACAAAGATCGCAGTTTACAGCAATGAGCCGAATGTGGATGCCGTTGGAGCCTGTGTTGGCGTGAATGGTTCCCGCGTCAATGCGATCGTAGATGAACTGGATGGTGAGAAGATTGATATCATCAACTGGGATGAAAACCAGGCTTACCTGATTGAGAATGCCCTGTCTCCGGCAAAGGTGATTTCTGTTCTGGCTGATCCGGATGAAAAGCAGGCGCTTGTCATTGTTCCGGATTATCAGCTCTCTCTTGCCATCGGCAAGGAAGGCCAGAACGCCCGTCTGGCTGCACATCTGACGCAGTTCAAGATTGATATCAAGAGCGAAACCCAGGCCCGCGAGGAAGGCCTCTTCGACGAATATGCCGAGGATGATGACGAAGACGAAGAGGATTATGACGAAGACGAAGAGGATTATGACGAGGATACATCCGAAGATATGGATGGATCTGACGAGGCAGAAGCTGAAGCAGATAGTGCCGACACAGAGGCAACTGACGCTGCAGGGGCCGAGGAGACCGATTCAGAGAGCACAGATACAGAGAGTACTGCTGATACAGAGGGTACTGCTGATACAGAGGGTACTGCTGACACAGAGGATACTGATACTGAGCATACAGATGCTGAGGCAGCGGATGCTGCTTCAGAGGAATCTGATACAGAGGCTGCAGATACAACAGAATCCGGCACGGAGGATTAAATTTTTTCAGGAGGGAGCATAGCCGTTGAGCGAGATCCGTAAGGTACCGATGCGCACCTGCGTCGGCTGTCACGAGAAAAAGTCGAAAAAGGAGCTGATCCGTATACTGAGAACACCAGCGGGAGAGATTCTGCTCGATTTTACAGGAAGGCAGAACGGAAGAGGCGCTTATATATGTCCGGATGCCGCCTGCCTTGCAAAGGCCCGCAAAAATCACGGCGTGGAACGATCCCTCGGCTGCGCAATTCCTTCAGAAGTATATGACAGACTGGAGGAGGAACTGAAGCAGAATGGACAGTAAGAGGGCACGGTTTATGATCAGCCTGTCTATGAAGGCGGGAAGGATTGCAGCAGGCTCCTTTGCCGCAGAGAACGCGGTCCGATCGGGAAAGGCTGCGCTGATACTTGTATCGCAGGATGCTTCCGGAAATACAAAGAAGAAATTTCATGATATGGCGGTTTACCGGAATATTCCGTTTCATGAATTTCTTACAAAGAAAGAGCTGGGCGCATTGATCGGGAAGGGAGAGCGCTCTTCAGTTGTGATCACAGACCCGGGTCTTGCCGGTCAGATACACCGGCTTTTGGACGCGGAAGTACAGGAATAAGTCAATCACGATTCATACAACAGTCACGAGGTAATCGATACATTGAATAATAACGAAAATGAAGGAAAGAGAATGAACGATCAGATGGGCAAGGCATCAGAAGGGGACGCAAAAAAGACGACGGGTGCCGGAGCCGCGAAGGAAGAGAATGCTGCCGGCGGTGCAAAGGAAGTAAAACCGGTAAAAAAGAAGAAAAGACTGATAGCAGTTTTCCATCCCCAGAATGCGACCAGTAAAGAGGGTAGAAACTTCCATCAGGCAATGGAGGACAAGAAGAAAAAAGACAGGAATAAGTCCGCAAAGACGGATAAGACCGGCAGAAAACCTGCTGAGACCGGCAGACTCGGTGTTATGCAGGAGAGCAGCCGCGGCGGTCGTCCGGTGGGCAAGCATGCCACAGCAGGAGCCCCGATTGTCAAGGTCCCCAGACCGCATCCTGTGATACATACTGAGGAGCCTGTACGTCCGTCAGAACCGGTAAAGGAGAACAGCATCAGGACTGCAGCTTTACATTCTGAGCAGGCAGAACAAAGCCGGAGTGCGGATACCGTGGCGCAGAAGACTGCAGAGACACCGCTGGCAGAAAAGCAGAGCGCTCCGGCAGTGCAGACTGCTGCAGAAGCAAAGACGCAGAGCGTGTCTCATGATGAACAGGCGTCGAAGATGGCAGTATCTTCTGGCACCGCAGTGACAGGCACTGCAGCAGAAACGAAGACTGTAGAACATCATGCAGAGCAGGCGGCACCTGCCATGGAATCCGCTGCTTCCGCAGAGAAGAGCAGTGCACAGGCAGGCGGCGCTGCTGATGCAGCAGAAAACCGGAACCATCCGGCACAGAGCAGCACAGGCACCCAGGGCAGAAACGTAAATGACCGGGGCGATGTGCAGAGCAGAGGAAGCATTGACCACGGCAGCGGTCAGGGCAGAAGCTATGGTGACCGCAGCGGCAGCCAGAACAGGAGCTATGGAGACCGGAATAATGGCCAGGGCAGAAGCTATGGCGATCGCAGCAATGGCAGCCAGAACAGAAGCTATGGCGACCGGAATAACGGTCAGGGCAGAAGCTATGGTGACCACAGCGGCAGCCAGAGCAGAAGCTATGGCGACCGGAATAATGGTCAGGGCAGAAGCTATGGTGACCGCAGCGGCAGCCAGAACAGAAGCTATGGCGACCGGAATAACGGCCAGGGCAGAAAGTCCTTTGGAGACAGAAATAATCGTCCCGGATTTGGCAATAACCGTTCCGGTTTTAGCGGAAGCCGTCCCGGCTTTGGTGGAAACCGTCCGGGCTTCGGTGGGAAAAATGAGGAAGAAGGAAACCGTTTCCAGAGTCACTCCAGAAACCAGCATCAGGACCACAGGTCCGCACAGGGTGCATCTATGGATATGGGGCTGAAGAAACCTTCCAGAGACAACGCCAGTCATAACAAGGACAAGGATAAGAGCAAGAGCGATCTTCGCGGGAATAAATTCACGAATGACAGAGGAACCGGACGCGGCAGCAGACATCTGCTTCCGAAGGCTCTTCAGAAGCCTGCGCATAAGAAAGAGGAGAAGAAGGAAGAGAAGGTGACCGAAATCAAGATTCCGGAGAAGCTGACAATCCGTGAACTGGCAGATAAGATGAAGATGCAGCCTTCTGTAATCGTCAAGGATCTCTTTATGAAGGGTGAGATGTATACGGTCAATCAGGAGGTCGATTACGATAAGGCAGAAGAGATTGCAATGACCTATGATATTCTCTGCGAGCCGGAGGAGAAGGTTGATGTGATCGCAGAGATGCTCAAGGAGGATGAGGAGGACGAAAGCAAGATGGTTCCGCGTCCACCGGTCGTCTGCGTCATGGGACATGTAGACCATGGAAAAACCTCCCTTCTGGATGCGATCCGTCATGCCCATGTAACTGCCAGGGAGGCCGGCGGCATCACTCAGAATATCGGTGCCTATGTGGTGAATATCAACAACCGGAAGATCACCTTCCTGGATACCCCGGGTCATGAAGCGTTTACGGCAATGCGTCTGCGTGGTGCGCAGTCTACGGATATCGCCGTCCTTGTTGTTGCGGCAGATGATGGCGTTATGCCGCAGACCATAGAGGCAATCAACCACGCAAAGGCTGCAAATGTCGAGATCATTGTCGCGATCAATAAGATCGATAAGCCGGGCGCCAATGTAGACCGCGTAAAGCAGGAGCTTACGGAATATGGTCTGGTTGCCAGTGACTGGGGCGGACAGACTGAGATGGTAGAGGTGTCCGCAAAGACAGGTCAGGGACTCGACAATCTTCTGGAGACCATCCTTCTGACTGCGGATATTATGGAGCTGAAGGCAAATCCGGACCGCCTGGCGCGCGGACTGGTGCTTGAGGCAAAGCTGGATAAGGGCAAGGGACCGGTTGCAAACCTGCTGGTACAGAAGGGTACGCTGCATGTCGGCGACTATATCGCCTGCGGCGCCTGCTCCGGTAAGGTCCGTGCCATGACCGATGAAAACGGCAAGCGGGTAAAGACGGCAGGGCCGTCTACACCTGTAGAGGTGCAGGGACTTAATGGCGTTCCGGATGCCGGTGAGACACTTGTTGCTATGGAAACTGATAAAGAGGCAAAGAACTTTGCCGCTACCTTCACCACTGAGCACAAGAACCAGCTGCTTGAGGAGACAAAGTCAAGGATGTCTCTGGATGATCTGTTCAGTCAGATTCAGGATGGCTCGGTCAAAGAGCTTGAGCTGGTTGTCAAGGCAGATGTGCAGGGTTCCGTGGAGGCAATCCGTCAGTCTCTGCTCAAGCTGTCCAACGAGGAAGTAGTCGTAAAGATCATTCATGCAGGCGTAGGTGCGATCAACGAGTCGGATGTGACCCTTGCAGCCGCGTCCAATGCAATCGTCATTGGTTTTAACGTACGTCCGGATGCAAATGCGAAGGCGCTTGCGGATCAGGAAAAGGTAGATGTAAGGCTGTACAAGGTTATCTATCAGGCTATTGACGATATCGAGGCCGCGATGAAGGGTATGCTGGAGCCGGTTTATGAGGAAAAGGTAATCGGTCATGCCGAGGTCCGTCAGCTCTTCAAGGCATCCGGTGTCGGTACCATTGCAGGAAGCTATGTGCTCGATGGTGTGGTACAGAGAGGCTGCAAGGTGCGTATCACCCATGGCCAGAAGCAGGTATTCGAGGGAGATCTCGCGAGCCTGAAGCGGTTCAAGGATGATGTCAAGGAGGTTAAGGCCGGCTATGAGTGCGGTCTCGTATTTGATGGCTTCAATGATGTCAGCGAAGGTGACCAGGTAGAGGCTTATACAATGGTAGAGGTACCGCGTTGAGAAAAAACAGTGTAAAAAATATCAGAATCAATGAGTCTGTAAAGGAAGAGCTCAGCAATATTATCCGGAATGAAGTCAAGGATCCGAGAATCGCTCCCGTTGTGTCTGTGACAGAGGCAACGGTGGCCACGGACCTGAAGACCTGCCGGGTCATGATCAGTGTGCTCGGCGATGAAAAGGCAAAAGCGGATACGATGGAGGGACTGAAGAGCTCTGCCGGATTCATCCGTCATATGCTTGCAGTGAACCTGAATCTGAGAAATACCCCGGAGCTTCATTTCAAGCTGGACGAATCCATAGAATATGGCGTGCATATGTCCAAACGTATTGACGAAGTCATGGAACAGGATCGGAAGAAGCATGCAGAAGAAGATTGATGAATTTTTAAAGGACGTAAAAACCGTAGCAATCGCGGGTCATGTGAATCCGGATGGAGACTGCATCGGCTCCTGCATGGGCATGTACCTGTACCTGCGGGACAATTTCCCCCGGATACAGGCAGATGTCTATCTGGAGGCGCCGCGCAGGGCATTCTATGTCATCCGGGACCTGGATAAGGCAAAGCAGGAATGCGTGGAATATCCCTGTGATCTCCTGATTCTTCTGGATATCAGCAGCCATGACCGGATCGGTGTAGCCGGCTGTCTGCTGAAGAGTGCAAAGCGGGTGTTATGCCTGGATCATCACAAGACAAACCGGGACACCTATACATGGCTGTTCAATTATCCGGAGATCAGCTCCACCTGTGAGGTGGTCTGGAATTTTCTGGATTCTGATAAGATCAGTGAAAAATGCGCAGAAGCCCTGTATATGGGTATGGTGCATGATACAGGTGTGTTCCAGTATGCCAGCACATCACCGCGCACGATGCGTATCGCTGCGTCTCTGATGGAGAAGGGGATTCCATTCAGCAGGCTCATCGATGAGACCTACTATCAGAAAACCTATGTTCAGAACCAGCTTCTCGGCAGGGCACTGGTAGAAAGCTTCCTGATGTTTGACGGCAAACTGATTGTATCCTGCATCCGGAAAAAGGATATGGATTTCTATCATGCGACACCGGCAGATATGGATGGAATTGTCAGTCAGATGCGGAATACCAGCGGGGTAGAGGTATCTGTCTTTATGTATGAACTTGCGGAGGGCACCTGGAAGGTATCGCTTCGTTCGGTGGACCAGGTGGATGTCAGCGTTGTCGCCCAGATTTTCGGAGGTGGCGGACATGCCCGGGCTGCGGGCGTTACCATGCAGGGATCCTGCTATGATGTCATCAACAACCTGACACAGCATCTGGAGAAGGACCTGCTGAAATGATCAACGGCGTAATCAACGTATACAAGGAAAAGGGATACACGTCCTTTGATGTTGTGGCAAAGCTGCGTGGCATTCTGCACCAGAAAAAAATCGGCCACACCGGTACGCTTGATCCGGATGCAGAAGGAGTTCTCCCTGTGTGTCTTGGGAAGGCTACAAAGCTGGTGGATATGCTTACAGATGAGACCAAGACCTATGAGGCCGGCCTGCTTCTGGGGGTGGAGACGGACACGCAGGATATCAGCGGGACTGTTCTGTCTACAAGTCCGGTCACCTGTACAGAGCAGGAGCTGTCTGCCGCTCTGCAGTCCTTTGAGGGGGAACAGATGCAGATTCCGCCCATGTACTCCGCGCTTAAGGTACACGGCAGAAGACTTTATGAACTTGCACGGGAAGGGAAAACCGTTGAACGGGAAGCCCGTCCGGTGCATTTTTACGAAATAAAGCTTCTTTCCTGTCAGATGCCAGGGGCTGTGATCCGCGTCACCTGTTCCAGAGGTACATATATCCGCACACTGTGCCACGATCTCGGACGAAGGCTGGGATGTGGAGGCTGTATGGAAGCTCTGACGCGGACGCGTGTTGGTATGTTCTGCCTGGAGGACGCACTTCGCCTGGACGAGATTCAGCGCATAGTGGGCGAGGACAGGCTGGGAGAAATCCTGATTCCGACAGACCGGCTGTTTGCGATGCCTGCGCTGCAGACATTGCCCCGGGCGGATGCGCTGGCGCATAATGGGAACCGGATTCCTGCGGACTGCTGCCACAGGATGCATGACAATGACATAACACAGGGCAATCGCAGAATGCTGGTAAATCCTGCGGACGGGGAAAATGCCTGCAGAGGAAAAATTTTTGATTCCGAAGGTGTCTTTATCGGTATCTTTGAGCGGCAGGAGGCCGGAGATGCCTGGAAGCCGGTGCAGATGTTTTATGACCCGGAGGCATGAGCAGCAGCAAAAGCGCACCTGTGCCGATGAAAACTATGAAAAAGCTGATTCTGGAATGTACAGAAAAGATTGAGAAGATTGGGGAACGTCAGATTTGGAATATATACAGGATATTTTGGCATATACAGGGGAAAAGCCCTGCGTGATTACTCTTGGAAAATTTGACGGGGTACACAGAGGGCATCGGAAGCTGATCAGGCGGGTCAGAGATATTGCACGTGAGCATGGATGGCAGACAGCTGTCTTTACCTTCGCGGTATCTCCACAGGTCTGCATGGGTGCCAGAGCGCCCAGGATGCTCATGACCAATGAGGAACGGCGTGATATTATCCGTGATCTGGATGTAGATCTTCTCTTTGAGTGCCGTTTTACAAAAGAGATGCGGGACATGGAGCCGGAGGAGTTTGTGCGCACGCTTCTTCTGGAGAAGCTTCACGTGAGTGCCGTGGTCATGGGGGATGACTTTCATTTCGGAAAGGATAGAAAAGGCAATGCCGCAGTCATGGAGCAGCTTGGCAGGAAATATCATTTTATTGTTGAAGTGCTTCCCAAGGAAATGGACGGGTCCCGGGAAATCAGCAGCAGCTATATCCGGGAGGAACTGTCGCAGGGGCATATGGAAAAAATAGCAGACCTTATGGGCCGGCCATATTTCATTACCGGTGACATTGTACATGGCAGAAAGCTTGGGCACTCCCTCGGCTTCCCCACGATCAATATGATACCACCTGCCGAAAAAATGACGCCACCCTTTGGGGTCTATTATTCGAGAATTTTTGTTGCAGGAAGAGTGTACCAGGGTATTTCCAATATCGGTGTCAAGCCGACCGTTGGGGGTACTGCCACGGGTCTGGAGACCTATCTCTTCGACTGTTCCCTTGATCTGTACGGACAGAGAGCAAAGGTGGAGCTGCTGTCCTTCCGGCGGCCTGAGATGAAGTTCCCGGATATTGAAGGACTGAAGCTGCAGATGGATCGGGACATCCAGGCGGCAGATGTCTATTTTTCCCGCACAAAACAGTAGGGAAAGCCTTGTCTTCATTTTGTGAAAGTGGTAACATTAGCCGTATGGATGCTTTGACACTGTGAAATTGTGAAGTGTCAGAGAACAAAATGACAATACGTGGATATCATGAATGTACCTGGGGGAAAATGGAAGATGAGTAAAGATATTCATAATGAAGAAGTCGATCAGCTGTTTCAGGCGATTCTGACGCTGCATTCTGTTGATGAATGCTATACATTCTTTGAGGACGCATGTACCATCAATGAGATCTTGTCCCTTTCACAGCGTTTTGAGGTTGCTAAGATGCTGAAGGAGAAGAAAACCTATCTGGATATTTCCAAGAAGACCGGTGCCTCTACTGCGACGATCAGCCGTGTGAACCGTTCCCTGATCTATGGGAACGATGGCTATGAGATGGTTTTCAGGCGGCTTGGTATGAAAGAACCTGGGAATGAGGAGGGTTCTGAGGACTGACCGGTTCTGCATTTAATTGTGTTGTCCGGATACCGGATGCGTTTTTGCATGTAATGTAAAAACGCATCCGGTATTTTACGCCCTGCCGGCATGAGAGCGAAGGATTTGCCTGATGCTGCCCGGAACACCACCTGACAGTATTGATATCTCATGAAGGTATTGATTTATTCGGCTGCGTTACTGCGTGTGCGTGCAGGAAGCTGTGCCAGAATCACGCCGGTGAAGACAAGCACACAACCGAGAATTTCCTTTCCGGACAGGGAATCACCGAGCACAATCCAGCCGGAGAGTGCGGAGATAACAGATTCCAGACTCATCAGCAGGGATGCCAGTGTGGGATTGAGGCCTCTTTGTCCGATGATCTGCAGTGTGTAGGCAATCCCGGATGAAAGAATTCCGGCATAGAGGATGGGTCCGGCACACAGAATAATGGCATGTATGGACGGCGATTCTAACATAAAAGCCGGGAAGACTGAAAGGGTACCTGCCACCAGAAACTGTATACAGGAGAGCTGAACGCCATTTACCCGCGGAATAAAGTGATCTATAGTCAGTATGTGAATCGCAAACATGAAGGAGCATCCAAGGGTGATCAGATCGCCCCGGTTGATGGAAAAGCCTTCCCGGACACACAGCAGGTAAAACCCGATGACGGCAAGAACGACAGCTGCCCAGACAGCAGGCGGACATTTTTTATGCAGGAACAGACCGAAGATCGGGACAAGGATAATGTACAGTGCTGTGATGAATCCGCTTTTTCCTGCCGTCGTATATTCCAGTCCGATCTGCTGAAAGCTGCCGGCAAGAAACAGGACAATGCCGCAGGCAGTACCTGCAATCAGCAGATCACGACGGCGTTCTCTCCGGCTGCGGGTGATGCCGGGAATGGGTTTGCCGGTGTAACCCGGTGAGAGGGGGTCCTTTTTCCCTACCAGAACGGCAATCGGCAGAAGAACCAGTGCCCCCACATAGAATCTGCAGAAATTATAGGTGAAGGAACCCAGGTTCTGTGCCGCTATGCTCTGTGCTACAAAGGCAGTGCCCCAGATCAGGGCAGCTGATAACAGATATAGGGAATGACGGATTTTCAGGGAATCTGTCCGTGCAGCCGGACCTGTTTCATGGTTAAAGGACATCGGAAAACCTCACGCGCTTGTGAAAAGCCTTGTGTAAAAGAAAAAAATAAGTTACGATGTATGGGTTCTTTAATAACAGGCTCTCTTGGATATAAAGAGCTTTTAAGACAATTGTAGATTATCATAGCATCTGAACATGGAGATTTCAAGAAATGATAGCGATCATTGATTACGATGCGGGAAATATCAAGAGTGTTGAAAAGGCGCTGGTCTATCTGGGACAGGAAGTAATGGTGACCCGTGATGCCGATGTTCTGCGGCGTGCGGATAAAGTGGTCCTTCCCGGTGTGGGTAATTTTGGGGATTGTATGCAGAATCTTGAGAAGTTCAACCTGATACCGGTCATCCATGAAATCACAGAAAGCGGAACACCCTTCCTGGGAATATGTGTGGGTCTTCAGCTGCTCTTTGAGGAAAGTGAGGAGTCACCGGGGGTAAAAGGCCTTGGTATTCTGAAGGGCAGAATTCTGAGAATCCCTGAGCAGGACAATCTGAAAATTCCACACATGGGTTGGAATTCCATTCATCTGATCCGGAAAAACCCTGATGGCAGGGGTGCAGATCTTTCGAAGAGCGGTTCTGGTGAGGTGGGAAGGCTTTTCCGCGGTATTCCGGATGAATCCTATGTGTATTTTGTACATTCCTATTATCTGCAGGCTGCGGATGAGAGCATTGTTACCGCCACCACAGAATACGGAGTGACCATCCATGCCTCAGTAGAAAAGGGCAATATTTTTGCAACCCAGTTTCATCCGGAGAAGAGCTCCGATACGGGACTGGCAATTCTCAGAAATTTTGCGCAGCTCTGAATGCAGGGAGGATGCTTATGTTTACGAAAAGAATCATTCCATGCCTGGATATCAATAACGGACGTGTTGTTAAGGGCGTGAATTTTGTGAATTTAAGAGATGCCGGAGACCCGGTGGAGGTTGCGAAGGCATATGACCGCGAGGGCGCGGATGAGATTGTCTTTCTGGATATAACAGCTTCCAGCGACCACAGACGCACGGTCGTGGACATGGTACGGAAGGTGGCGGAGAATGTGTTTATTCCATTTACCGTGGGAGGCGGTATCCGCACGGTAGATGATTTCCGGATGCTTCTTCGTGAAGGAGCCGATAAGATTTCCATCAATTCTTCGGCCATTGAGAATCCGACACTGATCAGTGAGGCTGCCATGAAGTTCGGAAGCCAGTGCGTTGTAGTGGCAATTGATGCCCGTCACAGGGAAGACGGAGAAGGCTGGACGGTCTATAAGCATGGCGGAAGAGTGGATGTTGGTCTTGATGCCGTGGAATGGGCGGCGAAGGCGGAGAAGCTTGGTGCCGGTGAAATTCTCCTTACCAGTATGGACTGTGATGGCACGAAGGATGGATACGATCTGAAACTAACCAGAGCGATTGCCAGGGAGGTACGGATTCCCGTGATTGCATCAGGTGGTGCAGGATCTATGGAGGATTTTTATGACGCGCTGACGGAGGGAAAGGCAGATGCGGCTCTGGCAGCATCTCTTTTCCATTATCATGAGCTTGAGATCCGACAGGTAAAGAAATATCTGCAGGGCAGAGGTGTATCTGTCAGACTCTGAGAATGTATCGGCTATATATCAGTCAGCAGAGGTGTATCTGTCAGACTCTGAGAATGTATCGGTTATATATCAGACAGAAGGAAGGAAAGAAGATGGCAGGACTGACGGGAGCATGGGAGAATGCCATGAGGCCGGAGTTTTCCAAGCCTTATTATCGTGAGCTGTTTATAAAGGTAAATCAGGAGTACCGGAGCAGGACGATCTATCCTCCGGCCCAGGATATATTCAATGCCTTTCACTTTACGCCTCTGGAACAGGTAAAGGTTGTCATTCTCGGGCAGGATCCGTATCATGAGCCAGGGCAGGCCCATGGCCTTTCTTTTTCCGTAAAGCCCGGGGTTGAAATTCCGCCGTCTCTGGTAAATATATATCAGGAACTGCATGATGATCTGGGCTGCTATATCCCGAATAACGGTTATCTTGTGAAATGGGCCAGACAGGGTGTCATGCTTCTCAATACGGTTCTGACGGTCCGTGCGCACCAGGCAAATTCACACAGAAATATCGGCTGGGAGGAATTTACTGATGCTGCAATCCGCGTGCTTGCGGACCAGGACAGACCGATGGTATTCATTCTCTGGGGCAGACCGGCACAGCGCAAGGAGGAGATGATCTATAACCCGAAGCATCTGGTACTGAAGTCTCCGCATCCCAGTCCGCTGTCAGCGTACCGTGGCTTTTTTGGAAGCCGGCCCTTTTCAAAGACAAACGCATATCTGGAAAGAAACGGACTTTCTCCGATCGACTGGCAGATCGAAGATATTCCTGCAGACAATTAATATGAGTAACAGGAGACAGTGAAATGTCTGGTAAGAATTCAAACTCACTTGTAAAAAATGCATCAGTTCTGATGATCGCATCCATTATCTCCAGGGTTATCGGTCTTCTGTACCGCCGGCCGCTTGGGAGCATTCTGGGTTCTGTAGGACTTGGATACTATGGATATGCCAGCAATCTGTATTCGATACTGCTTCTGATCTCCTCTTACAGCATACCGATGGCCACTTCGAAGATTATCTCTGAGATGCTGGCGAAGAGGGAATACAGGGGAGCCCACAAGGTATTCAAGGGGGCAATGCTGTATGCAGTGATTGTCGGCGGCGTTACAGCGCTGATCTGCTACTTCGGCGGTGCTATTCTTCTGCCGCAGAACCAGCAGAACGCCCTCCCCGCTCTGCGCGCACTCGCACCGACGGTTTTCCTTTCTGCTATTCTTGGTGTGCTTCGGGGTTATTTTCAGGCTCATAAGACGATGACTCCAACGTCAATTTCACAGATTCTTGAGCAGATTATGAATGCCATTGTCAGCATTCTGGCAGCATGGCTCCTGATCCGTAACCTCGCTCCGGAGGGAGGTACGAATGCCGCGATCTATGGTGCAATGGGCGGTACAATCGGAACGGGGGCAGGCGTTCTGGTAGGCCTTCTGTTCATGACCTTTGTGTATCTGCTGAACCGGGGGTATTTCAAGCGGAAAATGGAACGGGACCACCGTTCCGGTGAGCAGAGCTATGGGGAGATCATGAAGCTGCTGCTCCTGATGATCACACCGATTATTTTTACCTCTTTTATCTACAACTGCAGTGCTTACGTGGACAGCTATCTGTATTCGGCGATACAGGGCTTTAACGGTGTGTCAGCGGATTCCATTTCAGCAGCTTATGGTGAGTACAGCAACTATTATGTGCCCCTTGTATCCATTCCACTCGCAATGGCTTCGGCCAGCACCTCGGCTATGATGCCGGAGGTGTCCGGAAAGTATGCGCTCGGACAGATTGATGAGGTAAACCATCAGGTGAATCAGACAATGCGGCTGACGATGTTCATCTGTATTCCCTGCATGATTGGCCTGACTGTTCTGGCAAAACCGATTATGGGCGTTCTGTTTCCATCAGCCAGTGAACTGGCTGAAAAGCTGCTTTTTGCAGGTTCTGTTTTTGTTGTGACAGATTCCTTCTCGATCGTCTCCGGAGGAGTGCTTCAGGCAATCGGAAAGCAGCATGTTGCGCTGGTAAATGCCGGTATTTCATTGGTTGTGAATATGGCGTCGCTGGCTCTGATGCTGTTTGCAATGCCAAAGCTGGATATTTATGCGGTGATGCTGTCCAATATCGTCTTCTCAGTGGTGTGCTGCCTGATGAATATCCTTTCCATGCACAAGTACCTGCGCACCCGGCATGAACTCCGGAAGACCTACGCAGAACCTCTTGCCGCATCGGCCATCATGGGTGTGGCGGCGTGGCTCATCTATACCGTTCTGTTCCATCTGACCCGCCGTCCCTTTATCGGACTGCTGGTGTCTGTTCTTCTGGCAGTTGTCATTTATCTGGTTGTCTATGTAGTGATCTCCAGGACGACGGAGGAGGAAATGTACCGGTTCCCGATGGGTGGAAAAATTGTACAGTTTATGAGATTGCTGCACGTCTATCGATGAGTTGAAAGCCTTGAAGGCCGGGTTTTCACAGATGATCATGAAGTGTACCGCCTACTCTTATTGCTGTCTGTAACAGGTGCCTGGTCTGTAAAATTCCTGTGATCTTCAGAAATCCGGCAAATTTTGTGTTACGTAATATTACATAAATATTAAAGCCAATATTTACCGTTCTACAATATGTTGTGTAAGCACAATGCCGCAGCACAAATTGGAAGCCGGTGGGACAGATCCCGAAAAAAGCCCGTAAATAGGGGCTTTTTTTGTGCTATGATCTGTGCTATAATCAGATGCATTCAGAGAATGCAGGCTGATTTTATCTGGTCTGGCTGAGAAGAGAGGGAGCGGAGCAATGAGAGGGGCCAAGAATAAAATTACAAAAATATTAATCACTGTTGCATTAACGTTAAGCATGCTGGGGTGCGCCACGAGTGTTTTCGCGGCTGGACGTGATCTGGTTGGAGGGGGTACGACCAGGACGGTAGTGCGGCAATCATCTGCATCTGCCACTTCCGGTTCAGGTATTTCCGGTTCAACCGCATCGGGTACGGCTTCATCCGGCACAGCTGAAGTTTCCACCGTCACGGATGATTCGGGATCTGCCGGTCAGAGCGGCACCACTTCCTATGTTTCGGAACAGACAGCTGCTGCCACGGCACAGCAAGGTACGCAGAGCAGCCCGGCACCGGCTGCAACGGTTATCGCGGGAAATGCGAATACCGGGTACATCGATATGATTACGCCGTTTATGGTTCTTTTTGTCTGGACATTCCTGTTGTTCTGGGCACTGACCATTACATTGATTCATCGTACCAGAGCCAGAAAGAATGCAGTATACCAGAAGGAGAATCTGGAGTTTTACAGAGCAGTACATACGGATATTGATCTGAACAGCATTCTTACGATCTGATTGAAGGTTCAGTCAGGCTGCGCAGGATCATTGGTAATCTGAAGGTTTCATCGGATGCGTGGGAAATCTGCGCATCAGGATTTAAAGCACCAGGAGGACTGTTACGCCAGCGGTGTGTTTAAGCGGGTGTGCAGTCCTTCTTTTTGTCTGTATATAGTACAATTGAAAATACGATTTGTCATTTTTTAGAAAGTGTTGCATGATAGGGTGCGATAAGGAGGTTACAGTTCACTGGTGTGTCAGGAGGGCACTTCTCATGCAGGCCTTTGGAGTGAGTAACTACGGACAGAAACAGACAAATGAGAAATGTCCACTTGACGCCTCTGAACCAATGTCATTTAGTTTAGAGATGAAAACCAGTCTATGTTTTCAAGA
>JBJEMO010000085.1:0-2327 GCA_051879715.1 Bilifractor sp.
CTGCCCTTTTGCAGGTGATGCATAATTGTTTGCGTTGTCCGTCCGGGAAATGACGGTTATAATGGAACTGTAAACTGGAATTTGTTGCTTAATAAACTCATTCTGCAAGCAATGCCAGCACCGACGCAGGACCTATCTCAAGGCTATGCTCCGTGCTATATTGAGAACCTCTTCCGCAGAAATGTCCTCTCTGTGTTTATACCAATCCGTTAGTAGTGTGAGTATACCAGTGAATAAATAATCGTATCGGATCTCCTGCTGAATGTTTCTGCTTTGAAACCCCAGCAAAACATAAGCATAGGGGCGCAACGCATCCTGCAGACGGAAACGGAATGCCGGATCCCCCTGCGGTCCGGTCAGGCGAGCAATATACTCTCCATGATTTTTGTAGAACTCAACCAATTGCAGTATCTGAAGCTGATCATCCTGATTTTGCTCTTCAATCATTTTCACCCACTCGCTGATCAGGTCTTCTTCCAGCATCTCCAAAACTGCGAAGACATCTGCATAATACTGATAAAAAGTGCTTCGGTTATATCCTGCCCTCTCACAAAGCTCTGCTACAGTGATTCTGTGAATGTCCTTCTCACAATACAACTGCCAGAAAGCCTTCATAATATTCCTTCTGGTTTGGCTTGTTCGTTCCGGCTGCTTTTTGTTCATAAATATGTACCCACCAATAAACCAACATATCGTACCGGATTGTTGGTTGTTTCATCGATTTTTGATTGCTACCATAATAATACAACAAAATGTTGGATTATTAAAGTGCTATTCACCAAAGGCCGAAAGGAAATGAACATGAGCAAGAATTTTTTCGTAAGGAACAGCCTGTATGTCACATTGACATTGGCAGGGATCGTAATGTTATATACGATTATCAACTGGAATACAATGCCAATGGCACAGCGAATCACAGGAATCTACTATTTCTTGATCGCACTTCATGAAATCGAAGAGATGAAGTTTCCGGGCGGATTCGTGGAGATGGTTGTCAAACTAACCGGAATGCCTGTCAAAGATATGACAATTCCTCACTTCTGTCTGTTTATGATTACAGTGTATATGATGCTGATCCCATTTTGTCTTTCATCCATCCATTGGCTTGTGATAGGCCCGCTGGTTCTTGGGACAATTGAGCCAATCGCACATTTTGTCGTTGGCAAAGCTAACCCTGCAACAAAAAAAATATACTCCCCGGGAATAATCACAGCTGTCATCTTTATGATTCCTCTGGATGTATATACATTCTATTATCTGTTCAGTGTTGCACCGGTATCATGGTATTATTGGGTTGCGGCTGCATTGCTCCTGTTGGTTCCTTTGTTTGGTGTCCAACGGTATATTGTAGTACACCTGATGAAAATGGATTACAGGCAGTTTGTGCGAAATGCCAGAGACTCCATTACGGGAAAAAGAAAGATCCAAATGTAAAAAGCACCACCTCCGTCAGCAAACATCAATGCGATAAAGCTTTTCACTTGAGAGAAAATCTCTGTAAAAGAGTCTTTCTTTTGAACACAGTTTTGCTTCTTTTCTATCGCCATCATAGGACAGCAGGCACGGCAGATTCTTGTTCTCCACATCGCCGATGCGATTTGTCGTTGGGATGTGAGCAGTTAATTCCTCACCGTCTATATCTACCAAAGCCATAAACTGGCTTTTCCTTTTTAACATCGTTCCTCTGATCAGAGGCTCCTCAAATGCATATGTGCTTATTTCTTCACCACGATGGTCAGCATGACCAGATCTTCCTCTCCTGTATTAACGATAGAGTGTTCTGATCCTTTCGGGCAGATGTGCATCACGCCCGGTCTCAGTTCTTCTTCTGCACCATCGCAGATCGCTTTACCTGTTCCGCTTATAATATAATTCATGTCGTCTCCGGACTCCTGCTTGTGGATGCCGATGCTTCCCCCCCGGATGGATCACTGTCGGAATGATCCGATAGGAATCGTCATTATACATGTGGGCACTCATCGTACCGGTGCCGTTGTTCATGCCAGGAAAGGTCATGGAATCTATATCATTGAAATCAATCCTCATTATCGTTGCCTCCACAAATTCAGATTTATCAAACAATTACATATGAACCCCAAGGCAGCTTCGGCTGTCTTTTTTCATATCCGAATTCGCACATTTGCTGCATTCATTCCTAGATATTAAACTGATACAAATAATACAGAAAAGATTGGAGGAAAGAGTCATGAGATATCAAATGAAGCTTAAGCTGACCCATGATGAGGTCAGAGTTCTGGTATTTGCCCTTAACGAGCTTAGAAACACCCTCATAGCAGAAAACAGATATACAGATCCTGTCGATGAGA
>JBJEMO010000086.1:0-16246 GCA_051879715.1 Bilifractor sp.
AAAGGTTCTTCTTTTTTCAATTTCTTTTATGTAATCAGCCAAAGCTTTATCCTCCATGTTCGCTTCTTCAGATCTTCTCTCGTTCTAATCATGCCGTTCACCTCGCAGTTCATGGATCAGCTCCAGTGCAGATTCCGGTGTCATCTTCGGATGCACCTCCTCGTTCACCATAACCGTCGGAGCAAGTCCACACGCTCCGAGGCAGGAAACCGTTTCAACCGTAAAAAGCATGTCATCCGTCGTGTGCTTCTTCGCACTCAGACCGAGCTCCTTCTGGAACGCTTCCAGAATCGGTGCGGATTTTCTGACATGACAGGCCGTGCCGTCGCAGACCTTGATCACGTACTTCCCCTTCTCCTCAAATGAGAAGTTCTCATAAAACGTCGCCACGCTGTAAGCCTTGGATTCACTGATACCGATCTGCTTTGCCACGTAAGTGAGCAGCTCACCAGGCAGGTAGCGATATTCTGCCTGAATATCCTGCATAATCGGAATCAGCGACGATGGCTTTTTCCCATAGCTGGCGATGATCTCATCCGCCTTTTTGTAGTAACATTCGTCTAGCATACCATCCCTCCTTATCCATATATCCCTATGAGACATTATTTTCCGCGATGCTTTTATTATAGGGCAATCATTATTAAAACAAAACAATTTTTGTTGTTAATTATGCATATATTTTGTAATTTATGACGGTTATGAACAATATTTTTCCGTTATCAGTTGTGTTTTTGTTCAGAAATGTTCTCATGAAAGCACATGGAATTATCTAATGATGATATTAAAGAACCGTAGTACTTCCTGCTTGTCGACACCGTGAGAATTCCAAGACAATTTCGCAAAAATATATCCTCTGACCATGACATCATCAAGTATAAAATCATCGAAAGACCGGACAGGAAATCGAAGGTATATAAAAAAACCGTCGTCACAGTTCGTAAAGCTTTTAATAACTGCGATAACGGTTCTTTATTAACAATATTGAATTTTTCCCTCTGTATGCTCAGGTTTAGTGAAAGCTCTTCACCCAGTTAACCAGCGAATCATGCCAGACATTTTCTCTGACATCTCTTCGCATCTGATCTGTAACCGGACCATTTGCTGCAAGCTTTGCAAGAACCGCCGCCTGCAGTTCTGCAACGGTCATCTCTTCATAAGGTTTATCCCATGGCACATCTGTTTCCGGATGAGCCGCATCTGGCTCCGCGTCCGCGGCATCTGAAGATCCGGTAACCGCATCACCTTCACCTGCTCCATCTGCGGATCCGGAAGCTGCTCCTTCATATGTAACATCAGAAGCGCCTGAAACCGCATTGTCAACAGCTGTTGCCATCGTTTTCGTTTCAGAAGCACCTGCAGGTTCAGATGCGATTGCCTTTGCGGATTCCAAAGTATGATCCTCCACTGTCTCAGGTTGCTCTGCATCTCCATTCTCCGCAGGAATCCAGATTTCTCCGGAATTCGCCCGGACGGTAACCGTGATCTGACCGTTCTGTGCCCGCACGGTTCCGCCCTGCAAAGCACCCCTAAAGCGATCCACACCTTCAGCGGAAATCGTCATTGTATACTCATTGTCGTCATTGTTGACCGTGACGAGTACAGTTTCACCGTTCCACTCCCTGGCAAAGGCATACTGCCGATTTGTGAGAAGCAGTTCCTTATAGATACCATAGGACAGCGCCTTCTCCGACTGACGGATTCTCCCGAGTGCCGCAATTTCCCGTGTGATCGGGTTCGTCTTCACCGCATCCCTGTAATCCTCCATGTGAAGTTCCGGGCGCAGTGAGGCATCGCTGCCCCATTCTTTTTTCCCTTCAATCCCGAATTCAGATCCGTAATAAATAGAAGGAACACCCGGCAGAGTATAGAGCAGAATATGTACCGGATACATATGTGCCTTATTCTGCAGCTTGCTGTATATCCGCTCCACATCGTGGTTGTCCACGAAATTATACAGCCGCAGCCCCTCCGGCCGGTTTCCGCCCATCTCATAGAGCCGGCGGACCGTATGTGCAATTTCAAAGTAATTGTGCTCATTGTGGCCGGAATACAGCGCTTTATGCAAGCTGTAGTTTGTCACGGCATGGAGCATCTCCGGGTTGACCCATCTCGTATAATCGCCGTGAATCACCTCTCCCATAAGCCAGAAATCCGGCTTGACCTCATTGGCCGTCCTGCGCAGACATTTCATGAAATCAAAGTCCAGCACATCCGCAGCATCCAGGCGTATTCCATCCACATCAAACTCCTGCACCCAATAGCGGATCGTATCACAGATGTAGTTCTGCACCTCGGGATTCCGCTGATTGAGCTTCACCAGCAGGTTGTATCCGCCCCAGTTATCATAGGAAAAACCGTCATTGTATTCGTTATTCCCGCTGAAGTTCACGTTACAGTACCAGCCGGTATAAGGAGAATGCTCCCGGTTCTTCTGAATATCCCTGAAAGCGAAGAAATCTCTTCCTGTATGATTGAAAACTCCGTCAAAAATCACATGAATGCCCGCCCTGTGGCATCTCGCCACAAAATCCTTAAGGTCATCGTTGTCACCCAGTCTGCTGTCCAGCCTGCGATAATCGGTGGTATCATATCCGTGACTGGCGGATTCAAACAGTGGTCCGATGTACAGCGCATTACACCCGATCTCCTTCATGTGATCAATCCAGGGAATCAGCTTCTTCATGCGGTGCACAGACTTGCCGTAATCATTCTGCTTCGGCGCGCCGGTAAGTCCCAGTGGATAAATATGATAAAAAACAGCTTCATCGTACCATGCCATGCTTCTTTCCTCTCTTTCTGTCCGGATCGCAAACACAGACCCTGCACCATAGCCTTCACAAACCGTTTCCTGCGGTCCGGTCATTTCCTGCAATCCTGTACCTTATCCTATACACCATTGATAAACCACCTTATTATAACAGAAAAAGCAGAAGCATGTGCCCTTTCGCTTACAAGGGGCAGCATCTGCTTCTGCTCTTTTCCAATATGTTTTATCAGTTGTTCCGATAATACTTCTCAATAATGTTTTTCAGGTACATGCTCTCTGTCGTGAATCAGAAAGCAAAGGGATTTCTGTATCCGCCCTTGGCTGAGATCCCGCCGTAATAGGCTATCACTTCATCCAGATATGCGTCAACACGTTCCTGCCATGTAGCTTTCTTTGCACCAGAATTATGCATATTCTCCGGATTCTTTCTTCCATTACTGTTTTCTGATGTTGTATTTGCGTTCATCATGCTGATCACCTCTCTTTCGTCTGTGACCGTAAGATACTACAGGATCCGTCCGGATTCTAGCCATAATACAAAAAAGACCATGCATTTTTTGCATGCAGCCCATTTATATGACAGAATCAGTGATCATCGCTCACGCATCCTGCCATTTTGCCACCTTGCATGATTTTTTTGAACCAATTATACTGATCCTGTTTGAAAATAATGATCCTGTTTCAGCACTGATTCTGCTCAGGTTTGTCATTCAGCACAGTACGGAGGAAGGCCATGATTCAATTAACCGACTATCTGTATTCCGGGGACACCGTCTTGCATATTATCCGAAAATATTCCAGAGATCTTCTGGCTGAGGCCAGCCGCACCCACAACCCCATGGACCGTACCCATGCGAATTTTCTGCTGCAGATGGAAGAACTTCTGGAGCACAATAATTTCCTGACCTCACAGTCGCAGCGTATCCGTGAGTTCTACAAGTACATGGCTGAAAACTATGGCAATTATTCCTTTACCTTCCGCGGACGCATCAAGTCCCTGATTCGCGCAGAGGAAAAATTCAACGGATATATCGTCGGCTACATATACAAGTACCACACCCAGCACGGCACTTATCCCCCGGTTTCTGAGATACGGGATGAACTCAACCGCTTCAAGGACCTGATCGCCTACCGCATCGTCCTGTCCCTCCCCTCCTGTCATCTGAAGCCTGGCACAGACCGGGTGGCACTGGAGGAAAAAACACTGTATGAAATTGCCAACCTGCTCCCGGAGTTCCTGGAGGAGCGTGGCTTTACCGCGCAGCTCGCCCACAAAGCTCTGCCAAATGTATCGCCACTGCTAGGCGAAAATGTGCGTCCCTACTACAAGGACTACATCGCCAATCCAAAGGACGGCGGCTACCGTTCACTGCACCTGACACTCTTTGACAACATGGCAAGGAGCTTTACGGAAATCCAGCTGCGGACAAAGGACATGGATGATTTCGCCGAGATCGGTAAGGCCAATCACGACAGTTACGAAAAAAAGCAGGAGCACGAGCGCACCCGCCGCAGGGAAATTCCGGAAGGTGAATGCCTCTACTTTGACGAAGCCTATGAACGGATTCTGAACCTGCAGAATCTGGACCTTTCCAGGGTCGATGTGAACATGTTCGCCGCCATCGACAACTACCGTGTCAATGACGGCTGTGGTCTGTACCACGGACGGCTGATCCTTCCCTATGAACACCTGTCACGCTTCCAGAATGATGAGGTTGACTGAGCGCCTGTGTCAGGATTGCTTCTCTCCCCCGCTCTGTTCGTCCCACATATGATTGATAAAATCCATGAAATGCTCACGGCTGGCATTATCCTGCGTCATCACATGCACCTGTATATCAGCAGTGAGCGCACAGGTCCACTCCCCAACCCTGCGGCATCTGGCAATTGCTGCACGGACCCGGTCACTATCCTGCGCAAGAAGGTCCGGATCCGCCTCCTGCAGAAGTATCAGGAAATGACTGCTTGTCACGCGCCCGATCGAGCTGTCCTTTCCCAGCGTCTCCTGCAGAATATTACCGATGCGGTGCAGAAGCATCTGGCCCGCCTTCTCCCCATAGCTCTGTTCAAAGAAGGGATATTCCGGAATATATACCAGCATTTGCGAAAACTGCGTATGGTTGGTCCACAATTCCTCCAGATAATCCCGGGCACTTTCCAGTATCCCCCCTGCATTGAGCAGACCCGTGACCGGATCTAAGGATATCGCCCGATATGTCCGGTTCCGCAGGCGCATCAGGTCCTCTACAGGTAAGAATTTTCCCATAAGACCAATGATCCTTCCCTCCCTGTAAACCGGTATTTTCGTGGCTAGGATGTTCCTCTGCCTGCCTCGCGCAATGCATTTGCCAAGTGCATACTGTACATGCTTACCCTGCTTCAGAACTGCAATCTCATCCTCTTTGAATGCCTCGGGCTCAACATGCCAGTGCATGTCCTCATCTGTCTTACCGATGATCGCCGCAGCGGAATCAAAGCCATAAAAGTTCAGAAAGCTCTGGCTGGCACCAAGAAAACGCCTGTCCTTATCCTTCCAGAAATACATACCGCCAGCATATGCTGCCAGATTTTTCCAGAGCAGGGAATCGGTAACAAGATCATCGTTGCTCACCCCTTCCCGAGTGACATCTGTTCTGCGCCTCAGCTCATCCTGCAGAAGTCCATGCAGCAGCTCCCAATCCACATTGACCGGAAGCGTGATCATAATATAACGGTTAAAATCTGTCTTTGGTACGGGCATCAATCTGCCAAGCATCCACTGATAGTCCCCATTGGCTGTTCGTGCCCGATAAAAGGAAGTCAGTACCTGTCCTGTATTCTTCTTCATTCTCTCCCGCAGAGTTTCAGGGTCGACAAAATTACGGAATCTCTCCTGGTCCGGAGGGTACACATACTTCTCTGCATATGTCAGATCTGCATGTCTCAGATTGACGAGCTTGCCGCCACTGCCGATTGGCTGTGAGGAATCCGACGATTTTAAGCCATATACCGTGTTGTCCTTAAGATCCGCAATTGCGATATCACTGCAGAAATAATAAAGATTCTGAACGTAAAATGCCTTTTTCTGGTCCAGAGACATATTTTCCAGCTGAATATAGCGGATACTCAGTGAATAAACATATTTCTGTTCATACTGTGTGACAACCTTTCCGGTCACTTCCATGTAATGATCTCCGGATGGATACGTAATCGCCTGAGAACCGCACAGCTTCCGCAGCTGTTCGTTGATAAACTGACGATAGAACGCATGCATCGGATCGCTCTCTGCATTGATCTCACCGATCCAGCTGTCGGTTCCGTCAAAGCCATCCCTATGAAGTACAGAGAGAAACGCGTCGTTGACAAAGATCTGCCGTATTCTGCTTCCATCATCTTCCATCAGGCACAGGGGCTGGTCTGTCTGGTAATCGATCCGGCTCACGGTATCGTAAGCATTTTTCCAGCGAATTGCCTCAACCCTCATGTTTCTGTTCCTGCAATGCAGCCTTAAAGACTGCAGATCCATGGGCTTTCCAAAGTAATATCCCTGTACCTTCTCGCAGCCGATCCGCCGCAGAAACTGATATTGTTCCTCTGTCTCAACGCCCTCTGCCAGCGTCTGGATGCCGATTTCCTTTGCCATCCGTACCACGGAGGTCACAATGGTCCTTGCCTTATCCGTTGAGGTAGCCAGAAAGCTCATGTCTATCTTCAGCTCGTCAACCGAAAGATCCTTCAGGGCGCTCAGCGATGAGTACGCTGTACCAAAATCATCCATCCACACCTTGAATCCATGCTCATGGAAAAGACCGATAAATCGGTTTAATCTCTCGGGGTGTCTGACAAAGGCGCTTTCCGTAATTTCAATATTCAGCAGTTCTCTGGGAATCTGATACTTCTGGGCCAATGCCTCAATCTGCGCGACAAGGTCAGGCTGACGGAAATCCTTTCGTGACAGATTGACGGAAATCGGCACAATCTCCTTTCCATCCTTCAGAATCTGCCTGGCATCCCTGCATACCTGTTCAATCATGTAAATATCGAGCTGGCTGATCAGACCCTGCTTCTCCAGCACCGGGATAAAATCACCTGGAGAAATCATGCCCCGCACCGGATCAATCCAACGGCAAAGTGCCTCCACACCACAGAGCATACCTGTGATGGTACGCACAACCGGCTGATAATAAACCTGAAGCCATCCTGATGTCATTGCTTTCTGCCAGTTCTGGAGGACATACTTCCCCAATGCTGCCTTTGCCTGCATCTCCTGCGTAAAAAAAGCGACAGACGAGTGAGCAGGATTCTGTAGGGATTCACAGGCCAGCTTTGCACGGTCCACTGCTGTCGCCAGCGTGACGTCTTCCTCATCCAGAACATAGATACCAACAGCAAGCGGTAATGCATTCCCCTGGTTCAGATCCCCCACCTTCTCAAAAATCAGATGGATCTTCTCCTCCAGAGGCTCTGCTTCTGTGCAGACCGCAAAGCTTTGCCTGTTAAAACACGCCGACTGTGATTCACCGAAGGCGACACGCAGCAGAGAGGCCATACCGCAGACCAGTGCATCTCCGGTCTGAAAACCATGCAGCGCATAGTATTCCCTCATGCCGCAGAATTCAATCCACAGGACGGCCGGCGTTTTCCCTTTCTGCCGGATGTTTTGGATTTTGTCAGGTCCGCTCTCCAGAAAGCACCCGATCAGAGGCAGTCCTGTCAGATGGTCCAGCTGCTGACTGCGAAGCTGCTGTTCCAGCATCTGCATCTCTTCCTGTGTGTATGTATTAACCGTGTCACTCATCAGTCGATTCACCCCGAATCTTTCCATATTAAATCAGACGATGAAACAGAACCCCTCCATGCAAGGCCCTTAAGGAGAGCCCACACCGGATTTCAAAAACCATAATGCATATTCAGCGTGTCACAAGTATATCATTTTTTTGCGAACATATAACCCCTTCCATGTTAAGCCTGTGGCATTATTTTCATGGATAATCACGGACGTCAGTGCTAAAATAATGAATCATTACAGAGCGCTAAGTCAGGATCCAATGAACTAACTGAAGCGTGCTGTGCTGCAAAGACCTTTTTACGAGGGCTGTATGACACCAGAATTCTCCGTTGCTTATACAATTCGCAGCACAATACATTCCGTAAAGGAGCAGCTACCATGCACATCAGAAAAGCAAAAGAAACAGACATCCCACAGATTCTCTCACTATTAAATCAGGTGCTGGAAATCCACGCATCCATCAGACCCGACATCTTTATTCCTGGAACAACCAAATACACAAAGGCAGACCTGCAGAAAATCATGCAGGATGACAAAAAACCGATCTATGTGGCCGCCGACGAGAATGATCTGTGCACCGGCTATGCCTTCTGTCAGCTGCGGGAACAGCCGTTTTCCAACAATATGGTGTCCTTCCGGTCCCTGTTCATAGACGACCTTTGCGTGGACAGCGCATGCAGGGGAAAGCATATCGGTGAAATGCTGTTTGACTACGTAAAGCAGGAAGCTGCACGATTGGGCTGCTACGAGGTAACCCTCAATGTGTGGGCCGGAAACACCCCGGCAGAACGCTTCTACGAGAAGATGGGTCTGAAAACAAAGGAGCGGCAGCTGGAGTATATTCTGAAGAAGCCGGAATCGTAATCCAATCTTCTGCCATGCATACGCAATTTCATTGTTCTTTATCATTTTTCTCATTAAGTTTTTTTGCAAATACCAGACTGTCGCAACGTCAGAATTCCTGCTTCATCAATACAGTAAAAGTGTGGCATAAGGACACCACACTTATTTACCGCCCAGCTCCTCCATCAGCTGCGCTGCACATGTATCAAGATCCTCCTGATCATAAATATACTTGTCCGTCTCACCTTTGAATGCACTGATCACCCCTGCATCCTCAAGCGCGGGAACCATAATGCCAAGCTTCGCCTTATTCTGGTTGAGCTGTTTTCCTGCGATCGCATCATAATCATCCAGCATATTATTATTCTGCAGTGTCTCCAGGGCTGCCTTGCTGACCGGGAGGCCCTTCTCTGTTCCCTGCAGTTTTGCCATCCGCGGGTCATTGAGCAGGAAATTCAGCAGCTCGCCCGCCTCCTTCGGATGATCTGTGTATACGTTAATCGCATACATAGTCGCCGGTTTGATTTTCCACCCCGTAGTGTCTGCCCCCGTAAGACCAGGTGTCTGGCCGAGTACAACCTCTACACCACTGTCTGCCAGATCATCACAGTACCGGCTGTCTTCGCTGCACCAGCAGCCTGCCCCGGCTGTCTTTCCGGTTGTGAAAGACGTCGCATCAAAATCGTCCACAGCCGGTATCACCTTTTCCGTAATCAGACTCTTATAAAAGGTAAGCAGTGCCTTAAGCTGGTCCAGATCGGCCTGAAGTTCTCCCTCATCAGAAAACAGCGGCTCTCCATAGGTCTGCTCATACCAGGCCGCAAGAGACAGGATCAGCTGCTTCTTCGACAGTCCAACCGGATAGATATTGTCAGCGCTCATGCTTTTTGCAGCTGTGAACAGATCATCCCAGGTCTTGGGAATTGACAGACCATACTTGTCGTAGAGTGTCTTGTTGTAGAAGAAGGCCGTGGAATTATAGGCGATCGGAAGCGCATTCAATTTGCCGTCCTTCATGCCGAATACCAGATCATCCTCTGCAAAATTCGAGAGATCTATCACATCAGACAACGAATTCAGATCATAGTAGCCCTTTCCATCCGGTGAATAGACTGAAAGCCAGTTATAATTGATCTGCATGACATCTGCGCCCTCATGGCTTTCCATATAAATTTTGTTCCTCTGCTCATATCCATCCCAGACACCATAGCTATGGGAGACCGTAATATCCGGATGATCATCATGAAAGAGTGCAAGTCCGGAGAGGGTATACTTGTGCCGCTCGTCATTTCCCCACCAGGACATGGAGATATGCACATTTTCCTGATTCTGTACAACAACCGTATCTGCCGTATCCGCCGATGCACATCCGCTCAGCAGCGTTGACATCAGCGTTGACATCAGAAGCATCACTCCGCAAAGAACAGACAGGAACCGTTTCTTCCTTTTCTCAGCTCTCATAGGTTGCCTGATCCTTTCCGTTTCTCTTGGAAACATAGAGATTGCGGTCCGCTCTCTTATATAAATCATCAAAGGTATAGTCACCCGGACCTGCCACGACAACGCCTGCACTGACAGACAGTCCTGTCTGCTCTCTTTCGTGTGCAAATTCCCGGCTAAAAGCAGTGTAGATTGTATCAATCAGCACATGCACCTGCTCTTCTGCCTCCTTCTGGCTGATTTCCGTATACCCGATAAAAGCGGCAAACTCATCTCCGCCCAGTCTTCCAATCACATATGCATGCGGAAGTGTCTCCCGAAGCACCCTTGCGAACCTGCATATCACTTCATCACCCTTGGCATGTCCCAGACAATCATTGACCTGCTTGAAATTATCCAGATCAAACATCAGGAATACATTTGCCTGCTTGCCGGTGTAGGACGCCAGCTCCCGGGAAACATTTTTCTCAAAGGTCTGTTTGTTCAGCAGATCGGTCATCAGATCATGTTCAGCCTGATCACTCAGATTATCGACCATACCGGTCATGGAACGGCTCATGCGCAGATAGAACAGGAATCCGATCAGAAGAATGATCAGTGCGATGACAGCGACCGTCTGAACCATTCTTGTGCGCAGATTTGCGCCGTCCTTCATGATTTCCTGCACCGGGATTGTGCAGACCACTCTCCAGCCATTGCTGCAGGTATTGCTGTTGATCAGATAGGCACCCTGCAGAACGGTGACGCTGCTGTCCATCTTCTGTATGGCATCGGCGATATCAGACTGCAGCGTACTGCCGACCTCATTGTCATCTGAAGAATACAGAATCTGATTATCGTCATTAACCAGACGGATCGTCATGGACTGAAGCTGCTCCGGCAGCTCAAAAACGGTTTCAAGCTCGCGTCCGTAAAAGGAAACCACGGCAATCGCATGCTCATTCAACCGCTTGGTGTAATACAATCTGTCATAGTTATGCTGATAACCAAAGGACCAGCCATCCATTGTCTTCTCTCTGTTGATTGAAGATGCAAACGCCTGGTACATGCCCTGATCCGGATACATTGCCGTTGTCACCTCTGAAATCATGCCCGTATTCTCGTCATTTGCATAAACGATGCCAAAATCCGAAAAATTTTCTGTCAGACCAAGCCGCACAATTTCCTGATCAATTGCATCCTCTGCCTGAATCTTATCATAGGAGGAAAGGGATGTGTCCGTAGCATCGAACTGATAATATTTTTCATCAGAGAACAGCAGTGACACCGTATTCTCCACCTTTGCCAGATAAGAATCGATGTTCAGCTCCAGCTGTCTGCTGTCGGCAGCGACCAGCGTCGCCACATAATTCTGAAGCGTCTCATTCGTACGATGCAGCAAAATAGTGCTCACTACAGCAGACAGCACAATAATCGTCACCGAAAAGAGCAACAGCATCCCCAATTGTATCCGCCTGAATTTTTTGTTCATCTTCCTTTTGCATTTCCTTCTGTAAAATATCATATGCTGCCATTGGAATATCCTGTCCAACCGTACCATCAGTACGTCTATGTGTCTCACCATGCCATTGGTGTGCAGGATGATTCCGTACAGAATGATTCCTGGATATTATTATCATTATATAGCATAAATCTGTATTACTGCATAAAAATTATCATCCAGCTATATTCTTTTTCATGGATTCGCCGTAACACATGCTGCCGCATTGTTCCTACAGAAAAAAATATTTTATGCCTGATATAAAGTGGCTACGTATGCAAATGCTGATGCACAGTTACTATGATGCGCAAAAAGTCTGCGGCAGATTGTTCTGCTGCAGACTTTTCTATACTCGGATCTTCATTATTTTTAATTTTACAGGTTCTTTCTCTTTATACTTCTCTTCAGCAATACCAGACCGACGAGACAGGAAATACCCTCCGTGATCAGAAATGCCCACCAGATCAGAGAGACCGGAGCATTTCCCGCCTTTGCCATCACAGAAAATCCAAATGCAACCGGCAGGATGATCAAGAGCTGTCTGAGCAGTGAGACAATCAGGGATTCCAGTCCGCACTCCACGGCCTGGAAAATTCCCTGGTACGCAATGTTGATGCCTGCAAAGATAAAGCTTAACGAGATAATCCGCATAGCGCTGATAAAGTAGGGCTTTGATGCGCCCGCATTAAAGAGCGTGGCAAAAGCATTCGGGAACAGCTCCGTAACCAGCAGTCCGAAAATCATCAGAACAATGGTATAGATCAGACCGTATTTCATTCCTGCACGAATCCTTTTCCTGTCACGCATGCCATAGGCATAAGCCACAATCGGTGTGATCGCATCACGAAGACCGAACGCAAGGAACAGTACAAACTGCTGCACCTTGTAGAAAAGCCCGTAAGCTGTCTGTGCAGATGCGTTGAACTTCAGGATCAGATTCATCGCATACACCATAATGGACATCAGCGCCTGTGCAATGATTGCAGGAAGGCCGATTGAATAAATTCCACGGATGATATTGCCATCCGGCTTCATATTTGCAGCTGTGTGGGAATATTCCTTATTCAGCTTCTGATGGAAGATAAAGAGCAGAACCGCTGACGCAATCTGTCCGATTACCGTTGCATACGCTGCACCGCTGACGCCCATCTCAGGTACCGGTCCGATGCCATAGATCATGATCGGGTCCAGAACGATATTCATAACCGCGCCCGTAATCTGCCCGATTGTGGAATACATGGACCGCCCGGTCGCCTGCAGCAGCTTTTCATACAGGGAGTAAAACACAATACCTGCTGAGGCAACACAGCAGATCTGCAGGTAGCTGTCCGCCATGCGTATTACCTCCGGATCTGAAGTCTGTGTAATAACGTATCCATGCACTCCGAATATACCGAACAGTACAAACACGCCATAGATCACGCAGCCAAGAAACAGGCTGTTTCCGGCAATCCTTGCAGCCTTCTTCTTGTCCCCCGCTCCAAGGGTCATGGCAATCATGGCATTGGTACCAACGCCGGTTCCGATTGCAATGGCAACCATCAGCATCTGCACCGGAAAAACCAGTGTCAGCGCATTCAGTGCCGACTCGCTTCCGGTTTTCATATTGCCGACAAATGCACTGTCCACGATATTGTAGACAGCCTGCAACGCCATGGATATGATCATCGGAAGTCCGATCTGGATCATCAGCTTGTTTACCGGCATATCCTTCATCTTGTTGTCTGTGTTCATTTTCTGTCATTCCTTTCTACTGCTTTTATGCATAAAAAAAACGCGTCGCAACCAACTGGATTTACACAATTGATTGCTACGCGTTGTATATTTGTATTATAAATTCACATCACACAAAATGCAAATAGATATTTTGTCTAAATATTTTCCAAATTCAGATTATCCATCGCACAATCTGCCACTACCTCACCAAAAACCGACCCGATTTGTTGTCCGCTTTCGCGTCAATCTCAGTACAGCTTCGCCCCTGCCGGAATGTGGTTGTCCACCATCAGAAGGTGGAGTTCCTCGTCATCGCTGTCCTTCTTGTTGTTGACAGCAGACAGCAGCATTCCACAGGAGTCAATGCCCATCATCTTCCTCGGCGGGAGGTTGGTGATGGCGATCAGGGTCTTTCCGACCAGCTCTTCCGGCTCATAGTACTTGTGAATGCCGGACAGGATGATCCGATCCGTGCCTGTCCCGTCGTCCAGAACGAACTTCAGCAGTTTCTTTGACTTCGGAACTGCCTCGCAGGCCTTTACCTTTACAGCCCGGAAATCAGATTTGCTGAAGGTATCGAAATCCACCTGCTCCTCGAACATGGGCTCGATCTTCACATTGCTGAAATCAATCTTGTCGTTCGGGGTAAAGAAACCGTTGTTGTCAGCGGAAATCGCCGCATCCGCCGCAGTCTCTGATCCGGCCATGTCAGCAGCGTTTTCTTTCCTGCCCTTTTCCTCGGCTTTTCCGGATTTCATGGTCGGGAGTCCATTTCCGATATTGTTTTGATGATCTGTTCCCGCCTGTTATCATAGTTTTCGTCCCGGTGCTGCCTGAAATCGACTGTCTGTCACCATGGTTTATTGTTTATCTCCTGCCATGCACCTGTTGTCAATTTGTTGTACATCGAATCCATTGTTACAGAGTGTTGTATTTCCCAGTTCTGCCTCCTGCCAGAATCAATCACGGCATCCGGGCAGATCATCTGACGGAATCGTTCAGGCGTGGGGTTCTGCCAAGCACACATTTCAATTCCGTATTATGCCTTGCGACGATTTGCTCTCCTTCATTTCTGATTATAAGAGACCGGACGGGAAATGCCGAATACTTTCGTGTCAGAATTCCTGACATCAACGTCGGGATGAATTATCTTATTCACGTATATAGATCAGGCTGTACACATTAAGAATATCATCTTTATTATCAGTCATTCCGATATCTTTCAGACGTATCTCTGTTTCTCGCATCTCTGAAATAAATTCATTGATATCATTATAAATCTGATCCGGGACCAGAATTCTCTGATCTCTTCTTATAATCGGATACAATCTGAATACATCAAGGCGATGCTTTCTCAAATCTTTTGAATTAACATGAACGCCATTCTCCTTCTGCCTTCTCAAATCAAGCCAAGCCTTCATCTTAAACGGCACAATATGTTCTGCATTAAGGACCGGGATATTCTCTACTTCTGTCCGTCCGCTCAAAAGGAATTTGTAATAGTCCTCGTTCAGCAGGATCGCTGACAAACTTGATATTGTATCGTCTATATGCAGCGGCATAAGATGTGTATCCGGACGGAGTCTGACGTTATTCTGTGGTCTTGAGAAGAGTTCGATCATAAATGGATAGTCTGAACCTGTCGGTTCAACAAAACGGTAAAATTCTGATTCCCCATGACTTCCAACATACGGCTTATACCCTCCGGCTTTTATATAGTTCCAGAACCTTGCCGCAAACTTCTCCGTGAGCGCCTCAATAATGATCACCATGTCAATATCCTTGGTCTGCCTGAAATCCAGGCCGGCATCCTCCATGAGCAAGTCACAGGCAAAGCCACCGATAATCACATACTGATCCGTGTATTCCGCAAAATAATCCCTGAATGCCTCTATGCCATTAACCATTCTTATTTCTCCTCCTCAACTGGGAGCCCATGCTTTCGCCGGATTTCATCCAGTCCCTGCTGAATTCGCTCGTCTTTTTCACACGCAAGGCTTAGAAGAAGGGAAATGTCATCCACCCGTCCGCCTTCCATAACAGGTGTACAATCATAACTCCACTCTTCAATGACTCTTCCACCAAAATCCAGGAATTCTTCTTCTGAAATGATATCTTCTTTTGGCAAGTGTTTAATACGGTTTCTACTAATAGCGACTCCCGGATCTCCTTTAGAAGCGGCAACCATTGAGATCATGGAAAGTGCCCGGATCCCACATAAAGGAAGTGTTAAACCTTCAGGATTCTTCTTGACATAGATATCCCGGATTACAGGAGAGCGCATGAATTCATACGACTTCAACAGAAACTCTTTTTTTGAGCAGGACGGACGTATCCATTTATTCGTCCCTTCATATTCCATGAGAATCAATCCTCTCTGCTTAAGATCAGCGGCTATTCTTGTGCTTGTAGCCTTGGAAATATTGAGCTGTTCGGACAATTCTGTGAGGTTTATTCTCTCAATGTCCTTATAATAAAGGAACAGCACTGCAAGCTGGGTGCCCGGTGCCATCCTCTCATTAATATTTATGGCTGTTTTATATTTTTCAGTAAAATGTACGCCCCAAAACGGCATATACAACTGCGATTCGGCAACAACAAATGGTATTTTTTCTTGCATAAGGTCCTTTCGCTGTGCCGATGTAAGTCTGTCAAAACACAGGACACACGGAAGGTCCGACAAACTCTTAAAATTTCGGAATTGCTTCTTGACTCCGGGAAGTCTCCAGGATGCAGAAACAGGTTTAAGAACGACACATTTCTGCCCATCCCATGAAAAGCACCATGCTTTATATCCATTTCTGATATAATTCGGTGTTCCAACCGGGTATTGAAATGATTCCTGCTTAATATCTTCGCCGAAGATGGTTCTCAAATAATCTATCATGGCCATGCCTCGCTATTTTGGCATTTGTTTCACTTATTTTTGATTGTACCATTGTCATTGCAACAAATCAATTATGTATTGAACTTTCCGTAAATAAAAAAGGCGTCAGGCACCACATATCAGTAAGCGTAACAACCGCTGTACACTGAAAAAAATCTGCATGAGCGCTATCCTTAATGAGAGGGCTCCGTCTGATTTCGCAGATGCCTTAGAAGCATACACCAGATAGTGGCAGAATTCCTTTACAAACATGCTCCCGCCAGGTGATGTGACTCTCCGTGTATGTTGTAAACTAATAATACCAGGAAGGGGGTGCGGCCTTCCCGTGCAGCATTGAGACGCTCA
>JBJEMO010000087.1:0-16201 GCA_051879715.1 Bilifractor sp.
CACGTCCGAACAGCTCAACGTTAATAGTAACGGTCTGTTTACTCTGATTGATTGCAGAAACGACGCCTGTGGAATCCTTCCACACGCCTCCGATTACCACAACCTGGTCACCAACCTCGAGATCAATGACCACTTTCTCTCCATCATCCACTCCCAGCGGCTGCATCTCAGCCGGAGAAAGCGGAACCGGTTTGGAACCCGGACCAACAAATCCGGTAACGCCTCTGGTATTGCGAACGACATACCAGGTGTCATCATTCATCACCATGTTCAGGAGCACATAGCCCGGAAACATCTTCCGCTGCACCTGCTTCTTGGTGCCGTTCTTTACCTCAACGACCTCCTCCATCGGTACACGGACTTCCAGGATCTGATCTTCAAGGTGTCTGTTTGCAATTGTCTTCTCAATGTTGGCCTTCACCTTATTCTCATATCCGGAATAAGTATGAACGACGTACCATTTCGCTTCTGACTCTGACATGGATCCACCTTTTCCTTACTTAATGATGAGCTGCACAAGCTGCAGTCCCAGATTGTCAATCAATGTGATCAGTACACACACAACCGCAGAAATGACAACCACGGCAGCAGTCTGCCGCCCCAGTGTCTTCGGCTCTGTCCATACGATCTTGTCCCATTCTGTCTTCAGGCCCTTGAACCAGCTCTCTTTTTTCTTCTTGTCCTTTGCCGGCTTTTTGGCCTTATCCTTTTTTACTTCCATTGCGTCATCTGCCATAATGCTCACCTCACTGGAGAAAACGAAATTGCGATGTTCCGCAATTACTTGGTCTCTCTGTGCAGAGTATGCTTTCTGCAGAATCTGCAGTACTTCTTGATTTCCATACGCTCCGGATGGGTTTTCTTATCCTTCGTCGTATTATAGTTGCGCTGCTTGCATTCTGTGCATGCTAAAGTAATCCTTGTACGCACGACTTCCACCTCCACTGTAATAAACATTAAAATCGGGCCCCGATTTTCCTGCATCTGTGGCTAATGGGAAACGATCACGTTCACCGCCTCTTCGTACCAAAAATGCGTAAAAAAAAAGGACCTACTTCATTGTCGCTGTAATAGCTTAGCACGAAGTAACCCCTCTGTCAATAGACTATAAAATTTATTAACCTGAATGACCTGGACTTGTTACTATTTTTTCAAAGGTGCGTCCAGAGGACACACCAGTGAATTGTAACAACTGCAGAAATCTTTTATTTATTCGAGCTTCAGACGACTATAAAAATCATTTGTTCGGATACAGAATCTCCACGCCCTCCCGGGAAAAATACTCCATCCAGTAGTCATCCGGCCTTTGATCAGTAATGACACCATAAATCCTCTTGAGGGTGTCGATCCGGGAAAATGCTGTCTTATCGAACTTCGTATTATCAAGGACGAGATAGCTCTTCGCCGCAGATTCGATTGTAGCCTTCTTCAGCGATGTAAACTGCTGGATTGAGTCCATGATGCCATGCTCACGGTTTAATGCCTTGCAGGACACAAATGCCTTGTCCACATAAAATGCATGAGCGGATTTCTCTGCCTCCGGACCAATAAGTGCAAGATACCCTTCCTTCAGGGTGCCCCCTGTGGAAATAATCGTCCATCCTGTCATCTCTGATAATTCAAGAATAATTTCGATGGAATTTGTAACGACCGTCAGTCTCTGCTTGCTTTTGATCGCCTTGGCAATAAACAGATCCGTAGAGCTCGCATCCAGCATGATGTGATCTCCATCGTGTATAATACCCGCTGCAATCTCTGCAATCTTCTGCTTAGCAGCAACATTTTTGCGGCTGCGGACAGTAAGAGGCATATCGAAGCCTACATTCTCATTCAGGACAGCACCACCATAGCTCTTTGTGGCATAACCCTCCTGCTCCAGCTTCTCAAGGTCCCTGCGAATCGTCTCCTCTGATACATTGTAGAGCCTGCTCAATTCACTTACAACAACCTTCTTGTTGTCCTGTAGTTTCTCGAGTATTAAATTACGCCGTTCAATTGCAAGCACAGCCTCATCCTCCTGCGTGAAAATGAAAAAACAACTCCGGGAAATCTGATTCCCGGAGCCGGCTATCTGTCCTCGTTAAAGAATGGTCTGAATAATCTTGTCGTCAGGATGCGCGATAACCTGGGAATCCAGATACATGCCTTTTTCACCGGCAATCTGCTTTGCCTTCTCAATGGAGGCGGTAACTGCAGAAACCTCACCGGTGATCACCATAAAGGACTTTCCGCACATTCCCTTTGCCAGTCTGAGTTCAATAACATCTACAACTGCCGTCTTTGCAGCAGCATCTGCTGCCTCGATCAAAGAAGCAACATCAAAAGTCTCAAGAATGCCCAGAGCGTCTACCTTCCCTACCTCTGTAGCGCCATACATGGCAGGATACAGGGATTCGTGGGGATTGCCGAGCACGAAATTGTCAATCAGCTCTGACTCATATGTGGTACTGGCCGCCTCAACGGAAGACTTAACCGCACTGAGGTCTCCAGTAATGATCGCTATATATTTGCCGGGACATACCGTCTGCGCCTCAACAATGTCAACGTCTGCGGTCTTGACCATCAGATCCGCTGCGGTAATACCTGTTGGAATACTCTTGAATTCAATCATTCCGATTGCTTTACTCATAGCCGCCTACGTCCTTTCTTACTCTTTTCTGATCCTGATAAACTGATCATTCACGTCTGTGACAACACCAGGCAGCGATGCGTGCATTGCAACACCAAGTCCATCGGCTGCTTTAGCGATCATCTGTCTGTATTCCACGTGATCTCCGACCTTCACAATCGGAATCGCCGGTGCACCAATATGCTGTCTGAGCAGAACGCGTACTGTTGTTTCCGGCTGAAGCTCATCCTCCAGTGGTGCTGGCAGATCATACTTGCTAAGACCAAGACGCGCCATCAGTCTCTCTTCCGGAACCTTCCGGAGCTCTCTGGTCGGCTTGACGGGAGCAGCCTCAACTTTTGGCGGCTTAATACCCTTTGCACGAAGTCCTGCTTTGTACTCACCAATCAGTGTCCGGGGCGCAAGGTCCTGCGGACATGCATACATTTCACATACACCACACTGTGAGCAGAAATTCGTATTCAGGAACGGATTGAGGTCCTGGAAGTCTGCATTTGAAGCAGAACGCATGAAACGTGCAGGATCAATGGGATGTCCAAGGGCATTACGCGGACACAGATCCGTACAGGTCTCGCACTGGCAGCAGATGGAAGCTGCTCTTGCAAGATCAATCTTTGTCTTTCTGCGCTTCTTCATGACAATAACATGGTCCTGCGGAAGCACCAGAATCGCATTGGTTGTCTTCGTGACTCTCCCATCCGGAGGCTGAATACGACCCATCATGGGACCACCCACAAAATAAACAGGATCCTTACAGGTGAGATCTCCTGCAAGATCTACAACAGATTTATAGGAGCAGCCAACTGAAACCGGAACGGTAATCGGTTTTGTCACCTCACCGATTACGGTCAAATATTTGAAGGTGACTGGCTTTCCCTCTACGGCTGCGCGGTAGATATTGTACATGGTTTCTACATTATATACAATGCATCCCTGTTCAATCGGAAGTCCGCCGGGGCGAACGACACGACCTGTACATTCATAGATGAGTACAACCTCATCACCCATCGGATAAACCTCCTGGAGATAATGAATCTTCATCTCAGGATATTTTCCGATTTCCTTTTCTACTGCGGCAATAGCCTTTTCGTAAGATCTCTTGATGCCGATGATCGCCTGCTTTGCGCCGACTGTCTGGGCGACAAGATGAAGACCGGCAAGAATTTCATCCGCATGGCTGCGGAGCAGCTGTCTATGTGGCTGCAGAAGCGGTTCGCATTCTGCGCAGTTTAACAGAATGGTATCTGCATTTGTATTCAACTTCGCATAGGACGGGAATCCGGCACCACCTGCTCCGACTACGCCGCCGTCCTTCAGTCTTTGCTGTAATTCCTCAAATTTCATGCTTACTCCATTCCAGAATTTTCTTCTTCAAATACACCATTGTCATCGATAATTCCGACGATTGCCGCGTCAACCGGCGCATCCTGCATATCGCAGCCAATTCTCGCCGCGCTGCCCTGGGCAATCAGAACATACTCTCCGATTCCTGCTCCAATGACATCGATGGCAATGATCTGGCGCGTATCCGCCGCCATATGATGCAGTGGTTCTACGATCATAAATTTATTACCCACAAGCTTTTCACTCTTACGGGTAGAAATCAGACTGCCTACAACCTTACCTGCTATCATATTTCCTCCATTATATAAACGACATGCCGGCAGACCTCGAACAGAGGCCTGCCATATTATCAAAGGATTGTTACTGTATCTCCCTGTTTGATACCGGCGGCATTTGCCTCGTCAGTATCAATGTGCATTTCAAGTGTGAAGCTCTTGTCCACACGGATCACCACATGATTGAAGATAGTGCCGCGCTCATTATCCGCCTTCACAGAGACGATATCTCCGTTCTTCAGACCCGCAGCCTCCGCATCTCTCGGGGACATATGGATGTGGCGCATTGCCACAATTGCACCCTCCTTCAGGTAGAGTGCTCCCTTTGGTCCGATGATGGCGATCGGCGCACTGCCAGCAATATCTCCGGACTGGCGGATCGGTGCTTTGATACCCAGTGTGCGGGCATCTGTCGCAGAAATCTCAACCTGCGTCTGTTTTCTTACAGGTCCGAGAATTCTGACATTTTCAATTGCACGAAGCTTTAATCCCACAATGGTAACCTGCTCATTGGAAGCAAACTGCCCGCCCATCAGGTCTTTTTTCTTTGTGAGATGATAGCCAGGTCCGAAAAGCGCTTCTACATGCTCCTGTGTCAGATGAACATGTCTGGCGGATACACCAACCGGAACCAGAAATCCCTTTGAAGGATTTTCGTTCGCTTTATTTAATGACTCAATCACCATCCTGGTGATGGATTCAATCTGATTTGTATCCAAGATGACACCTCATTCTCTGAACAATTATGATAAATAAGTATCTGTATGCGTATGAAGTATATCTGCTGATAGGAAAAATTCCGGCCCCGGAGAAGATCAGCATCGTAAGCGATCACCGGTGCCGGAATCACAGGATCTTATTCTTTCAATTACTTGTTCAGATGCGGAAGGATCATCTCAACATCCTGATGCGGTCTCGGGATTACGTGTGTAGCAACCAGCTCTCCAAGACGGGAAGCATTATTTCCACCAGCCTCAACGGCGGACTTAACAGCTCCAACATCTCCACGAACCATAACGGTTACAAGTCCGGATCCGATTCTCTCTGTTCCGATCAGGCTTACGTTTGCAGCCTTGCACATAGCATCTGCTGCCTCAATTGCTGCTACAAGTCCTCTTGTCTCAACCATTCCTAAAGCTTCCTGTGTCATTTTTCTTTCCTCCTTGAAATTCGTTTGCGCGGATCTTTCCGCAACTACCTGGGATTTATCTGATTCCTTACTATCTGTAGTATCTGTCTTTTCTGTTCCTGTCTTTGACGTATCAGCCTTCACCTCAGCGCCCGCCTTTGCAGCCGGTGCATTGCTTTTGCCTTCTGCCGCAGCTGTCTTCTCTGCCTCAGATGCCTTCACATCCTCTGCAGCAGTCTTGGTGATCGGATCAGGTGCTGCAGGCTTTACCGTCTCAGTGACTACCTTCTTCTGCTCCGGCTTCCTGGCCCCTGTATTTGACGGGGTCCGATCTTCTGCCGGGTTTCCAGAGGTATTCACCTTTGTCTTCTTTATTTCCGCCATGCGTAATCTCCCACTGTTCTCCATCTGCTTGCGCTTCGTTGAACCAATTTGATTATTTCTTCATGTGGATTCGCGATGACCGCTTTCAGTGTTGGTTTCTTGATGCCTTCCCGCTCGGCTGCATCTACTGCAGTCTGTACCGATGAGAGGTCACCTTCTATAATCAGAGTAACCAGTCTGCCGCCCAGCTTCCTTTCCCAGGAAGCCAGTCTTACATCGGCGGCTTTACACATTATGTCGAGGGCGTCCATAGCTGCGGTTACGCCTACTATTTCTACAAAGCCATACGCATTTCCCATGGATCGTCAGCTCCTTAAAGTGATTACTATTACTCAAGATTATGCGGAAGAATATACTCTACATCCTCATGAGGTCTCGGAATCACATGGGTAGCAACCAGCTCTCCAAGTCTGGATGCAGCAGCGCTTCCGGCTTCAACAGCAGCCTTTGTAGCGCCTACATCTCCACGTACCAGCACGGTTACAAGTCCGGATCCGATCTTCTCTGTTCCAATCAGATGAACCTCTGCAGCCTTTGTCATTGCATCAGCCGCTTCAATTGCAGCTGTAAGGCCTCTGGTCTCAATCATACCTAAAGCTTCCTGTGACATTTCTTACATCCTCCTGAAAAGTTTTAAAACTTGTCTAACGCGCTGATCTTCAGCATCTTTTCAACACCCGGATCATCCGGATTGGGAATGACATATTGCTGTACTACGCCGCTGATCTCCTTGGCCTTCGCGATGCCTGCCTCCATGGCTGCATTGACCTCAGAGACATTGCCTCTGAATTTGATCGTTACCAGCAGCGGAATCGGCAGCTCATCAGCATGTGCAGGTTTGTTCTTGTCGAAGACTTCCAGCGTGACATTGGCTGCCTTGCATCCCGCATCCGCGGCTACAAAGGCACATGTCAGACCGTAAACCTCCAAAATTCCTACGGCTTTTGCCATGTCCTGCACTCCTTTCCATCAGTATCGTAGTCCTTCAGATCTATGTCAAGTATGATCAGTGATTATTTGTGTTGCCGTCAAGCGGAACATTTGTAACCGCGATCTTGAATCCCTTCTGTGCAAGTGCGAATTCGTGTGCCTCGTTGATCTTGTCAAGCGGGAACGCATCTGTGATCAGGTCCGTTACCGGAAGGCCGATCGCTTTCGCTCTCTTAAGGAAGGAGAAGGTGGTTACGTAATCTCTCAGTGTATATACCCAGGAACCAACGAGGTTGATCTCCTTAGCGCAGAGATCAAAGTGCGGGTTGATGGTTGCATCACCATTGTTGATGAAGAATCCAAGCTCGCAGAGACCGCCGCCGTTGTGGATGAAGTGGTAGATGTTCGAATGTGCAATCGGTGATCCGGTGCACTGGAATGCGAAATCTGCCAGATGTCCGTCAAATGTATCGGCTACAGCATTTGCAAGGTTGTCGATTCCCTTGTACTGCATGAAGTTGACAGTCTTTGTAGCTCCCATCTTCTTGGAGAACTCAAGTCTGGAGTCATTGCCGTCAACGGTTGTGATATTGTCAATGCCCATTGTACGAAGAACTGCTACACACAGAAGTCCGATCGGTCCGACACCCTGTACAACGACACGGCTGTTGAAACGAAGGATTCCGGTTGTCTTTGCACGCTCAACTGCATGTACAAGAACAGCAGCAGGCTCAATGATGATACGACTCTTCAGATCCATATCGGATACATTGAAGAACGTTGATCCACGGGAACCCTTGATAAAGATGTAATCGGAGAACCAGCCGTTCAGATGTGTCTCATCATCCGGGATCAGTCCATATACATCAGCAGCTCCTACATTCTTCTTGTTCAGGTCGAACATTGTGATATCCGGGTCATCCTTGAACATCATGCAGGTAACGATCTTATCGCCGACCTTAACCGGCTTGCCTGCGCTGTCGACCTTTACGTTCTTACCGATCTTTACGATTTCACCGGTTCCTTCATGTCCCAGTGCAACAGGGATCAGGCCGAATGGATCTTTCTTGAACTCATGCTGATCGGTTCCACAGATTCCGGTTCCCTCTACTCTCACGAGCATGTCGTCGTCTCCAACCTCAGGGATCGGGAACTCCTTGACATCATAGTGCTGCAGAGCAGTGAGCATTGCAACATGTGCAGTCTTCGGAATCGGGCCGCCGGCTGCCGGCGCGGATGCAACAGGTGCGTTGGCAGGTGCCGGTGTACCGGACATGCTGGACAGTACCTGTCTTACAATCTCCTCTATATTATTCTGATTCATATCCATTTTGTAATATCCTCCTGCTTATCGGATGCAAAGGCTGTCAACCATGACGCAGCGTCTCTTCTTTGTAAAGGTCTTCGCGCTTGTAAGTCCCTCGCCGGTTCTGGAAGCAATTGTGAATGTGCAGATGCCTTCACCGCCGTAGCCAAGTGCTGCATAGGACGGACCGTTCTTTACGAGGATTGCGGTATCCATAGCTCTTGCATACTTTGTGATACGCTGTACGTCATGAGAATGAATGTGTGCGGAATGACGGTTGCCATGCTCCAGCCATACGCATTTCTCAACTGCATCATCAAAATCCTTGGCCGGAACGATACCGAGGATCGGCATCATCAGCTCTGTGCTGATCAGCGGATTCTCCTTCTCACCAATGAAGGTGATGCAGCGGATGCTCGGATCAGCCTGCACACCGATCATGGAAAGCAGTGTTCTCGCATCACGTCCAACACACTTACGGTTCAGCTTGCCCTTCTCATCCATAACGGTACGGATCAGTGCATCCTGCTCTTCCTTGGAAGCGAGGTAGCATCCCTGCTCTGTAACCATATAATGAAGCAACTCATCTACAACCTGCTGTACAGCTACAATTTCCTTCTCGGCGATGCAGGGAAGGTTATTGTCGAAGGTGCATCCGTTTACGATATCCTCTGCAGCCTTGCGGATGTCAGCGGTTTCATCAACCAGTGCAGGCGGATTTCCCGCGCCTGCTCCGATGCCTCTCTTGCCGCAGGAAAGGATAGCGGTTACAACGCCAGGGCCGCCGGTTGCAACCAGAAGCGGAATATCCTTGTGATGCATCATGACTGCACTTGTATCCAGTGTAGGATGCTCAACGGTAACTGCGATATTGTCAGGGCCGCCGGCCTCCAGGGAAGCCTCATTCATCATGTTGATTGCGTAAATCGTGGTCTTGATGGCCTGCGGATGCGGATTGAATACGACCGTATTGCCCGCTGCCAGCATACCGATTGTGTTGCAGAAAATAGTCTCCTGCGGGTTGGTGCAGGGTGTGATGGCACCAATAACACCGAACGGTCCTTCCTCTACAAGGGTAAGTCCGCGATCACCGGAATATGCTTCCGTTGTGATGTCCTCTGTTCCCGGAATCTTGTCCGCACAGAGATAATTCTTCAGAATCTTATGTCCTACATTGCCCATTCCGGTCTCATCAACCGCCATGCGGGCCATCAGCTCAGCGTTCTCACGGATCTTGCGGCGGATGATCGTGATGATCTTCTCTCTCTGGTCGAGGGTCATCACACGAACAACCTTCTCCGCTTTCTTGGCAGCCTCAATGGCATCGTTCATATCCTTGAAGATGCCGTGCTTGCCGGAAACGCTGTCGTTGATGTTCATCTTTGCCATGACTTCCTGAACAATGTTTTTTACCATGCGTTCATCAACTGGCACGATAGATACCTCCAATATTCTATTGCGTTATTTGAATTGCCTTAATACCTGCCTTAATACTGACCGTCTGATTTCTTCCGGTCCCATAGCTTAAGATACCTTTTTCTGAAATCCGTCCTCCGGCTGCCGCCAGAGGGCAGGCTGCTCATACATAATTACTTGTTAAGGCCGAGCTGCTCCATAACCTTTCTGGTGATCTCAGCTACAGTGTCTGCATTTGCTTCGGTGTTCTCAGCGCCGTGTGCGTAGGTGGAGCCTGTGTGCTCTCCAAGTCCGTCACTGCTGCAGGAGCCTCCGCAGTTGTGGCAGTTCAGACCGCCCTTGTTCTGGCAGAGATTTGCCGGATGCTTGCCCGGAAGACCCATCTTGCGGCGGATCTCATACAGTCTCTGAACAGTAGCCTTATCGAATTCCTTCGGGCCGCCGAGCATCTTTGACTGATAAAGCAGCTGTGCGTAGAACTCAACGGACTCCATCTTCAGATATGCGGAAAGCAGATCTGTGGAGTAGGTCAAGGCGCCATGGCTCTCCAGAAGAACAGCGTCAAAGTATGGCAGATACTTCTCAACCGCATCCGGAATCTCATTTGTGGAAGGAGTTCCATAAGGAGCAATCGGAACACATCCAAGTGCGATAACAGCTTCCGGCATGATCGGCTGTGTCAGCGGAATGCCTGCGATTGCGAAGCTTGTAGCATATACAGGATGAGCATGAACAACAGATCCTACATCCGGTCTCTTCTCATATACTCTCAGATGCATCTTGATCTCTGAAGAAGGCTTGAATCCTGGATTTGCGTGGATAACCTGTCCCTTGTCATCGATCTTGCAGATATATTCCGGAGTCATGAATCCCTTGGATACACCGGTCGGTGTGCAAAGGAATGTATGATCATCCAGCTTTACGGAAATGTTTCCATCGTTTGCAGCAACCATGTTACGGTTGTAGATTCTCTTTCCGATGTCACAAATCTGTTTCTTGATTTCAAACTCATTTACTGCCATTTGCTACTTCCTCCTTGAAATACTTCATTTAGTGAAAAGCTTTGAGTTTTGTTGGTTTTTATCCTGAAGACATTATACCATACGGCTCATCAATGTCAATAGAATCATGTTGTTTTGTGTGGTTTCTGGATGCATTATTGTTGGTTTTCCGTTTGTTCCCACGGAAGTACATCGCCCGGTTCTTTCAGGTATTCCAGAATATCCGGGATGCCCTGTCCGGTCTTTGAATCCACGTAAAAAATATGCCTGCAGCCTGCCAGTTTCAGCCAGCCTGCCGCCCGCTCCACATTGCCCATCGGATGATTGATCTTCGTCACGATCCCGATGGTATCGCGGTTGCATACGGCTGTGCAGCACGGAGGGAACAATGTATACGGCTCTATGGAGGACAGAAGCAGTCCAACCACATCCGCCTCGTAGGAAAACATTGCGAGCGCATGTCCCAGCCATTTTGTCTGGGCGTACTCACCCGGTGTGTCAATGATGACATCGTAGTTATTGACGTACTGGGTCTTGTGGTATTGGATTTTCTTTCCCTTGAGTGCCTGCGTCAGCGTAGTCTTTCCCGTCTCACTGCGTCCCATCAATACAATTTTCTTCATAGCAGCTGCCTTATGTTCTCGTGATCGGGCAGACGGCATACCCGAGGGTGCCCCCGATATAATCCAGCACAGCCTTTTCTGCCGCCTCAACCTCGGAGACCGTGCCAGTGATGATCAGGCTTCCGGAAAAACGGTCCACAAAGCCCAGGTCTACACCTGCGGCCTTGGAAGCAATATCTGCCATGATGATTGCTGTCTCACAGGGGGTTACCGTCATGATTCCGATGGCCGCGTTGCCGTAATCCACCGAAGGGTCAAGACCCAGCTTCGTATACATCTCCGGCACCGGACCCGCAATAATATGTGCCAGCGAAATCTGTTTGCCAGGCACCAGTTCCTGTATGATTCTCTGTTTTATCTCGGGAGAAACATCTGCCATTTTAAGCACTTCCTCTCTTTCTATGATAAGCCGGCAACTTCAGATCCACTGCTCCGATTCCGAAAATCTCCCGGATCTTCTCCGGATAACTGTTCAGAATCAACTCTTCCGGATAATTCATCTCCCTCAGCATTCTCACTGCATAGGTAAAATCGCCGATATGCTCCGGCCCATGGCTGTCACTGGACATGATGACCGGCAGGTGTCTTTTCCTGCATGCATTCAGAAGCTTTATATAATTTGGTCTGGTATCGCCGCGGTACCCGTCCGGCGACAAAGAGGAATTGTTCACCTCAAGGACTACACCGTATTCCTGCGCCGCCTCCGCCAGCAGCTCATAGTCAACCGGATAGCGTGTGTCATCCGGATGCCCTATGATCTTTACCTTCGGATGCCGCATTGCCTGGGTATAGGCCAGCGTATTTGCCGCCATGCTCCCGGGCTTCAGATTCGGATGATGAATGCTGGCAATCGCATAATCCAGCCCATCCAGCACATCATCAGGCAGATCAATGCTGCCCGCATAGTCCGTAATATTCACCTCGGCACCATAGCAGACACGGATGCCGGACCGGATCCTTGTAGCATGGGCAAGACTTCTGAAATAAGAAAGGGTGCCGGCAGCCATCGTTGCCGGTCCATGATCCGTAATGCCCAGGACCTGAATGCCCCTGGCTGCCGCAGCCTTCGCCATGTCGGCGATGGTGCTCGAGGTGCCATGACCGCTGGCGATGGAATGTGTATGCATATCACAAACGTACATTTATTATCACTCCGAAAAATTATTTCTGAATTTCCGAATGAAATATGAATTTCTGAACGAAACAAGAAAATTTCTGAACGAAACAAGAAATTACGTCTGACCCATAAAGAATAAGATATTACTTTCGGATCATGTAATAAATATAAGAAGTCACTTCCGCATCGCCTCATAGGCGGTAACGGCTGCACGCTCCGAGATGTCGCAGCACAGGCTGTACACGGGCACCATGTTCAGAAGCATGCTGGAGAGCATCTCATTTCTTTTCCTGTGTTCCCAGCTGGCCGCATGAAAGGTCTGGGATTCCGTCAGCTTCAATGCCTCCTGATATGACAGCTTTCTGATACGGTTTTCCTCTCCCTTGGCAAGGAAGCAGACTGCCCTGACCGGCAGACAGATATTTGTATTTAAATGCTGTTTTCCATCCCAGGGCGTTCCATACACGTATGCTTTTCTTCCCCTGAACCGGATTAGCGGTTTGTCGTCATTTACCATAATCACGCTGCTCCCAAAGGTCTTCCGCCACATGGCTGCATGCGTGGATTTTCCCACGCCGGATGGGCCGGAGAAAAGATAGGCCTCTCCGTCCTTTGCCACAGCCGACGCATGGAAAAAGAACACATCAAAAGCCAGCGCCTGTTCACAGAAAGCCCGGTAAACCGCAATGGATTCCAGATAATCCGCAGAAAATCCGTCGCCCTCCAGCTCCCGTTCACGACGCACCATTTCCGGCGTCAGCGTGATACGGATCTGGGGAAGACCCCGGATCGGTTCTTTATTCTCATAGTCCTTCATGAGGTCCCGGGTATATGAACCCGCTCCCTCAACACCAACTGTCAGATCAGCCAGTCTGTATACGATCATGGATTATACCCTTCCCTCCCCGCTGCAAGATTTCATCTCAAGGCAATTTCGTAGGATACACCTATTAATTCTTACATCATGATATAAGTCGTTGCTTTTATATTTACGATGATGCTTTAAGCCTTTATTTCAATTTCCGTTTCGGTTTTTCGTTCGGTCTTTCGTTAAATCTCCGGTTCGTTTCTCCGCGATCAGTTGTCAATCTGTCTTTTACTGGTATGGGGCTGCTTCAATACATCCCGGATAACCTCCTGCCGGATGCCCTCGCTGCGGATGTTCTCCGCCTTGTAATCCGCATATCTGGCTGATACGTACAGAAAATCGGACAGACGATTCATGTACTGCATAGCCTTCTTGTCTGCGACAAACTTCTGTGCGACTACCCGGAACCTGCGCTCGGCCCTGCGCGCTACTGCCCTTGCCACATCCAGTCTTGCTGACTCCTCGCATCCTCCGTAGAGGACAAAATCCTTGATTCTGGGAAAGGCATCCTCTGTGGCATCAATCCAGCCCTCGAGCTTTTCTGTCTCTGAATCTTCAAAGCGGAATTCCCGCTTCATCGGAGCCGCAATGCCTGACATGATGAACATCAGCGTCTTCTGTATATGCGTCAGCCGCAGTCGCAGCTCATCATCCGCGAGCACCTTTGCCAGTCCGATCTGACTGTTCAGTTCATCTATGGTGCCCAGAAGCTCAATTCTGTCGTCTGTCTTCAGAACGCTTTGTCCGTTCAGAAGAGACGTTCTTCCGTTGTCACCGTTCTTCGTATAGATTTTCATTGATCGTCTGTCCTTCTCATGAATTTCATATACTTATTGCACAAATACACGTTTAAAATGAATTTGCGCCTGCATGAAACGATTATTTGTATTAAACGGATATGCGCGTAAACTGATGTGCTTATCAGCCTCACATACCGTTTATCAGTCTCACATATTATCAAACAGAATACGTAATTTTATGAATCCAGGTCCCGCAGTCCCTGTTTCTTGATAACCCTTGCGCTGTTTGACCCTATGATCCTGCACTGCGAAAAAGAAGGCATATGCAGGAGCGTCACATTCTCGCCGGACCTGCGTCCCCGCATCTGCATTGCCACGTCCATACCGGAAATCCCGATACCTGATCCCATCATGGAATCCTCCGCAGCATCAAAAGCAAGTGTATTCACGTCGGTCTGTTCCCGCTCAAAAACCTCTGAAGCGACATTTTCCTCCTCGATACCCGCCCGAATCTCTCTGAGAAAATCCGCATCCGCCTGATGCGTATAAATAAAGATAGAAGGTCTCCGGCTGATCATTTCTTCTCGCCTCCATAGGAGAGCACCAGTCCGGTTGCCACCGCATTTCTGGGTCCCTCCGTGCCGCGGATATTGCCGCGTCCGCAGACGATGCCATAGCCGGTGAACTCCTCCATGAGCATCTCCGGAATCTCAAAGTCCGCTGCAGATCCTCCCACAAGCACTACATTTGAAATATTCCTGAGGTTGTGGTCCGGTGCCACATAGCGCAGCGCACGGATGGCGTTCGTCAGGAAGACCTTCCGTTTCGCCTCGCGCCGGATCTCACGGATACGTTCCATCGGAACATCTTTCTCCACCCGCACCAGACCGGATTCTGTCAGAAGCACGACCCTGCCGTAAAAGCGCGGGTCTATGGATTCCTGTACAAAGTACATCTCACCGTTTTCCATCCGCATGTGGAAAAGGCTCTCCACCTTTGCCAGCGGATACTTCTTGATCTGCTCCGCCATAAAGCGGTTCTCCAGGCCGAGCTCTGTCTGGATCAGCATGGATACCAGCTCGCCGGCGCCTGCCTGGTGGGTCAGCGCTACCGTCCCGTCCTCATGGATAATCGCCGCATCGGTAGAGCCGCCGCCCATATCCAGAATCGCCAGAGGAAGCTTCGTACCCGGCGTTGTCAGAGCGCCCAGACTTGCCATAACCGCTTCCACACCGGCAACCTTTACATGGGTGGAAAGGGTCTCAGAAAGCTTCTGTGCAATCTTCTGCATCGGAAGCTGCTGGGTGCGGACCATCGCAGCAATGCCCACCGCCTTTTCCAGGCAGGTCTCCCCCGCAAGCGCTCCCGAGATCAGAACCGGCGCCAGTGTATCCACAGCAAGAATATCCGTGATATGGATATCTGTGTCTGACTCACCACTGACGTCTCCCATATTTCTGCGGATCCGGCTGAGCATGTTGCCTACATTGGTATTGTCCTGCCCGGTAACGTCATAAATCTTTCCTGCATCGCTGACCGCCTTCATGATCCGGTCGGCGCCCTCATCCAGAGAAATCGTGGTGGGATGCTCGGCATTCAGATAAATCTCACCGGCGGGAAGCACATTTTCGCGGATATCGCCGTTCGGTGTCTTGATCACAACCGCACTGCGATTGCCGATCAGGCTCTTGGCGATGGGTGTCACTGTCCTGGTCTCCTCCGGTGTAAGGTGCAGAAGCGTCGCAATACCATAGGGGTTTGAGAGCATGCGGATAAACTGTCCAGGAAGCGCCACCTCAATGGCCGCCATCTTCCCATCCGGCACCCTGTCAATCCTCTTTACTTCATCCACAATCGGAATCTTATGCTCCAGACGGTTTTCAACCAGAACCGCTTCATCCGCCTGAAGGATCATGCCCACAATATCCAGCTGCCCTGCCACCCTGTTGATGGCTGCAGCCACCTCTTCATAACCGTGAGCGGCGGACACAAATACGATATAAGGCGTACCGCCCCTGCCCCGTCCCAGATTGTCAAAGGAAAGAAGTTCTCCTGCTGCCTGTCCGGCGCCAGCCGGCGTTGAAGGATTATGTCCGATCATGGAAGAATCCGTTATGATCGTCTCCGTCAGCGTCTCCATAGCAGTATCACCAATGACAGGCGCTGCCTCATTGAGACGGATCAGATCGATATCAGATACATCTCTTCCGATCTTCCCCATGGCAGACTTGAGCGCAGACAGAATCCCGTGGATATTTGCAAGGGTTCCCTTGGTTCCTGTCGTCGTCACGGAAGCACCGCTGAGAAAGCGGGAAAGCTTTCCTGCCGCATACTCTCCGATGCAGACCTCCGTTGTGGAATTTCCGATATCAACACCTGCTATAATGCTCAAATCTCTGTCCCTTCATGCATGCCCGGTTCACGACCAGGATTCCGTCC
>JBJEMO010000088.1:0-2294 GCA_051879715.1 Bilifractor sp.
TGCTGCCTGGCGACAAAGGCATATCCCTTTCCCATTTCCATCAGAAATTTCTGCAGGTTGTCAATAATACTCTGCTCCAGATCAGACTCCAGATATGATGTATCTTCATGCATCCCAAGAAATTCAGCAACAACCGGATTCTTGATGAATTCCAGTTTGTCCTGATATGAAGATGTCAGCATCTGCATTTCCTGTTTCACTGCTTCAGGCTGCTGCGTCTTTAGCATCCGATAATAATACTGAGATGATACATTCCGCTGAAGCGTCCGAACACTCCAGCCTTCCTGATACGCTTCATTTTCATACCAATCTCTAGCCTGACGATCTTTGACCTGCAGAAGAACGACATAATGTGACCAAGAAAGCAACCTTTCAGATTTTCCAGACACTGTCTGGAAAATCTCTGGGAATTCCCGATAAAAGGAATAGAAGCTGTAGAGATTACTTTTTGTGAAGCCACGCCCATATCTCTTCGTAAGGCTTTTTGCGAGAGATTTAATCACTTCCAGACCATATTCAGCCCGGCCGCTCTGCGAAAGTTCCTCTTCTGCGATACGTCTTCCAATCAGCCAATTACGCTGCACCAGAAGTACATTGACAGATTGATACGCACGCTTCCTGGCAGCATCGACAATTTCTTCCGTGTCCTTCAAAATATCACCGGTTCTGTGATATTCAATCAGATTCGTATCAGCCATATCACAGCACCTTCCTTACTGTCTGCGGACTGTAGGTATCGAAAATCTGCTCAAAGTTTGCCGCAACACTGTCACTTGCCATGGAGCTGTCACGGAACACAGCATAGAAAGGATGCCGCTTGGCAATAGCAGTAACAACCTCATCAGTAACATCATTATCAAAGCATGCAATCAGATATCCATCGGCGACGGAGAAGACTTTCTTCCCAGCTATTTCTGTCTCTTCAACCTTAGAGGACAGAAGAACGCCAAGGTCGAGCATTACCTGAATAAGTAAATCATCAGGTGTACGGTCTTCCTTAATGTTATCTGTGAACTGATCCAGATTCATCTGTCCGATATCTGCCGGGCGATAATAAACGTCCTTCATGTTGGAAGAATCCACCTTGAAGCAGCGGAAACCGTAGTCGATGTCTGCGCCGGTTTCTTCTTTGATCTTCTTACCGGCACGGCGAATACGCTCTTCACCAATGTCGCAAATAGTTTTATACCCGGCTTCATATGCGTCCGTTTCCTGTGATATTTCTTCTGGCAATTGAACTAAAATATATTTTCGATTGTACTTATCTTCACTATTTAGTTGCATCATAGCATGAGCTGTTGTTGCTGATCCCGAAAAAAAATCCATCACAATAGAGTTTTTTGCAGATCCAATTTGAACTATTTTTTTGATCAACCGTACTGGCTTTGGGTAATCAAAATATGCATGACCATCAAACAATGCTTTGACTTCCTGAGTAGCTTCCTGTGAATGTCCTACTTCGGAATTTGGCCACCAAGTCCATACATTTTTTCCATTCCGCTCTGAAAGATAGGTTTTTCTTCTTGGTATCCCTCTCCCATCCTTCCCAAACCATATTCTCCCTTCATTACACTGCTTTTTAAATTCGGACTCAACGTTTTTCCAACATCTTCCCTCTGGCGGTGTATACTTTGCACCTCCAGGTGTAACTATCTCATACATTTGATTGGGACGATAACCTTGAGCTGTAAAATCACTAGAAGCCCAAGGTCCACGTGGATCATTATCTGGATTAGAATAATTGTTTGCATCTTTTTCCGTTAGCCTGACTTTATTTATTGCACTACTAATTTTTGATGAATCTTTTGTATATGTAATGATATAATCGTGCGCCGTGCTAACAAGTTTTCTCATATCTGGAGATGTACGTCTTTGCCAAACAAATTGACCAATAAAATTACTCGATCCAAATATTTCATTACAAATCTTTTTTAAATTTTCTTGTTCATGATCATCAACTGAAATAAAAATAACACCATCAACTGATAATAGATCTTTCGCCAATTTTAATCTCGGGTATAGCATATTCAACCAATCCGTATGAAACCGACCGTTGCTCTCGTTGTTGGTTTTCATATCAAACAGGAGGTTTTCATTTTCATCACGCTGCCCACTCATCTTGGAAAATTCATCTGCAGAAACACTGCTGTCATCATCGTAAACAAAAGCATCCGACCCCGTATTATAAGGTGGATCAATGTATATCATCTTCACTTTCCCCAGATACGTTTCCTGCAGAAGTTTCAGCGCATCCAGATTATCGCCTTCGATATAGATGTTCTCAGAATCCGTTC
>JBJEMO010000089.1:0-15960 GCA_051879715.1 Bilifractor sp.
TTAGAGCGCCGCCCTGTCACGGCGGAGGTCGTCGGTTCGATCCCGATCCGGGTCGTTTTCATACCTGTGTCAATGCTGACACAGGTATCATATTATGTATAGTATTGCACGGGCTTCTGCCGGTGCTTTTTTTATCTCATCATCTCACAGTTTCAGGCAGATTGCAGAAAGGGAGTCGGATTGGCCGCATGTCAGGTGCAATGCATGGCATGGGCTGACCATCAGATAACAGATATGCATCAGAGGGAACGAAACGAACAAAGCCGGAAGGCTATGGGAAGACTGGGCGATCTTGCAGAGGGAGTCATCGGAGCAGAGGTGGAGAGGCGATTTGAGGCGCCGCTGCTTGCAGGTGAACCGGAGACAGACATCTGGTACCGGATCCCTATATCAAACGGCATGTCCGGTGATGGGTCCGAATATCATATCTATATAAAGAAGGGCAGATGTGCCAATACCTGCGTATTTTTATCCGGTGGTGGCGTCGCGTGGAACGCCTATACGGCGGCCAGACCTGTCACCGGTGGAAAAGTAGCTGCGGGTCTTCCGAATTTTTACTGGAACAATCTGCGTCCCTTTACACAGATCATGAATATCAACACAGGCATTACCGAAATCGGAAATAGCCACAATCCCTTTAATGACTGGAATTTCATCGTAATCACATATGCCACAGGGGATTTTCATGTGGGAAACAATGAATTTCATTATACCGCAGAGGATGGGACGGAGCAGGTCCTGTATTTTCACGGATATGCGAATTTTCTGGAAGCGATGCGGAAGGGCGTCTCTTTCTTTTCTTCCCCGGAAAAGCTGCTCATTGCAGGAGACAGCGCAGGCGCTTTTGCGGTTCCGGCTGTCACCACAACCATTCTGGAGGAATTTTATCCTGCGTGCATGGATGTAACAGTCCTTTCTGACAGTGGACAGCTGTTATACAAGAACTGGAAACGCACGGCGAAAGAGGTTTGGAAGACGGATACGCAGCTCTGGGAATCCATCCGTTCTGACAACATTACGGTCGACTGGTACCGGAGGCTTTACGGGATCTGGGGTGACCGTATCCGTTATCTGTATGCGGGTTCACCAAGGGACTACCTGCTCAGCGCCTATCTGAATGATGTACAGACACATCAGTATGGAACGAATGCCGAGGTCCAGGAGGAATATTATCATCAGATGCAGCGGATGCTTCGTTCGCTAAAGGAAATGACACCGAAGTTTGGGATGTTTATCTATGATTTCCGTAACCTCAGATGGTTTCTGGGTGGAACAGTGCATACCGCGATTCGCCATAAGCGTTTCTATTTTCAGACCGGATCAGGAAAAACCATGGCCCAGTGGCTGGGCGACGCCGTGCATGGGTATGTTTATGACTGCAATATGGTTCTTATGAAGGGAAGGGAATAATTATGGCTGATATTGTCCGGAAGTTCGGAGAATTCGTAGATGCGCAGATTCCTGCTCATCCGGATGCAGCCAGAAGGCTGCTTCTTGGAGCTTACTATGCGAAAAGAGTGCAATTGCAGCGTTTTCCCCAAAGCGGGCTCAGCCCGGCAAGGAATGATATGGCGATTACATCCATGAACGCAGTCATACATTCCCTTGCGAATCCGCAGAGGACAGGGCTTGTCAGTATTTTTACACCCTGTGAGCTGTTACAGGTCTTTGGCATATACCCGATGCTGGCAGAGGCAATGGCCTGCTATATTACAGGGGCTGACGCTGAACGCAGGTTTATTGATTTTGCCTGTGAGGAGGGAATCCCGGAAACCTTCTGCTCTTACCATAAGGTGCTGCTGGGTGCGATCCTTTCAGATGTGATACGAAAACCGAGGTTTGTATTCAATACTTCTCTGGCATGTGATGCTAATAATCTGACCTTCCGCACAGCGGCAGAACATTACGGAATTCCGCATTTTTATCTGGATGTTCCCTGGGAGTGTTCAGAGGAGGCGGTGGAATATACGGCCGGTCAGCTTCGCACATTTGCGGCTTTTCTGGAAGAGGATCAGGGAAAAGCCCTGGATATGCAGGAGCTGAAGAACAGAATTGCAATCGGTGGAAGAACGATGAAGAAGCTGGCTGCCTGCCAGGAACTAAAGAAAGACAGGTACCTCTCCAATGATCTGACCGATGAGCTCTATGAGGTTTTTGCCAACCACGTTCTTCTTGGAACGCCTGAGGTTGAGCGCTTTGCGGACAAACTGCTGCAGGATCTCAAAAGAGCAGAGCCTTCCCGGGGCATCCGGCTTCTGTGGATGCATACAATTCCTTTTTACCAGAAGCCGCTTCGGGAGCTGTTAAATTTCAGTGATCGCGCGCAGATTGTGGCATGTGATATGAATTTTGATGAATACTGTAAGGCTGATCCAGATAAGCCCTTTGAGAGTATCGCCCGCCGCCTGGTGTATGATTCGTTTAACGGCCCTTCAGAGCGCAGGATTCACAGAAGCCTCGCCATGTGCAGAAAGCTGCAGGTGGATGGAGTTGTATATTTCTGCCACTGGGGCTGCAAGCAGACTGCAGCCGCATCTCAGAATGCCAGGGATGTCCTGGAGGAGAACGGCTACCCGACCCTGATACTGGATGGTGACGGCTGTGATGCCGGCAATTCCAGTAATGGACAGATTGCAACGAGGATACAGGCATTTATCGAAATGCTGGAGGACAGGAAGCAGACAGGGCGCAGTCTTTGACCGGAAAGGTATCATGCCGGATCTGTGCCCTTCAGAAATGGAAGGTCAAGCAGCAAAATGATTTATTATATGTGTAAATACACGCCTCTGGAGGTGTTTGCGGGATTTGGGAAAGAGACCTGCAGACTGGAGCGTGTAAATGCATTTTCGGATACAGCGGACAGTCTGAGTCATCCGAATATATGCGGGTACGGAAAGGGCATTCTTGAAGCTGCTTCTGATCCGGCGGTGCAGGAGCTGGTGCTGGTGAACTGCTGTGACGTGGTCAGGAGAATCTATGATATCCTGAAGCTGCATGGGAAACAGTCTTTTCTGTATCTGCTGGATCTGCCACATAAGAACTCGGAAACAGAGGAGGCTTATCTGGAAAAGCAGATTGAGCGGCTTATTCATGCCTATGAGGCATACAGCGGGATTCCTTTTGATATGGAGAAAGCCTTGTCCAGCTGGACGGCGGATCCTTCCGGGTGCGGAGCATGCGGCCTGGGGAAGGTATCGCCTGCTGTACACAATACGCCTGAGAAAGTGGAAGAAGAGCAGACCTATGTCAGTCTTCAGGGTGCACACAGCGGACCTGCTCTTCCGGAGATTCTTGGCAAAAGCCTCAGCGTATCCGTGCGTGATGATACCTGTGGCGGGAATCGGTTTCTGGCTGTTCCTCATTCACTGTTTCCGGCATTACAGAATGCGAGGGGCGGTGCAGAAAGAAAGCGCATCTGGATCAGATCCTATGCCCATGCGCTTCTGCATCAGATGCCGTGCATGCGGATGGAAGATGTGCATGCGCGTGAAAACCTTGGAAAAAATGCGCTTGGAATTGTCTACCATACCATAAAGTTCTGTGATTATTACGGCTTTGAATACAGCAGTCTCCGGAAACGTGCAGATAAACCGGTTCTGAAAATTGAAACGGATGGAACCGGACAGAACAGCGGGCAGATATCCACGCGGCTTGACGCATTTGCTGAAAGCCTGCATCTTAGTCACTATTCCGGGTCAGAGGAGAAAGGGTTGAATCATAAAGGAACATATATAGCCGGTGTGGACAGCGGCTCTGCCAGTACGGATGCTGTCATTCTGGATGCCGGAAAAAATATCGTGGGCTGGGCTGTCGTCCCTACAGGCTCCGGTGCAGCATCCGGGGCAGATAAAGCGCTTGCAGAGGCACTCCTGAGGGCGCGTCTTGGAAGAAATGATCTGGGAGAAATTGTGACCACCGGATATGGGAGAGACAGCATCGGTATGGGAGATCATGCTGTCACGGAGATCACCTGCCACGCCAGAGGCGCACATTATCTTGATCCGGAAGTCCGTACAGTCATCGATATCGGCGGCCAGGATTCCAAGGTGATCCGGATCGATGAAAATGGAATGGTACAGAACTTCACGATGAATGATAAATGCGCGGCAGGTACAGGCCGTTTTCTTGAAATGATGGCAAGAACTATGGAGCTATCCCTGGAAGAAATGAGCAGCATGGGTATGAAATGGAAGAATGACATTCAGATTTCCAGTATGTGCACCGTCTTTGCGGAATCAGAGGTAGTATCTCTGATTGCCGGGAATGCGCAGACCAGCGATATCATACACGGGCTGAATACTTCTGTAGCAAACAGAGTGGCTTCCCTGGTCAAAAGAGCACAGGGCTGTGGGCCCTACATGATGACCGGCGGTGTTGCCAGAAACGAGGGCGTTGTGGAAGCCCTGCGTGTCCGGCTTGGCGAGAAAATACGTGTTTCACAATATGCACAGCTCTGCGGGGCAATCGGTGCGGCACTGTCTGCGATGGATAATTGATATGGCTTTCTTTCATGAATCGTTTTACAATGGATGATCAGGAGGTATGGTTTGCATGGATATGAGCAGAGGTTCAAAATTCAAGGACGGTGTCCGCATTGCGGCTGCCGCTTATCTGATTTACCTGGGGATGCAGGTGATCAGCGAAGCATTAAAGGACAGCTCAGAGAAAAAGCAGGTTCTGTTTATCATCTTCGGTGTAGTCTTTATCGCTGTGGGTGTCGTAATCGGTATCTGGTCGCTGAAAAGTCTGGTCGGCACTGTAAAGGCGGAAGGTTCGGCTGACGACGGAGATTCCGCGCAGCAGGGAAGTGAAAAAGCTGATGACGGTGATGCCGTGGAGGAAACCCAGGGTGTATCTGGAGCGATCACACAGCAGAATTCAACGCAGACAGAAGGAATAACTCAGACAGAAGAAGTGCCCCGGACAGAGGATGAAGATCTTATGCAGCAGAAGGAAACAAAGCCTGAAGAAGGGCGGAAGACAGAATCCGGGGAACATAAGCCGAGTCTGTTTGACAAGGCGGGTGGAAACATTTCCGGCAAATGACGTAAATGGATATTACCATTTCTGCAGATTGCAAATCTGCCCATATAGAGGGAAATAATTTTGTGAAAAAATACCACTACCACAAGATGTGGTAGACATAATCCAAATTACAGAATATATGTAGTTCGAAGAGGCGTAAAATGCTGCTATTATGCTGTTTCTGAGGCTTTCGGCAATTTGCAATCCAGGATATTTTCACGTATAATCATTTTGTTTTGAAGGGTGAATTGCTTTTATAAATACTAATAAGACAGAAGGTTGAAGTATTATGATAAATGCAATTCAGGAAAGCACGATCGAGGAATACATCAGTTACCTGCACAACGAGAGAGGGATTTCATACAACACGGAAATCTCCTACCAGAGAGACCTGAAGAAGGCTGCCGATTATTTTTCGGAGCATGAAATCTGTGATTTCTGCAAGGTTACCGAGAATAATCTGAATTCTTATCTGATCTATCTGGAACGAAACCACAAGTCTGCGGCAACCGTTTCCAGAAACATTGCATCATTGCGGTCTCTCTTTCAGTATCTGCTTCGCAGCAAGCAGATTACAGATGATCCTTCGGACCATCTGAAGCCACCGAAGGTCGAGAAGAAAGCACCGGAGATCCTGACAGTTGATGAGGCTGACAGGCTGCTGGCAATGCCAGACCGCAGGACCGACAAGGGGGTCCGGGACAGAACAATGCTGCGGCTTCTCTATACCACGGGTATGCGTGTCAGCGAGCTGGTTCATCTGGAAATGGGGGACGTGAACCTTGAGCTCGGCTATATTACATGCACCGAACACGGGAAAAAGAGAAAGATCCCGATGGATCAGGGGACAAGGATTGTTGTTGAGGAATATCTGGATTCTGCCCGGGCACATCTTCTTCGGGGAAAGGAATGCCAGTATTTATTCTGCAACTGTTCCGGCGCACCGATGAGCCGTCAGGGCTTCTGGAAGCTTCTGAAGGGATATGCGGCAGAAGCCGGAATTCACAAGGATATTACGCCGCATACCATGCGCCATTCATTTGCAGCGCACCAGCTGCAGAAGGGGATGGACATCAGAACGGTTCAGCAGATGCTCGGGCATGCGGACATTTCCACAACACAGATGTATGCCAGAATGATTGGCTGAAGCAGAAAAGAAATGGTTCATAAAAGAGACTGCCATCCGGCCTGAGGGGGCCGGTATGACAGTCTCTTTTAAGGTTGTCAGCAGAGGGCGGCTATCTCAAAGATCAGCCGTTCTGATTCGTCCCATCCAAGGCAGGGATCGGTGATGGACTTCCCGTATACGTGATTTTCCGCTCCAATGCTCTGGCATCCAGGCTCGAGATAGCTCTCAATCATCAGACCTTTTACCAGTTTGCGGACGCGGGGGTCATATTTTCTGCTGTTCAGGACCTCTCTGGCGATTCTTGTCTGCTGGTCATACTTTTTGCCTGAATTTGAGTGGTTGGTATCGACGATGACAGCAGGATATTTCAGCGTGGTCTCAGAGTAAAGCTTCAGCAGCAGCTCCAGGTCCTCAAAGTGATAGTTCGGTACAGATTCTCCGTGCTTATTTGTAGCTCCCCGGAGTACGCAGTGCGAAAGCGGGTTGCCGTCCGTCTTATATTCCGCGCTCCGGTAAATGAACGTGTGACCATGCTGGGCTGCAATACAGGAATTCAGCATGACGGACATATCTCCGCTGGTTGGATTTTTCATTCCCACAGGAATTTCAATTCCTGAGGCTGTCAGACGGTGCTGCTGGTTTTCTACGGATCTGGCACCGATCGCCACATAGGACAGAAGATCATCAACATAGGACCAGTTGGCCGGATATAGCATCTCATCGGCAGAAGTCAGACCAGTCTGCTCCATTGCATGAATATGGATCTTGCGAACTGCGATCAGTCCTGCTTCAAGATCCGGTTTTCCCTCAGGATCAGGCTGATGCATGATGCCCTTATAGCCCATGCCGGTTGTTCTGGGCTTATTGGTATAAATTCTGGGAATCAGCACCAGTTTATCGGAAACCTTATCCTGAACCTTTGCCAGACGTTCGATGTATTCCAGAACAGAATCTTCGTGATCTGCTGAACACGGACCAATGATCAGGAGAAATTTATCAGAAATACCCTCAATCACATCGCGGATTTCCTTGTCCCGCGCTGCCTTGATTTTTTTCAGGTTTTCTGAAACCGGGATCCGTTCCTTTAATTCTTCCGGAGTTGGAAGATTTTCCATAAATGTAAAACTCATGCCTTGTCCTTTCACCGGTGTTGTATAACCGGAAGCTTTTTCTGAGTTTATGCCGTAAACAGCATCGCATGTAAAAGCTACGGTAATGATACACCAATGCAAAGTTGTTGTCGATACTTGACGCGGCATGACAGCAATGCTATCCTAAAAAAATCGGAGTAAAATAGTAGGAAATATTACAAAAGGATTCGGTGATTATCATGAAATTATCTACAAGAGGTCGTTACGGACTGCGTGCGCTGATCGACCTTGCTTCCCACGAGAAGGAAGGCGCGGTTTCCACACAAAGCATTGCGCAGAGACAGAATATTTCCGAAAGCTATCTGGAACAGCTGATCCGTATGATGAAAAAAGATGGGCTTGTCATCAGTGTGCGCGGAGCCGGCGGCGGATATCGACTCGCAAGAGCAGCATCTGAAATTTCGGTAGGTGACATTCTTCGCTGCATGGAGGGGAGTCTGGAGGCCGTAGAATGCCCTGCCATAGAGGGAAATGACTGCGACAGTGCAGATGCCTGTGTATCAAAGTTCGTATGGAAGCGGATTAATGACGCGATTGCGCAGGCTGTGGATTCTGTATGGCTCTCAGAACTTGTGGAGGAAAGCCGGGATCTGGAGAATGTGCAGAAGAAACGGAAGATCATCCAATCAGAAAGGGTGGAGAGCGATAAAAATGCCCGGATCATACGCGAAGCGCAGAGCCGTGGAATTTATCAGTGAGAAGGACGTTACAGTTTACCGGTGTGTCCAGAGGACGCTTCTCATTTGTCTGTTTTCGTTCGTAAACGGACAGTAAGCTGGTTTTATGCTTGTTTTTTGTTGCTGCGAAACTCGTCGGGCAAAAACCGCCCTCCTCAAACATTCTCGCGATCAACATTATTGGCAACTTCGCATAAAACCAGCTAACTGTCCGTACTTACTCACTCCAAAGGCCTGCATGAGAAGTGCCCTCTTGACACACCAGTGAGCTATAACACAGAAGGACAGCGGCCATAATAATGTAATATGATGCAATGGACGAGGAGGTATATCATGAAATTGGCTTGACATGCCTGCCTGTTGATCCGATAAATACAATATTAAACAGCAAATATTTATATATTTTTTGAAGAGAAGGGCTTAGCATGATTTACCTGGATAATGCGGCAACTACCCGGACTGATCCGGAGGTTGTCTCTGAAATGCTTCCTTATTTTTCTGAATTCTATGGAAATCCCTCCAGCATTTACGGAATTGCACAGAAAAGCAAGACCGCGATAGATAAGGCAAGGGAGAGCATCGCACATGTGATCGGGTGCAGAACGGATGAGATTTACTTCACATCCTGTGGCAGTGAATCGGATAACTGGGCGATCAAGGCTGCCTTTGAGGCTTATGGAGAAAAGGGAAAACATATCATTACGACGAAGATTGAACATCCCGCAATCAGAAATACCTGTGCGTACCTGGCGCGGGAACGGGGTGCAGAGATCACCTGGCTGGATGTGAATTCTGATGGAATGGTCGATCCGGCGGATGTGGAACGGGCGATCCGTCCGGACACGATCCTGATATCCGTTATGACAGCCAACAATGAAATTGGCACAATTGAACCAATTCGTGAAATCGGCAGGATCGCCCATGCACATCATGTGCTGTTTCATACAGACGCTGTCCAGGCCTTTGGACAGATTCCCCTGAACGTGGATGAGATGCAGGTCGATATGCTGAGTGCAAGCGGACATAAGTTTAATGGCCCTAAAGGAGTTGGTTTTCTGTATATCCGCAGAGACGTGAAGATCCGTTCCTTTCTGCACGGAGGCGCACAGGAGCATAACCGCCGCGCAGGAACAGAGAATGTCCCGGGTATCGTAGGAATCGGCGCAGCTGCAAGAAGAGCCGAGTCGCATCTCGATGCGAAAATCAGAAAAGAGACCGATCTGCGCAATTATCTGATCCACCAGATCAGAGCCACTGTACCAAATGTCAGACTCAATGGGCCTGACCCTGAAGCAATGGTGCCAAATGGTCAGGAATTTCAATTGGGGAACAGATTGCCAAACAATGTGAACTTCAGCTTTGAATTCGTAGAGGGAGAGTCCCTTCTGATTATGCTTGATATGCGTGGAATCTGCGCATCGAGCGGCTCAGCCTGCTCCTCGGGTTCCCTCAGCCCGTCCCAGGTGCTGAAGGCGATAGGACTTTCAGACAGTCTTGCACACGGAGCCCTTCGCATGACGCTTTCCGAGGAAAATACGAAGGAGGAGCTGGATACAGCTGTGCAGGCAATCAGCGAAATTGTCATCCGGCTGCGCAGTATGTCTCCAAAGTATGAAGCATATCTGAATGGGAATGAGAAGGCAGAGACCACGGCAGCATATACGGAATCGGCAAAGAACTGAGTATCGGGCAGCAAAGTGGATGAATCTGCGATGCTGTAAAAGCAAAGCTGTTACTGGAATGATAAAGGCGTAATCAAATGAAGGAAAATAATAAAACTGTAGTAGTCGGTATGTCCGGAGGCGTGGATTCCTCCACGGCGGCCTATCTGCTGAAAGAGCAGGGGTATCATGTGATTGGCGTTACAATGCAGATCTGGCAGGAGGAGAGTGAATGCCGGATGCAGGCTGAAGGCGGCTGCTGTGGCATCAGTGCCGTGGAGGACGCGAGGAGAGTAGCCGGGGTTCTGGGCATACCTTATTATGTAATGAATTTCCGGGATGTCTTCCAGAAGAAGGTTATCGATTACTTTGTAAAAGAATATCTCGCCGGCAGGACACCGAATCCCTGCATCGCCTGTAACAGATATGTGAAATGGGAATCACTTCTGCAGCGCAGTCTGGAGATCGGGGCGGATTATATTGCAACCGGTCATTATGCAAGAATCCGCCATCTTGACAATGGAAGATATGCGATTGCAAATTCCGCAACCGCAGCAAAGGATCAGACCTATGCGCTGTACGGGCTGACCCAGGAACAGCTATCCCATACCCTTATGCCTGTCGGAGATTATACAAAGCCGGAGATACGTGACATTGCGGAAAAGGCAGGGCTTCCCGTCGCACATAAGCATGACAGCCAGGAGATCTGCTTTGTGCCTGATGGGGATTATGCATCCTTTATCGGGAGAGAGACCACACAGCAGTCTCAGCCGGGAAACTTTGTCACAAAGGACGGGAAAGTTCTCGGAAGACATCGTGGAATCATTCATTATACAATAGGGCAGCGCAGAGGGCTTGATCTTCCGATGGGAGAGAGGGTTTTTGTGACAGAAATCCGCCCTGAGACCAATGAGGTGGTGATCGGCACAGGTGCGGATGTATTTGCCACGACCTTAAAGGCAGACCATCTGACCTTTATGGGAATTCCTGATCTGCCCATGGGTGAGGAAGAACATTTTCTGGCAAAAATACGTTACAACCATCGGGGATGCGGCTGTACCATCCGGCGTACCGGAGAGGATGAGATAACCTGTACATTCGATGAACCGGTACGGGCAGTAACGCCGGGGCAGGCTCTTGTTTATTATCGCGACGGGTATGTAGCGGGAGGCGGCGTGATTCAATAGGATTCAGAGGTGTGTCAGTAGGGCACTCTGTTAAACTGTAACATACAAAGTATTTTCACACCATAGACGGGAAAAGTACTTGAATTTTATATGTATATTCGTTATTATATAGGCGAGGTTGTTAAACTTTAAACATAACCAACAACATTTAGTAGGAGGAAATTTAATTATGGCAGTAAGAGTTGCGATTAATGGTTTTGGACGTATTGGCCGTCTTGCATTCCGTCAGATGTTCCAGGCAGAGGGATATGAGGTAGTTGCGATCAACGATCTTACAAGCCCGGAGATGCTCGCATACCTTCTGAAATATGACACGACACATGGCCGTTACAACGGAACCGTAGAAGCAGCAGACAACGCAATCATCGTAAACGGCAAGAAGATCACCATCTATGCCGAGAAGAACGCTGCAGATCTTCCTTGGAAAGAGCTTGATATCGACGTAGTTCTGGAGTGCACCGGATTCTACACATCCAAAGAGAAATCCATGGCACACATCAATGCAGGTGCTAAGCATGTTGTTATCTCCGCACCGGCAGGAAATGACCTGAAGACTATCGTTTACAACGTAAACCACAAGACAATCACAGCAGATGACCAGATCATCTCCGCTGCATCCTGCACAACCAACTGCCTCGCTCCTATGGCAAAGGCTCTGAATGACCTCGCTCCGATCGAGTCCGGATTCATGACCACCGTTCATGCTTACACCGGTGATCAGATGATCCTTGACGGACCGCAGAGAAAGGGCAACCTTCGCAGATCCAGAGCCGGCGCTATGAACATCACTCCTGCATCCTCAGGTGCTGCAAAGGCAATCGGAAGCGTTCTTCCGGAGCTGAACGGCAAGCTGAACGGTGCTGCACAGCGTGTTCCGGTAGCTACAGGTTCTACCACTATTCTTGATGCAGTTGTTAATGCTGAGGTTACTGTAGATCAGGTCAACGCTCAGATGAAGGCTGAGGAGACTGAGTCCTTCGAGTACAATACTGACGAGATCGTATCCTCTGATATCATCAACAGCACTGCAGGCTCTATCTTTGATGCTACACAGACAAAGGTTCTGCCGATGGGCGATGGCAAGACTCTGGTACAGGTTGTTTCCTGGTACGACAATGAGAACTCCTACACAAGCCAGATGGTTCGTACAATCAAGTACTTCGGTTCTCTTCTGAACAAGTAATTGACGGGTATAAGTATCTGACGCAGATGTATCGTGAAGAATCTGAGCCATTGCAGATTTCCTCATGTGAATATGTGTAAGACCTAAACGGGTCCGGTCTATAAAGGACCGGATCCGTTTTTTCTGTAAAGTGTACGTCAAAAGCTTTCTACTGTATGGTTTTTCTACAGTTCAGGCAGTTCAGAGCCACAGGTCCTCTTCGTGTAAAGCGGTGGAAAGATTCTGTGCTTCTGGATTTGCCAATAGAGATTTATCGATAGAAAATTAAAGGAGATGAATATCATGGGATTAAACAAGAAAACTGTTGATGATATCAACGTAAAGGGCAAGAGAGTTCTGGTACGCTGTGATTTCAATGTCCCGCTGAAGGATGGCAAGATCACAGATGAGAACCGTCTGGTTGCCGCACTTCCCACCATTAAGAAACTGATCGCAGACGGCGGAAAGATCATTCTCTGCTCTCATCTTGGAAAAGTAAAGACAGAGGAAGACAAGAAGACAAAGACCCTTGCACCTGTTGCAAAGCGTCTTTCCGAGCTTCTTGGTCAGGAAGTGAAATTCGTACCGAGCCCGGTTGTTGTTGACGACAACGTAAGAGCTGCTGTCAGCCAGATGAAGGATGGCGATGTCATTCTCCTGGAGAATACACGTTTCCGTAAGGAAGAGACAAAGAATGAGGATGCCTTCTCAAAGGATCTTGCTTCCCTTGCAGATGTATTTGTAAATGATGCATTCGGTACTGCACATCGTGCACACTGCTCCAACGTCGGCGTCACAAAGTACATCGACACCTGTGTAGTAGGTTATCTGATGGAGAAGGAGATTGCCTTCCTTGGCAATGCCGTTGAGAATCCGGTTCGTCCGTTCGTTGCCATCCTCGGAGGCGCAAAGGTTGCCGACAAGCTGAATGTTATCAATAACCTTCTTGAGAAATGCGATACCCTGATCATCGGTGGAGGCATGGCATATACCTTCCTGAAGGCAAAGGGCTATGAAGTCGGAAAGTCTCTTCTGGATGAGACAAAAGTTGACTATTGCAAGGAAATGATGGAAAAGGCTGAAAAGCTCGGCAAGAAGCTGCTTCTTCCGATTGATACGGTTGTGATCGACGAGTTCCCGGATCCGATCGATGCACCGATCGATACAGAGGTTGTTGACGCAGATAAGATCCCGGCTGATAAAGAGGGTGCAGATATCGGACCGAAGACTATCGCACTTTACAGCGATGCTGTAAAATCTGCAAAGACCGTTGTTTGGAATGGACCGATGGGTGTATTCGAGAATCCGATTCTGGCTGCAGGAACAAAGGCTGTTGCAGCTGCACTTGCTGAGACAGACGCTACTACCATCATCGGTGGCGGTGATTCCGCAGCAGCGGTTAACCAGCTCGGCTATGGCGACAAGATGAGCCATATTTCCACAGGCGGCGGTGCTTCCCTTGAATTCCTTGAGGGCAAGGAGCTTCCGGGTGTAGCAGCAGCAAACGACAAATAATATCTGCCATAATATATCATATTCATTGGTAACAGATTTTCAGATATAGATTTAAGGAGGCCAGAAAAATGGCAAGAAGAATTCTCGCAGCAGGTAACTGGAAGATGAACAAGACACCTTCCGAGACAAAGGCTCTGATCGCAGAAATGAGAAAGACATGCGCATCCGATACAGTAGACGTGCTTCTCTGCGTACCGGCAATCGATATTCCGGCAGCTGTTGAGGCTGCAGCAGGCTCCAACATCCAGATTGGTGCCGAGAATATGTACTTTGAGGAGAGTGGCGCATATACAGGAGAAATTTCCCCGGCAATGCTGGTTGATGCAGGTGCAAAGTATGTCATTCTCGGACATTCCGAGAGAAGAGATTACTTCGGAGAGACTTCTGAAGATGTAAACAAGAAAATGAAGAAAGCCTTCGAGCACAACCTGATTCCGGTTATGTGCTGCGGCGAGTCCCTCACACAGAGAGAGCAGGGTATCACGATGGACTGGATCCGTCAGCAGGTTAAGGTTGGATTCCAGGACCTGACTGCAGAGCAGGCAAAGAAGGCAATCATTGCCTATGAGCCGATCTGGGCAATCGGAACCGGAAAAACCGCAACTGCAGATCAGGCTGAGGAAGTCTGCAAGGGCATCCGTGATCTGATCCGTGAGCTCTATGGTGCTGAGGTTGCTGATACAATCCGTGTTCTTTACGGCGGATCTGTAAAGCCTGCCAATGCTGCTGAGCTTTTTGCAAAGGAAGATATCGACGGCGGTCTGGTTGGCGGAGCTTCTCTGAAGCCTGATTTCGGAGACATTGTAAATTACAGCAAGTAAACTTGACTACCTGCTGTCTGATATGTAAAATATATACGTTAAGCAATATTTTTCAGTATTAATCACAGTATTGATTAGGAGGAAATGAGTAAATGGCTAGAAAATGGGTCTACCTGTTCAGCGAGGGCAACAAAGACATGCGTGAGCTGCTCGGTGGTAAGGGCGCTAACCTTGCTGAGATGACAAATCTGGGACTCCCGGTTCCGCAGGGATTTACCATCACAACAGAAGCTTGTACTCAGTACTATGAGGATGGCCGTCAGATCAATGACGAGATCCTTGGACAGATTAAGGAGTACATGGGCAAGATGGAAGAGATCACCGGCAAGAAGTTCGGCGATATCGAGAATCCGCTGCTTGTATCGGTTCGTTCCGGTGCCCGCGCATCTATGCCTGGAATGATGGATACTATCCTGAACCTTGGCCTGAATGAGCAGGTTGTTGAGACAATGGCCAAGAAGTCCGGAAATCCGCGTTGGGCATGGGACTGCTACAGAAGATTCATCCAGATGTTCTCGGATGTTGTTATGGAAGTACCGAAGAGCCTCTTCGAGAAGCTGATCGACAAGAAGAAAGCTGAGAAGGGTGTTAAGGACGATGTTGATCTGGATACAGCAGATCTGCAGGATCTTGTAAAGCAGTACAAGGTACTCTATAACGAGAAGATCGGCAAGGACTTCCCGACCGATGCCAAGGAGCAGCTGGTAGAAGCTGTAAAGGCCGTATTCCGTTCCTGGGACAACCCGCGTGCCAACGTATATCGTCGTGACAACGATATCCCGTACTCCTGGGGAACCGCTGTTAACGTACAGATGATGGCATTTGGTAACATGGGACCGACATCCGGATCCGGTGTTGCATTCTCCCGTGATCCTGCAACCGGTGAGAACAAGTTCTACGCTGAGGTTCTGATGAACGCACAGGGCGAGGACGTTGTTTCCGGCGCACGTACTCCTATGAAGATTGATGAGATCAAGGTGAAACTGCCGAAGATCTATGATGAGCTGATTGCGATCTCCAACAAGCTGGAGGATCACTACAGAGACATGCAGGATATGGAGTTCACCATCGAGGATGGAAAGCTCTACATGCTGCAGTGCCGTAATGGTAAGAGAACTGCAAAGGCAGCTCTGAAGATTGCCTGCGACCTGGTAGCAGAAGGCAAGATCGACAAGAAGAAGGCTGTCCTGGACGTAGATCCGCGTAACCTGGATACACTGCTGCACGGCTCCTTCTCAAAGGCCGAGCTCAAGAACGCTACTCAGGTCGGCAAGGGACTTCCGGCTGCACCTGGTGCTGCCTGCGGTAAGATTGTCTTCACTGCAGAAGAGGCAAAGAAGGCTGCAAAGGACGGCGAGAAGGTAGTTCTGGTTCGTCTTGAGACCTCTCCGGAGGATATCGAGGGAATGAAGGCTGCTCAGGGTATTCTGACCGCCCGTGGCGGAATGACCTCTCATGCTGCAGTTGTAGCCCGTGGCATGGGTGCTTGCTGCGTAGCAGGCTGCTCTGATATTTCCTTCGCTGAGGATGGAAAGTCCTTCACACTTGGCGGAAAGACTTACCATGAGGGAGATGTCATTTCCTTCGATGGTTCCACAGGTAATATCTATGACGGCGCACTGGATGTTCAGG